>CAXHCD010000014.1:0-65405 GCA_964015265.1 uncultured Oligoflexia bacterium
CTTATATATCATATTAAATAAATAATCCCTAACCTACCAAACAACTCGGGGCCACTTTATACTCTAGCAGTGTCAGCTTGCAGTGGTGAAATGTCCCCAAACAAGCTCTAACACGTACTTTTGGCCATATTTTTTTGGCATTCTTTTTGTATTATAATTAATTGAGGGCCAAACAGAACAAGGAGGTTCAGGATGGCGAGAGTTTTCAATATATTTATATCTTTGATTCTACTCACACAAGTAGTCGCATGCGCATCGAAATCAAAAGTAACTAACTCTAAATCACCGGCCGGGCAATATGATGAATTTGATTCATATGCGGAGGCAAAACACGAAAAACTACTTAGGCGTTACGGTAGATAACCAAGACACCTAAATCATATCTCTCCCTCTCAAAAGGCCGTATTGCAAAATACGGTCTTTTTATTTCAAGTACTTAGAATTTTTTAACTCATATTTAAGTCTAAAATAATTATATGACCATTGCCACAATCATTTTAATACCCTAGAACAAAATAATGTGGACAATTTTAGAATCAGATAAACTCTACCAAGTCTCTCGTTGGGGAAAAGGTCATTACGGCATAAACTCAAAAGGGCACATGTGCGTCTTTCCAGAAAAAGCAAGTGAAGGCCCGAGTATAGATATTGCTGAAGTATTAGATGAACTTAAAGCTCATAATATTGCCCTTCCAGCAGTAATTAGATTTCAAGATATTTTAAGATCAAGAGTAATGGAACTTAATAAAAAGTTTGATCGAAGTATAAAGGAAAATGATTATAAAGGTCGATACATGGGAGTTTTTCCTGTGAAAGTTAACCAAATGAGAGAGGTTGTAGAAGAAATCGTTGATGCAGGAGAAGAGTATTCATATGGCCTAGAAGCGGGATCAAAACCAGAATTATTAAGTGTTCTTTCTCAAGATGTACCTTCAGACGCTTTAATTGTTTTAAATGGTTATAAAGACGAAGACTACTTAAGACTTTCAATGATCGGTTCAAAAATGGGCAGAAATATTGTCGTAGTTGTAGAGAAGTTTTCTGAACTAACCAATTTAATAAAACTGTCTCAAGAGTATAATATATGTCCTATTATTGGGCTAAGAGCAAAACTCGCGTCAAAGAGTTCTGGGAAATGGAAAGAAAGTTCCGGAGATAAAGCTAAGTTTGGCCTAACAAGTTCAGAAATAATACAAGCAGTTCAGTTATTAAAATACTCTAAGTTATTAGATCGCTTACAATTATTTCACTTTCATATTGGCAGTCAAATACCAGATATTAAAACTCTTAAAAATGCTATTACAGAAGGTGCAAGGTATTACACAAATCTTCATAAAATGGGTGCACCTATTAAATACTTTGATGTGGGTGGTGGACTTGGAGTTGATTACGCTGGAACAAAATCTTCAGACTCTTCTAGTGTTAACTATGGATTACAAACTTATTCAAATGATGTTGTCTATATATTAAAGCAGATCTGTGATATTGAAAATATCCCTCATCCAAATATTGTTAGTGAAAGTGGACGAGCAATCACCGCACACCACTCTTGTATTATAACAAATGTGTTTGGAGAAATATCACCTATAAATGATCAATTAAATGTTGATTTAAATGAAGAAGAAATGAGTGAGCATATTATCTTAAAAAATATGAAAGATATTTATGCAGATCTAAATGCTGAAAATATTAGAGAACTATATTATGATTCAATCCAGTATAAAGAAGAAGCATTAAACGCTTTCAAACTAGGAGTCTTATCTTTAGAGCAAAGAGCGCTAGTTGATTTATACTACTCAAAGCTAATTAAAAAAATAGCTTCTTATGAATTGTCTCAATTTGATGAAGCACCTAAAGAAATTGCTATGGCAAAATCTCAATTAACAAAACAATACTTATGTAATTTTTCGGTTTTTCAATCCGCACCTGATTCATGGGCCATAAAACAAGTCTTACCAATTGTCCCAATTAAGCGCTTAAATGAAGAGCCTACAGAGTGTGCAACAATAGCAGATATTACCTGTGATAGTGATGGAAAGATCACTCAGTTTTTAGAAAATGATAAAAGCACTTGTAAGCTTAAACTTCACAAATTAAAAAATGATGAAGAATATCATATTGGTATTTTCCTAACTGGTGCATATCAAGACATCATGGGTGATAATCACAATCTATTTGGCAGACTAAATGAAGTTCACATTTTTTGTGATGATGACGATCCTAGTGACTTTTATATAGAAGAGTTTATTCCAGGTAACTCATGTGGAAGAATTTTAAAAACACTTCAATATAATCCTGAATCTATGGCCATGTATGTAAAAAAACAACTTGATAAACAAGTTAGAAAAGGAAAACTAAGGCCCAGAGAAGGTGTCAAACTGACAGATTTTTATGAAAAGTCTCTTAAAGACTATACATATTTAAAATAGCCAAATGGA
This sequence comes from uncultured Oligoflexia bacterium, assembly GCA_964015265.1. GTDB lineage: Bacteria > Bdellovibrionota > Bacteriovoracia > Bacteriovoracales > Bacteriovoracaceae > CAXHCD01. Next base: position 2,439 of record CAXHCD010000014.1, read on the forward strand.
AGACTCCTATCTAGATCCCAATATAAATGAACTCGATAAAGGCGCTCGAAAAAGACGTCAGATCATTTTAAATACATTGGAGCTAATTTCTAAATCTGGAATTGAAAATATTACGTTTGAAAAAATTGCGAACACACTAAGAACTACAAAATCACATGTGTCCTATTACTATCCAGACAAAAACAAATTATTTTTCGAATGCATGATATATTGTCAAAAACACTACTCGCTATTTGTTCAACATGCTTTAGAAAGATATAACGGCCAAGACTCACTTGATGTATATATAAAAGCGTCTTTCACTTGGGCAAAACAAAATACGTCTCTAAGAAACTATATTATTCTTTCTCAGTTCTATAGTGTCATAAATCCTGAATTCACTGAAATAAAAAATAAATTCGATAGTGAAGAATCTATTTTTATTGAAAACATTTTATTATCTATGGGAATAAAAACCTATGAAGGACTTTCACTTACTATACATAAAGTTTTATTGGCCTGGCAAATTGATAATGACTTAGAAAACACCTTAAGCTATGCGAGAAAAAATATCCTATCTCTTCTTCCATGATTTATTAATTAAACTAGTTAGTATATGATCTTGCCATTTCCCATTGATATAAAGATAGTCTTTAGCAATTCCATTTTCAGTAAATCCAACTCTTTTTAAAACATTACCGCTTCTACTGTTAACAGGAATATAATTCGCTTCAACTCTATGTAAATTATATTTTGAAAAAAGATAACTTATACTCTCTCTTAATGATTCATACATCAATGATTTACCCTCGTACTCTTTACCTATCTTGTATCCAAGGCGACAGTTTTGAAATGGCCCTCTTTCAAAATTAGTGAAATTTATCATTCCAATTATTTTGTTATTTTCCTGAAATATAATTAAAAGCCTAAGTGATGAATTTTGATCAAATTCATTTTTATAATCTTCAATTTTTTTATTCCAATAACTTAAAGTATAAAAGTCTTCAGGAATTTTCGGATCCCATGGAGCTAAATGATCTTTATTTTGAATATAAAAGTCAATAATGCCTTGGGCATCTTCCATAGTTGCAAGTCTTAATAAACAACGATTTGTTTCAATCATATTTAGTGAATCATTTGAAATACTTCACGCATTTCTTTATCTAATAATTCCATTTTATGAGGAACTTCGGGATGATCAATATCATATTCTTCCATTAAATACCTTTTAGGATTCATGTCTCCAATTAGAAGTCTTGTTTGCCAAATATTATCCTTAGGCATATTAATATCTGATCTGAACTTATAATTAGAGAGAACATCTTTAGAAATATAGTCTTGAATTGAGTCTAACTTTTGATCATTATAAATTTTTCTACCATTTTCAAGTCTAGTATAACCTCTTACGACATAATCAATGTACACAACATCACACTCGAATGCCTCAAATAGATAGTTTATGGCACTTAATGGAACAATTTCACCACAAGTAGCAATATCGATATCAACTCTAAAGGTACAAATACCATCAGGATCTGCAGCATCTGGATAAGTATGAGCAGTAATATGAGATTTATCAAGGTGCATTGATACTTGAGAGCTCTCAGGTCTAGGATGGTCTCCTCCACCCTTTATATCACTCATTAAAACCATAGTAGAAGCACCAACAGGATCATAATCTTGCTTGGAAACCCCCAAAATATTCGCCTCGATTATATTACAAACCTTTTCGCTTATTTCTGTGATTCTTTGAGCACTATATTTTTCATTAATCCATTCAATATATTCCGCACGTTGTTGTTCATCTACTGTGATACAAAAATCATAAAAATTAAAAGACAGTATTTTTGTCAAGTTGTTAAAACCTGATAATTTTATCTTTTCACCATCATTTACGAGCTTATTAATCATTTCTGACCCTTATAAATTAAATGTTGTATAGAAAGCGCATTATGCACAGAATTCGAGACTTTTCAAAGCATTATTTAAACGCAGCAACAGATTTGTTGTATAACTATATAAAAATTATCGTTCTACGAAAAATTTTATAAAAAAAAGAAAAGGAGACTCTAAGGTCTCCTCAATTTATTCAACTTTTAAAACTTGTTTTACGATTCTTGAGTAACTTGGAAGCATTGGAACGACTTTAAATGGAACATCTGAACTTGCTCCAAGGAAAAATCCAACTCCTACTCCAAGGCCATAATTGATAGAATAATCTTCAGTATTACCCTCTTTCGGCAAACTGAAACCACCTTTGAATGCTAGACCAATTGCATATCCAGTATCAAGAGTTGGCTCTGGAGTATTTAAAATATTATCTACTCCAAACATAAACCCATCAATAGTTAAAAATCCACCAACTCCATAAACGAGTCCAAAATTGGGAACTAGTGCCAACCAATTTTTCCCATTCGTTAGTTTACAATAGCTAGCTCCAAGACCAACTTCATATCCAAATGCCAAGGCCATAACATTACTAACCTTAACTCCCTTACACACCATTCCTGGTTCAACCATTGCTTTGGCAAGAGGAAGGAATTTCTCAACTCTAGGGTTGTCTAAAATAGTAATTGATCCCGGTGTTTTTAAATCTTGCTTACATTTTTTTAATACTTCAGAAGATCCCTTTAATGTTGTTCCATTTGTATTCAAAGAATAAAGAACAGTTGTTACATAATTTTTTAAAATTTCATTTTCTATTTTTTCTTCTTTTTTAGAATTTTGTTTTACAATTTTATTAATACAAGAAATGACAGATCTTTGATTTCTTTTGATCTTTCTCATATTTGATTGATGGTTAGATTTTGTTGAAGCTAAAACATTTAAATTTATTAGCGCGAATGCTAAAATTATCCATTTCATAAAACTCTCCTATTCAAGTTTTTTAGGTAATTTTATATAATCCATTATTTATTAAAGCAAACACCGCTTATCTGAAATCAAGTTCTTAACTTAATCGAAAATGTTTTTTTACTAAATTAAATGTACGCTGCAATGCAAGATTTAAATGAGTGTGGCCTAAAAATAGACCACACTTTAGAAATTTTATATTAGACCTTCGGCCTTAACCGTATCTCTTTCAGTTCTTAACTCTGCTAAAGTAGTATTAAATTTTTCAGAACCAAATCCTACATGTTCAATCCCTTCTACAACTTTAACTTTTCCACCTTCAACTCTACATGGATAAGAGAAAATTAACCCTTCATCTACACCATACTCACCTTTTGAGCATAAACACATTGAAAATGTTTCGCCAGCAGGAGTGTCATTAGTAAGATTTCTTACACCATCAACAATTGCGTTCGCTGCTGAAGCTGCTGAGCTAGCGCCTCTTGCTTCAATAATTGCAGCTCCTCTTTTTTGAACAGTTGTTATGAAATCATTTTGTAACCAAGTCTCATCAGTAATAACATCAGTAACTTTTTTTCCTGAAATTTTCGCATTATAAAAATCAGGATATTGTGTAGCAGAGTGATTACCCCAGATAGTCATATTTGTTACCTGATCAACATCAACACCTGCTTTAGAAGCTAATTGAGTTTTTGCTCTATTTTCATCTAACATTGTCATTGCAAAAAATTGATCATTGGGAATATTTGGAGCACTATTCATTGCTATTAATGCGTTAGTATTACAAGGGTTACCAACTACAAACACTTTACAATCTTTAGCTGCATTATCATTAATTGCTTTACCTTGAGTTGTAAAAATTCCACCATTAATTTTTAAAAGATCACCTCTTTCCATTCCCTTTCCTCTAGGAACAGAACCAACAAGCAAGGCCCAATTTACATCTTTCATTGCTACATTAACATCAGCAGTACAAGTTACACCTTTCAATAGAGGGAAAGCGCAATCATCTAATTCCATCTTTACACCTTCAAGTGCAGGAAGTGCTCTTTCTAATTCAAGTAGACTTAACTCAACCTCAGTATCTGGTCCAAACATTTGACCTGAAGCGATTCTAAAAAGTAATGCGTATCCAATTTGACCAGCAGCACCAGTTACAGCGACTCTAACTCTTTTCTTTGCCATGTATTCTCCTTTTATAATTTAATAATATGTAATCATTTATTCTTAAAATTGAAATAAATTTGAGTATAACAGTTTAAAAACTTTGCTCATTAAGGTAGCATGAATCACCTAAATACAAAAGATGAAGAAAATATATCAAGAGGTAATATGAGTACCAACTCAAATTCAGAAGGCCAATCTAAAAAACCAAACTCTAATAGTGGTAATAGGAAAAAAAATAATAATAGAAGACGAAATAATAGGCGAAACAACTATAAAAGCAAAGCTTCTGGTAACCAAAAAGCTGAAGCATCTGGTGAAAATAAATCGGCAAGACCGCCAAGGTCATCAAACAATTCAAAAAACTCAAATAATAGAAACAATAATAAAAGACACCATCATAAAAAAAGACACAACCACAGAAGAAGAAGAAAGACTTTTGTATCTGGTTTAAAAGGTGTCTTTAAAAAGTATGATACTTTATTAAGTCTTCATAATAAGGCCAGAAAAGAATATTTCGAAAAATTTCATCGGGTTGATGATAATGGAAGAAAAAAGCTTGAAGACTTATATGATAAAACAATCCGAGATCTAAGAGAATTTGAAGCTACTTTAAGTGAAGAAGATAGAAAATCACTTAATGAATGCTTTGTCCTTTACGAAGAAGATAAAGTGTATAGCTCAAATCACGCCCTAACTTCAGTTGGAATTGTTGAAGTTGCTCAAGAGTATATTGAAGACCCACATCTAAAAGACACTCAAAAACAAGCAAACTATAAAGATGATACTGAAGAGTCTGTAGGATCAATTGAAGATTATAAAAAATATAAAGGATTATAGAATAACCGGATGCAAGAATTACACCCGGTATATTATTTAATTATTTTGTTTCTTTAATTACTATTAGCTTAATGTCCGTTCTACTACTAGATTTTGAACAACGTGAAACGGCCTCTGAAGCAATCTCAAAATTCTTTTTCAGACCTTTATAAACTTGTGTGTTTAAGTGACACCCTTCTCTATCTTGAAAATGAATAGTTTGAGCTTCAGTATTTATGTCTCCAGCAATTTGAGTAGAAACTGCATCATACTCTGCTCTCACAAATGCAGGCATATGAATTCTTCCTATAGTATCAATTCCACCAGAACATCTAACTTTAATATTCTTTGCACCAAGTGCTGAAAGTGTACTCTCGACTAATCTTTCAACTGAATCACAATTATAATAAACTCTTTCCCCCGCAGGGCCAATTGAACTTATTGAAAAACTAGAAGTTTTTGAAGCATAATTTGCAGCGAAACTTGGAAGCGATACTAATAGTGCTAGTAATGTTAAAATTTTCATAATTCTCTCCCTAATGAAAAATTATTTATATAAATAAGATTTTAGAAGTTTGAATTATTAAATGACAATATTAATATTCCTAATTTATTGCGAAGATTTCACTTAAATGACTTTAAGTAAGAAATTATTTGATTTATAGATGAATCGCCTAAAAATTCATGGGCCGGCATTTTACTATATCTATAATTCTCAGGGTTCTTTATATAATTAACCAAGAATTGATCATCTCTATAGGACGTAATATTTTTTGGAGCCCCTAAGTCAGGTCCTATTTTTCCACCAACTTTATTAATAGCATGGCATCTAAAACAAAATTTTTTATAAGTTAAAAAACCTTTATAGACTTGATTATCTTTTTTTACTTTTGGAACTAAGGATTTATATCTTTTTTCAAATTGAACTAATTTAATTTTTTTTAAACCCCAAGGCCAAGGATATCCTTGTTTGCTAGTTTTATCATCGCCCTTCCAGATTAAAATAAAGGGAGCGGGACTTTTCATACTTCTTCCAACTCCTTCCCAACCATTTTTAACATCTAAGTCTTTGAAGGCCAAATAACTTCCAGACTCTAATAATTTTTCTTTTTCACTAAAAGCTTGATAACCATCAGTTGCTTCAAAAATAACTTCACTATATTTGTCATTATCTAATTCTTTCTTAAAAGCAGATTTTATAATTTCATTAAATGAAACAGACTTATAGTTTTTAACTTTAGATTTTGAAAAATGATAATCAAGTTTTATTTCTTCAACTTTTCCAATTTTAATCATCTGTGCAAGAGTTAAAGTCGATACTTTTTTTTCACCAACATAGAACTCTAATTCTTGTGAATTACAATTAAAACTAATTAATAAAAAAAACACTAAAGGTAATAGATTCATATTCTCTCTTTTTTATAATTTTAACTCTAAAGAAAAAAAAGCACCAATTATAAATTGGTGCTAACTTTCAAGAGGAGAATACTCATCTTTATTTTTACATTGGAGATGAGAATTTATATTCAGATTTATTATTAACTGTGTTCGAGTTATTCGCTGATTGCTTAGAAGTTAAATAATTTTCTAAAGTTACTTCATGATCTTTTAAGATGGCCTTTTTTAATTCAGTGCTATCTATATCCAAAACATCACAAACTTTTCCCAACATCTTTAAAGGTATATTACAAAGTGCTCTTTCAACATTGCTAATAAATTGACCATTTTTATATCCCAACAAACTTGACAATTCGGACTGAGAGTAACCTTTTGGGTGTCCCATTCTTTTGGTTCTTATTAACTTTGCAATATTATCAAAACTACGCATTTTTACTCCCCGTCATGTTGAAAAACTAAATATCAAAAATTCTTTAAATTTAGTTGTATCAAAAAGCATGACTATTTTCAATTAATTTTTAATACTTTACAATTCAAACCTTGTGAATATCTCAAGGTTTTTTTTACAGTTTAAGCTTTCCTAAAGTATTTTCAACTTTATTTTAAGAAATCGAAATTTTTTACATCGGTGTCAAAATTTTATAATATCTGCTTTTTATTTAGGAAAAATTGCTAAGTATTTATTTGGAAAGGTCTTTACAATTAAAAGGATAATAAATGAAAATTGCGTGTTGGAATATTAACGGTATCAGAGCTGTTCTTAAAAAAGACTTTCTCAAATGGGTTAGCAAATTTTCCCCGGAAATCATCTGTTTACAAGAAACAAAAGTAAATCCAGATACTCTTCCCAGAGAAGTAAATCCTCTCAAAGGTTATAAATCATATTTTTCGTTTGCCCAAAAAAAAGGTTATTCTGGTGTTGCTATCCTTGTTAAAGAGGATACAAATTTGATTAAAATTGAAAACGGCATTGGAGTTGATAAGTTTGACGACGAAGGAAGAACACTTATTGCTCATTTCGATAACTTCATTTTGTTTTGTTGTTATTTTCCAAATGGTCAAAGAGACCACAATCGAGTTCCATATAAACTAGAGTACAGTGATGAGGTCGCAAATTTAGCTATCAAATATAAGAAAAAGTATAAAAAAGAAATAATTGTTTGCGGTGATTATAATACTGCTCATCATGAAATTGATCTGGCCAATCCCAAAACAAACACGAAAACAACTGGTTTCTTGCCAATTGAGAGAGAGTGGATGACTAAATTTGAAAATCTGGGTTTCACTGATGCTTTCAGAGTGTTTACACCTGAAGAAAACGGCCACTATACTTGGTGGACTTATAGAAATAACTGTAGAGAGAGAAATATCGGATGGAGAATTGATTACTTCTTTGTAACTAATAAAATCCTTAAAGAAGTAAAAAAATGCTATCACCTTCCAAAAGTTTTAGGATCTGACCATTGTCCAATTGTCATGGAATTATGATAAAGCTAAGTGGCTGAATAAATTTCTTTTCCATCTAAAAATGTTTTGAAAATACTTTTATCGTGATTCGCTCTATTCTTCAGGCCTTTTTTGATTACTCTTTTTAAAACATCTTCGCATTTATCTGCTGACTTAAACTTTGGTGCTTCAATGAAAATAAAGTTTGCTCTTTTACCTGAGTCTAAACTCCCAGAGTTTTTAGAAATATTAAGCATTTTTGCTGCAGATATCGTAGATCGATAAAGTGCTTTAGTATAACTTGCTTCATAGTTTTTCTTTTTATGATTTTGTCTTACAAAAGAATCCATTACATCAAACATAGATAAATATGGCCCACCTCCTATATCGGAAGCTAAGGCCCAATCAATAGAGGCCTTTTCTATTCTTTTAAAATCAAATAGACCAGAACCTAATCCTAATTCCTTTGTAGGAGCATTGGAACTTGGACAATGAGCAATTTTAGTCTTTGACTTTCTAATCATCTCCAACTCATCATCATTTAAATAAATTCCATGGCCCATTATAGTTCTTGGGCCAAGTAAACCGCTTTTTTTATAAACTTCTGTATATGATTTAACTTTTTCAAAACCTTTTAATTTTGAATAAATATCCATCACAAATTCAATCTCTCCAGGAGTTTCGGCCAAGTGTGTTTGAATAAATGATTTATTGGCCTTGGCAAAGCTAGCAGACTCTTTCATTACCTCGGGGTGAGTTGTGATAGCAAACCTTGGAGTTAGTGCATAATTATGAGAGTATTTTGTAGATTTTTTGTTTACTAAATTAACAGCTGATTTTTTTGATTGAATTAAATAATCAGGACTATTCATTGTCATTAAAACATTTCCAACTATAAAATCACCTTTAAAATTTTTTAAAGCATGATCAACTGTATGCCCATGAATCGATCCATAACATCCCCCACCTATTGTACCTACACTAGCAAGTTCTTGTGAAAAAATCTTGGACTTAGTTTTTGAAAAATTTTTATCTCTATACTTATGTTCATAAGGCCAAGTATAATTTTTTAACCAATCTAATAAATTCTCTTTTGGCATTAACCGCACATCATCTTGAACCCAATGAAAGTGCATATCATAAAGAGCAGGGAGTAATATATAATCTGAAAAATCGAAATATTCGTAGTTTTTACATATATTCTTCAAATCCGAGTATTTTCCTACCTTATAGATTTTGCTCTTATTATTCATTGTTTTAACTATTAGGGCCCCATCCTTAATGAATTGTCCCTTCTCTTCACCCTTAAGGGTGATAATATTAGATCTGTAAAGTTGATAGTTTGTTTGTTGCAAAACTAGCTCTCCCAATAGAAAATATAGTGCCTGGAGAATTTATGAGAAACTTAATTAGTGTTATCTTTTTTTTAATAATTATTACTAATAATTTATTCGCAAATACTGACAACATTATTGAAGTTAAAAAAGTTCTCGAATTAGAGATAAACTCATCAATTAACCCTGCGACCTATAATTATATCAAAGAGGGAATAAAAAAAGCACAAAATAATTATCAAATGATTCTTATTAGGTTGAACACTCCTGGTGGATTAGTTTCAACTACTAAAGACATAATCACAGCTCTGGGAGAAATTGAAATACCAACAGCTATATGGATAACACCAGAAGGAGCTTCTGCAACATCTGCTGGAGCAATTATTTCAAGTAGTGCCCATTTTTTATTTATGTCTGAAGGAACAAATATTGGAGCAGCAACTCCCGTACAAATGGGAAATGATATCAAACAAGATGATTTAAGAAAAAAAGCTATTAATGATTTGGTTGCATTAGTTGAAAGTTTAAGTGAGGCCAGAGGAAGAAATGGAGCAGCCTTTAAAGAAATGATTGATAAAGCTAGTTCATTTGATACTACTGAGGCACTGAAAAAAAATATTATCAATGCAAAATTAAATTACATCCAAGATTTAGGAAAAATAATCAATGGTAAGAAAGTAAAAATTAAGGGAGTTGAGTTTACTATAAGTAGCAATCAAATTGTTTTTGAAAAATATGAGATGGACCTAGGACAAAAGCTTTTAAATATATTTGCAAATCCAAATCTAGCGTATTTATTTTTTATAGTGGGTGCCGCCTTGATTTATTTAGAGTTACAAGCACCAGGAGGAATGATTGCAGGAAGTATCGGTGCCATTTTCTTGGTATTAGCTGGAATTAGTTTTCAAGTTCTTCCCCTAAACTTTGGTGCACTCGCTTTAATTGCCTTATCTTTTCTACTTTTTATATTAGAAATTTATATTACAAGTTTTGGTATATTAAGTTTGGGAGGTCTCGCCTCTTTATTTTTTGGAAGCTCTTTTTTATTTAGAACATCTGATTCTTACCTTAACGTCGCAACACATTTAATCTATTCAACAATGGGTTCAGTAATTATATTTATGGCGATTATTACATATTTTATTGTGAAAGATTTAAAAAATAGAGACAAAGAAGATTATTACACACTTGTTGGAGAAACAGGTGAAATATCTGGGGTTCAAGAAACGTCCGATAAAAATGAGTTTGAATACGAAGTAAAAGTTAATGGTGAAAGATGGAAGGCCCTTTCAAATAAAAAATATGAATTAGGCCAAAAAATCAAAATTCAAAAACAAGATATTGAACACATGAAATTATATATATAGGAGAAAAAATGAATTTTTTATTACAAAACATCCCTTTTGCAGTAGTTCTCATAATACTGTTATTTAACTCAATTAAGATTTTACAAGAGTATGAAAGAGCTGTTGTCTTCTTTTTAGGAAAGTACACAGGCATTAAAGGCCCAGGTCTTATTTTCTTAATACCTGGATTACAAAAAATGAAAAAAGTAGATTTAAGAACTGTCACTATGGATATCCCTTCTCAAGATATTATTTCTAAAGATAACGTTACATTGAAAGTAAATGGTGTTGTATACTTTAGAGTAAATGATCCAAAAAAAGCCATTATATCTGTTGAAGATTTTTTACTAGCTACAGGCCAAGTTGCTCAAACAACTCTTAGATCAGTTATTGGTCAATTTGAATTAGATCAAATTCTTTCTCAAAGAGAAGAAATAAATCAAAAACTCCAATCTATACTTGATGAACAAACTGAGCCATGGGGAGTAAAAGTTACTGCTGTAGAACTTAAAGCGATTGACTTACCTATTGAAATGCAAAGAGCTATGGCCAAACAAGCTGAAGCAGAAAGAGAGAAAAGAGCAAAAATTATATCTGCTGGTGGTGAATTAGAAGCAGCTGAGAAGCTAGCTGAAGCTTCTAAAATCTTAGACTCACAAAAAAATGCAATAGTTTTAAGATATTTAGAAACAATGAAAGAAATTTCATCAGGAGATGGTAAATCTACAACATTTTTCCCTCTACCAATTGATATCTTAAGCAATTTTTTAAATAAATGATCAAGTTAACACCTTATTCTCCGTCTCAATATAAAGTTGAGGCGGATATAAAAAAAGAAGCTAAATCATTAGTTTGTAACTTCTTCGTAAAAGGAGAAATGTCTACTTTAGATTTAACCACTCCTAAAAGTGAAAATAAGAGACTAGACAATCTTTGGAAATTTACATGTTTTGAGTTTTTCTTAAAAAATAAAAAACAAAAAAGCTATATAGAATTTAATGCTAACCTTTCTTCTCAATGGAACCTTTATCATTTTGACGATTATCGAATAGGCATGAAAGAACATCAATATGATTACAACCCAAAAGTTTATCATCATTTAGAAAAAGATTCTCTTTCCATTGATATATCGTTACCATTTTTTGATGATTCTTATAATTTTGGAACCTTAACTTGTATTCTTATTGATAATACTGGAAAACAAAATTTTTTCGCACCCATGCACGCTGATTTAAAACCTAATTTTCACGATCAAAAATCTTTTATCGATTTAAAACTATAGATTCTGCAATTTTTATACCATCAACTGCCGCTGATGTAATACCACCTGCGTATCCAGCCCCCTCTCCGCAAGGAAAAAGACCTTTTATATTAGTAGACTCTAATGTTTGCTTGTCTCTTAATATTGTTATTGGGGCCGATGTTCTAGTTTCAGGTGCGATTAATAAAGCATCATCACTTGCAAACCCTGGCATAGAATGATCAAACTTTTCAAGCGCATCCTTAAGATGATTTACAATAAAGCTTGGTAAAATCTCTCTTATTTCTCCTTTAAATATTTTAGAAGGAGATGAAGACTTATGCTTCAAATCATAGTTATTTTTATTCTCTAAGAATTCTTTAATTGATTGAGCAGGTAGACTGATTCCATTACTCATAGCTACACTTTGATTATATGCTTTCTTTTCTATTTCTCTTTGAAAGTACAAACCATTTAAAACGTTATCACTCATGAAATCTTTTCCAGCTTCAACACTCACTACTAAAGCTGAGTTTGACCATGGTGAATTTCTTGAATAATTACTCATTCCATTTACAACTATTCCATCACGTTCAGTACCAGAAGATAAAACATATCCACCAGGACACATGCAAAAACTATAAGTTCCTTTATTTGTTTGTTTATTTTGCCAACTAACTCTATATCTAGATGCTCCTAAAAGTTCATGGCCAGCAAAATCTCCTAATTGAATTTTATCCATATGTGATCTTTGATGCTCAATTCTTACACCGACAGCAAAACTCTTTTGGGCCATTTCTACACCCAAATCATTTAAATGCTTATACATATCATGAGCAGAATGTCCTACGGCCAATACGATATGATCACTTAGATATTGTTTTCCATCTTTTGTTTGGACACCTTTAATTTTATTTCCTTCAATTAATATCTCATCAATTCGAGTATTATAAAAAATCTCACATCCCTTAGTTAGAAGGTAATCTGAAATTTTATTTATGAGTGATCTAATTTTATTACTACCCAAATGTGGATTAGAGATATAGGCGGTTTCTTTAGGTGCTCCAAATTCAACAAATTTATTCATAACATATTGGACAAATGGCGATTTTACTCTGGTGATTAGTTTTCCATCACTAAAAAGACCTGCTCCTCCTTCTCCAAAACATACATTATTTTCTCGATTGAACTCTCCATATCTCCAAAACTTTGCAATATACTTCATTCTATTTATGGCCCTATCTCCACGTTCAAAAAGTAAACATGGAATTCCATATTCCACAAACCTAAGAGCACAAAACAGGCCAGCAGGCCCGGCTCCAATAATGATAGGAGGCCTTTGAAATGGTCCTATTTCTTTAATAGATTCACTAAAACTACTAAAACTCTCGCCTTTTTTTAAAACTTCAATAATATAGTGATATTTTGGTGTCCGACCTTTATTTGCATTTCTAGCGTCTAAGGACTTTGAAATTATTCGAAAATCGACAATATCAGGGTATTTTTTAAAAAGATGCTTCTCAATATTTTTATCGAAATCTAGGCTTATTTGTACTTTTATCATAATATTACACTAGGTATAATTATTATAATAAAAAGTCTAATTATTTGAAATAATTGAATAAATTACAGGTTATATAATGAACATTTCAATTCTGGCCATAGGCGACGAAATTCTATCTGGTAAAACCCAAGACAAAAATATTAACTCTGCAGCTAATTTTTTAATGCAACAAGGCCTTAGCTTAAGCTCAAGTTCATTTTGCAAAGATAATATTCAAACCATACATGCTAATATGGATTTTCACTTAAAATCTAGTGATGTTTTAATCATTACTGGTGGCATAGGCCCAACAAAAGACGACTTAACAAAGCTTGCGGTGGCCCAATATTTCGATAAAAAAATAGAATTCAATCAAAGTGCTAAAGACATAACGATTGAGAACTATAAAAGATTTAATCGAGAAATTTCTGATCATCATACATACTTTGATGCTCCAAAAGATTTTTTAATATTTTCAAATCCAATGGGACTTGCTCCTGGACTAGGATTTTATGATGATAAAAATAAAAAATTAGTTCTATGTGCACCAGGAGTTCCAAGAGAATTTAAATTAATGCTTAAAGATTCTTTTTTTGAGACTATAAAATCAAAATTTGAATTGGATGAGAAATCATATAAACAAGTACTTGTAAGAACAAAAGGAATTCCTGAAGAAAAAATATTTCAGGAAGTAGATAAAGATCTTTGGAGTAAGCTAGAAAAATTTGGCAAGGTTGCTTCTCTTCCTCAGTTTTATGGAGTGGATATAGTAGTTTCATTTAATTCTTTTGATAGTGAGTTTGAAGAAATAAAATCTAAAATTTTAGATATTTTTAATAACTCTCCCATTCAAAATCAAATTTGGCAGATAGGAAGCAAATCTCCTATGGAGTTTTTATTTAGTCTTCTGAGTGATAAGAATAAAACTATTTCATTTGCTGAATCTTGCTCTGGCGGATATTGCTCTCACCTACTCACAGATATTTCAGGATCGTCTAAGGTTTTCAATGGCTCTGTAGTTAGTTATTCAAATGAAGTAAAAAAAAGCATACTAGATGTTTCAGATGAAAATTTAGTCAAGCTTGGAGCAGTAAGTGAACCTGTAGCAAAAGAAATGGCGATAGGTACCAGAAAAAAATGTGAAAGTGATTATTCAATTTCGTTTACAGGTATAGCTGGACCTACAGGTGGCTCCGAAGAAAAACCTGTTGGAACAGTTTGTATAGGAATTGATTCAGATGAATTTAGTGAAACAAAAACTTTTTATTTAAAAGGTGATCGCAAAACACTTAAAAAAAGATTTGTTACAGCTGGTATACTTTATTTAATTGATAAAATTAGATAAATAATATATCAAATTATCAAAATGAGCCTTTAAGTTTATTATGATTTGAACACAATACCTGAATGTTTTCTAAGTTATTAAGTCCATTTTTGCTATAAGGTTTAATATGATCAAGTTCTAAGAAGCGTTTTTCATTGCATCTTTTCCCACTTTTTGAATAAAACTGACATTGGTGGTTTGATTTTGTAAATGCCGCATGTCTCACTTTTTTGGGGATATATCTTGAGACTTTGACCTTAGACCTTACCTCTTTCAGTGGCAAGTTTTCATTCAGTTTTTCAGTTAAAAGTATTTCTATAAGCTCAGCATCTGAGATATCCCCATATAATTCTCTGGCTCTATTTAACTTATCTATTTGACTTTCATTTAAAATAATATTTTTAAGCTTTGGTTTAGGAATATTTAAGTGCCTTGAAACAACATCTTCAGTATATCTAACAGACTTATCTTTTACTTTTTCACATATTGCTATTAAGTCAGATTTTTTTATTTTTGAATCATATTTATCAAGTAAATTCGAAATTTTTGCAGCTTTGGACAGGTTCATCTCTCCACTTTTTATTCTAGATTCGATAATGGATTCATTCATCATAAGTTTTAAAGCTGAAATTCGAGCAACTGCTTCCCCTTCAGAGTATGTGAGCTCTTTTATTAAAAACTTATATAAGGAAGAATACCCTAGTTTTAAATGAAGTTTTTGTTTTTTCACTTGAGCAAGATATTTTAAAACAATATAAGTTGCACTTTTTTCTTTTTTTCTAGCATCTTTCAAATTTTCCAACAAAGTCATATTCTCTCCTAATAAGTAATTCATTTATCATTTGAGACCAACTATGAAAAATGTAAGAAAACAATCACACTTATATTTTGCAAATAAGACAATTTTAATTTTATCAAAACAGATTTAATAAAAATTAAATTTGAATTACTGAAAGTGAAATAAAAAACCAAAAATATACTTCTAAATTCCTAAGTTATCGAAGTTCTTTTTTAGTTAGAAAAGACTGAAGAGGAATAGGAATCAAAAGCAAGCTACAAAATCTTGTCAAATAATCAATAATAATAATACTTGTAAAATTGCTCTGATAACGAATATAAAATAAATCATTTAAATAATAAATTATAATAGCAAAGAAGGTCCTCATTTTCATAAAACTGTACATTAAGATGTTATGCCCTACTGATTTAAATAATCAACAGCATCCTTTAATTCTTGTTCTTCTGCTTGCTTTGTATCAATGTTTTTACCTGTAGCTTGCGAAGTATTTTTGGCCACACTTTCTTTTTGAGTTGTAGTTTTAGCGTTTTCTAAAATACGAACTGACTTTTGATTTGATCCTGGCTCATAGTTTTCTTTAAGCTTTTTCATGGCCTTCTTCTGAATATCGTTAATATCCTTATCTTGCATTTTATTAAGTTGGTCTCTGGCCTTATCGGCCTCAGAACTGGTTATACTACCAGAGCCTTCCATTAAGTTAATCATCTGCAACATATGAGATTTCTCAAGCTTTACATTCTTTAACGTTTTTAACAAATCACTTTTTGATATTTCAGTTGAGTCATTTGCATAGGTATTCATAGATACAAGTAGAAAAATTAAAAAAACTGCCCTTAACATAATTTACTCCCTAATTACTTAATATTATAAATCTTTTCTCTAACAAGTCATTTGAATTTAAAAGAAAGTCTAATAATTAGAAGTACTTAGTAAAAGTTAATCTTTACATTTATTGCCTCATTTTTGAGTCACATGCATTCTTATTAACTAATTTCATTAAACTTTCTCATAAATTAATTCAAGCAGTTATAAAAATACAAAATAAACAAACTGCAACTCTCAAGTATTCGCTTAAAATTAAAGAATAACTAATATTAAAAGCGCAAAAATCGATAAGTTACATAGATAGTTTGGGTGTTTGGTTTGAAAAATAATATGATATTAATTAAATTTACAACTAAGGTAGTAATCATTTCTTTTTTAATGACTCTTAGTTCATGTTTTTTAACTACCCCATCGTCTAATAGAAACAAAAAAGCAATTGCAACCGATACAGGTCAAAGTCAAAATCCAGACGCTCCAGAGTTTGACAGTTCTCTCAATATTTTAGATTCAGGAAGTACTTCTTCAAATGGACTTTTTTCAATCGCTGCTGATTTTAATGATGTTTTTTATTTAAGAGGACCACAGGTAGATGCATTCATACGTAACAATAATACAACCGTAATTAAATGTTTCATTGCCCACTTTCCGAATGCGACACCTAATCAAGTTGTTTCCTTAGCTGCTTCCCCAAGATCGATACTAAACTTCACAACAAATACTAGAGAGTATTTTTACTCGATAGCACCTAATAGTAAATCTTTAAACCAAACAAATTGTCTAACATCTGGTGTTTTAAATACTTTATCAGGTCTGTATAACGACGGTGGATCACCGGCCACTCCAGATAGCGTTTCGTATACTTTTTCAGAGCTATGTCCAACATGTAGTTCTTCACTTTTAAACAGTGACCCTATAGTTATTTTTGATAAAAATGGAAATGAAGTTACAAAAATTGGAACTAATAATTTAAGATTAAATTTATCAGCTCAAGCTTCAACAAACCCTCCTGCCGGAGGAAGTTGTAATACAAATGCTGATTGTGGCTCTCAGTATGATTGCTGCTCTGAAAATATTTGTGCCATAAATGGCCAAACGAAAAATGGAGTTGATACTACTTCAAGTGAATACTTGCAGTCTGTACAAGATATAACGACTACTCCATCACTTATCTCTAACTACCCTCAGTTCTATCATATTTGTTCAAATCCAAATCCAACGGAACCAGAAGATCCAACTCCAACTGATCCTGACAAAGATGCATTAGAACGGTTCACGATGTTACAAGAACTTTATAATTGTACAAATCCAGAGGATGGCGAAGAGGTATCCATTTGTACTAAAGAATATGAAAATGCAAGTACTCTTACTCCGCCATTTGATTCTGGAGAAGATGATTTAAATTATTCAACCACATATACAGGAACAGCAAGTTTAGACTTATCAAATATTGTCGAAATTAGTCACGCTGGAGAAACTCTTTGCCAAGGAAATTGTTTAGCGGCATCTACAGACTTTACAGTTGGGCCAGTTAATAACACATTAACAGATCCAATGAGAGTTAATACTTTAACAAATATTGTAGATCCTACAGCACCAGATGATACTTTAAAAATCAAATACAAAGTTAATGGTACTTGTGAAATGATTAATTCGGCCTTGGCCCAATGTAAAAAAATATATATTCAAGGACAAAACACTGGTTCAACTACAGATCATTTTCCTGCTTCAAACAATTTCAACCTTCCTCTTTATGCAGACACGGCAAGAACTATTATAGTTGCTGTTGATGGTGTTAGAAAATTAAGAGGAAATCAATGGGATTTAGTCGCCAGTGCTCCAAATTATGTGCAATTTCTTGGACTAGGTCTACAAGTTTATGACACCCAAAAAGTTGAAATAACATATTTTGTTAATTTAGCTATTAATGATGTTATGAAATCTAAGCAAGAAGCTCTTTCAAGAATAGATACTATTTGCCAATGTGGAGGTTCTAATAAATGTAATCTAGCTCCGCAATATGTGGATAATAATGGTACCCAAGAATTAATTGATTATTCATGTGTTTTTCCACCGCCTAATATTCCAGATCCTCCTTTACAACAGATAGTAAGAGTCAGTGCTAAGTCTGTTCCATATCGATATTTCGATACTGGAGGAGCTCCTCAAGATGATGTGACTTTAACTACCACAACTCAGGAAGGCAATTTATTTGAATACACTAATAATGATTTATTAACTCCTAACAATGTTGCACAATATATAGGTTTCACTGAAATCTATGGATCACTTGGTACATTAGCTAATAAAGCAAGAGCTCCAAAAGTTATTAATGTAAAAAATAATAAATCATATGATATTTTTGTAGATAGAGGTTCATTTTCACAATGCTTAACTTGTGGAAGTGATTACTACTCTACTCTCGCAAGATTATTTCCTGAAACTTTTGATGATAATGGTGGAGGTTATACTCCAGACTTAACTCAAACAGATCCATTTACAACATCAACTTATAGAAAAGATGATTTACATTTTGGAAGAGCTTGTTATGTACCAGTAACAATGATTCCATATTCTCACTTTACTTTTTCAGACCGACAACAGCAAAGATTAAGAAGACTTAAGGCCCAGCACTTTTACGCGGCCAATGGCTATCAAAGAGACTGGTATGGTTTTGACTATGGATCATTAATTGGTTCATTTGACGGAACAACTTGGTTTGCGATTGGAAATGCAAGAAGAATTAAATCAACGTCAAATAAACTATTTTTAGCAATAAATGCATATTTTGGAGACCTCACTGCTGACAATGAATATAACGTTACAATTTTAGAATCTGATTCTAATTTAGGTGCAGTTAATGTACCAACAAAGGACATAGAAACAACCGGAGCTGAATGTCAGCAACAACATTTATGTGACTCTGATCAAGAATGTGTAGCCAGACTTGGTTACGATTATACTTGTCAGCCAATTGGAAACCAAACAACTTTATGGCCAGTGTTTGATGAGAATGCAACTGAATTTCCAGATGTGGCCAGTACAGAAAGATTAACGACATTATTTAAAACTGGAAGTACAAGTTCGAAAAGATGTGTCTATAGAGGTCGAGGAAGTGCATGTCATATTGATTATACAGTAGATTCGGCATCAAGTTTTTCAGGAACAGATATAGATGGAATGCATGCATGCTCCATGAATAATTATTGTCAAAGATTTGTTGTTGGAGGACCTCAAGCAAGGTTTAATAATAAAATTGCGAGATTTGCTAGAAGTGTTAGAACACAAAATTCTAGCACAACGATTCCTGAGACAGACTTAGATATTTTTGGCCTAGGATCTAGAATTATGGGACGACCATATTTATATAATGGTGATCAAACTATTGATAGCGAAGTACAGGCGCAATTAAACGCGAATAAAGTTGTTTCAATGTGTATACCTGGGCGTAACCCAAATAACACAACCCTTGCAAACCAACACTCTCAAATTCCACTAGCAGACTTTGGAGGAGATCAAGTATCTGGAATTGGTATGACTAGTGATTCACTAAGTGCAACTGTTTCATCTTACTATTCTTCATGTAGTGTTTTAGATGATAGTGGAAATTTCTTTCATAATACAGTTGATCCAACAACCGTAACTTTATCAACTAACACAGCTGCAATTCCTCTTGTCGGAAAGGCCGCTAGCCAAAATATGTCAACAAATGCATATAGATTACTTGAGTCAGCGTTAGGGTCTTTATCATTTGCGACATTATTAAAAGATTTTGATACAGAGTTTGTTGACTCACCAACATATCAACCAAATAGATGTATTAGAGCACCAGGAGCAAGCTGTCATAGTGACTATGAATGTGGACCAAACCGACAAGTAGCGAGTGTTTTAAATTCACTTTCTCCTGATGATGCAACAATGACGGCCATTGTAAATAATTATGAAATTAGATTCTGGAAAGAAAGTCTCGTTTGTTCTCAAGCTCAGGATGCAAGCTCAGCAGATTTTGATCCATCAAATAATAGATGCTGTAGGGCCTCTGGAAATGAAATTACAATTGGTACTGATCAAGCTCAACTTGATAGTTTTAACACTTCTCTTGTTCCAGGAACGGGAATAGCATTAGATCAACATGATCGATATTCACGAATGCATACTGTTGCAGATTTATTGAACTTAGATGGAGCTGGACTTCCAGTTGTTAATAATACTGCAAATACTGAACACCCACACCTCATTGCTCCATCAGCAAATGAGTGTGCCGGTGCACTAGCAAATTGTAATTTAGGTCAAGGCTCTGGAGAAGAGTTTCCAACACTTCAATTTAACACAATCAATAAAATTGGAACGAGAACATGCTGTGGACAAAACTGGATTAGAAACTTTTCAGATGAAAATGGAGGAGGTCATGTTTGGAGTCCAGGAAAAATGCAGAACATTCCACTCGATACTTTTAAATGTTTAAATTGGTTACCGTGTACAGATACTGGAGATCCTCTTACTACTGAATGTGGAACTAATTTTACATGTGATCACGTTACTGAGCCTAATGAAGCTCGCTGCCTTATGAGATCAATTACACTTTCGCAAGCTACAGAGTACTTTAACTTTATAGATAGACTTGAATTAACAGGTATCCCACAAATTCCAGTACAAACCATACAGGATAATGGAGCTCAGTGTATCGTTAACCCAATTGATCAGTCCGTAAATGCGAATACTTTACTAGGAGCACCTGATGGAAATGTTGTAGCTCTTCCAAATACTATACAAGGAACATTACCTGTTGACCTAAATACAGTAGAATTTAGTTTAAATATTTCTGGAACTGATACACCATTTTTTAATACTATGGATAGCACTGGAAATTTCCAAACAAATATTAAACAAGTTTTTTCAGAAGATAGCTTTAGTTGTTGTATACCTGCTGGCGAAACAGTAGATGCAAGCGTTCCTGCCGATAGATGTTGTTCAGGATTTATCGCAAACGGAAAGTGTGCTCTTCCAGATTATACTGATTTATCTGTGTATTATAACCGTTATGTTTCTAGTGCTGCTGATGGGGCCAACCCTAACCTATTTGATGAAACAACAGGATATGCTAAATCTCCTTCTACAATTGAAGCTCTTGCTATTACACAAGGGGTATGTGCTTCTGGACAAATTTTTAGAGGAATAGCTTTATCTCCACTAAAAGTTCCTGGTCATGAATCAAAAGATTTTACCAGACAAAGATTTTTAGACGGTCGTGATGAAGCAAATAATCAAAATGGTTTAGCAGATCTTTATTTAGCTGGCTTGAAATGGAATACACACGTATATTGTGTCCCTCAAGGATTTTCACTAGGAAACTAAAAAATCAGAAGAGCTGCCCCTAAAATAATTCTATAGATTGAAAAAAATGACAAACCTATTTTAGATATAATTTTTAAAAATAGATGAATCGTTAATAATCCAACGATAAATGAAACAAACATTCCAAAAAGTGAAATAGAAATACTAAAACTTTGTTTTGAAGAGATAAATTCAGGAAGTTTCATAATAAATCCCCCAATTATCAATGGAAGAGATAGAACAAATGTATACCTTGATGCTTCATCTCTGGATAAGTTCATAAAACGAGCAGCTGTTAATGTTATTCCAGAACGACTAACTCCAGGAAAAAGTGCTAAAACTTGAGATAATCCAATCAAAATAGCTTTTGATCCTGATCCAGTTTTATCCATAACAGAGTCAACATTTTTACTACCTATTAAGTCACTCACCCACATGAGTAAACCAAAACCAATTAAATTAAATGATATAATTTCTACACTTCTATAAGTCATGGCCAAGTCTTTTATAATGAAAGCGAAGACAACAGTAACAATTGTTGATAAAATCATATTTACGGCCAGTAGTTGTCCTGGATTCCATGTGCTTCTTCTAAAATTAAGTTTGATGGCAGACTTGAAAAGTTCCTTGAGATCTTTTTTAAAATAAACGCTAACTGCTAAGGCCGTACCAACATGCATTGCCAGATCAAATACAACACCTGGAGGATGGATATTTAATAATTTTGGCAATATTCCTAGATGACCACTACTACTAACTGGTAAAAACTCTGTTAATCCTTGAACAATTCCATATATGAGAGAAGAATAATAATCCATCAAAGTCCAAAAAATAATTTATCGTTTGATTGAATTCCTTTTTTAATTGATTTCAAATGAGCGATAAACTGAGTAGAGTAATAATTTTTCTTTTTCTTATTTTTTAAATCAGCTACTAACTCTAACCTATTTAGAGAGGAAATCAAAGTTTCTTTTAATGCTTTATTATCTGATTCAATGGAGTTTTTTGCGAGATCAAAATAGTAGTGATAGACATACTCTTCAAAAGCAATTGACTGTTCAAATTCGATTTCATTAGTTGAGAAAAAGTCCAATATATGAAATGGGTCCATTGCTTCTTTTATTTTTGGCAGAGAATTCACTCCATTATAATCAAAACTCCATTTAGCAGGTGTTAAAAAATTCTCTTTAAATCTCTTCATAGAATCTTTTCCATTATTACCCTTCTCCCATGAATAAATAAGGGTTAAAGAATTTTCAGTTTCAATAGGAATATATATTTCTTTTAATTGTTTATCTAAGTTAAATTCTTTTTCAAACCTTTGCTTAACTTTAAAAAAACGATTATCACCCATATTGACAATATTAACTTCGGACAAAGACTGATGACTAACAAAACTCATAAACTCAGATCGAAGGCTTAAATAGCTTCTGACATAAACTCCATTTTTCAGTATATGTGACCAAATATTATTAACACCTAACTTAAATGAATCTTTCAATAAGTTTTCAATTTGATCTCTAGCTACTGATGGCAATAGGAAATTTACCTTCTCGTCTTTACCTAACGTTCTTTTGGAAAACTTATCATATACTTGTTCTTTTGATTTTAAGACACTATTTAAGACAGGATAATTTTTTCCAAATTTGGGATTAAAATTTTTGTGATTTTGAATTTTTTCTAAAAGAGAAAAATTGTCTCCAATTCTTAAAACACCTTGTGTTCCATTTTTCATATCAAAAATATTGAGAATTGGTCTTATCACTTTCTTAGATCCTTCTCGTGTTACTTCAAATGATGGAATTAATTTAAATCCCATTTGATCTAAAGATGTGAAAGAAGATAAATGAAAGTAATTAGAATGATAATTCTTAAATTTAGAAAAGTTTAAATCATTAGATAACTTAGCCTGTTTTTCTTCTGTAAATTTAACTTTAATTCCATCAATTAAAACCATATTTTCAAATAGTGGAGATATAATTAAAAGAAATGTACAAAGGGGCACAAATAATAAACTTAATTTAATTCCAAATATTCCATCTGATTTTTTTAATTCAGCACCAGATGCTAGTTCTATAATAGATGGTCGACCAAAAAGAATTGGTAATTGTAAAATTAAAAAAGGTGAGCAAATAAAATTAATTAACTCTCTTACAGGTCCGGCCACACGTTTCCAAATAAATCCCTCTGGTCCTCTGATTCCCACAATATATTGCCCAAGACTTACACCTAAAAATAAAGATGTATAAATCTTATAAATATGAAAAATTATATATAGTGCCACTAAACTTGTGATGACATGAACGGAGCTGCTTAAAGAAAGCAAAGAGATCAAAAATGAAGAAACTTTTTCTAGGCCTTTGATCGTATTATTAACTGATTCAAACGAATAAGAGTACGACATAATGGCGTAACTCAAGCATAAATCGCAATAAATTGAAATTAGACGAGCTAAAATACTTGGAGAATGCCAATTCTTATTCGTTTTATTCGTATTTTGATTATTTGCTACCTTCTTCTTTTGGGCCAAAGTGGCAACAAAAGATGGCATTGATAGTTTAAGTCCTTTCTTTTTCACGGTTTCGCCTATCATGTTTTATCTCGTTGTAAGTATTTATTTTTATTATAAACCAACCTTAACTTAAGCTAAAAGCCGGTCAATACTTCTATTTCCAGTAGGTGATCAAAACACTCGCCTATACAATGAAATATATTGCCGCAAATTCATGTTAAGGGGCGAATATTACGATAAGTAATTGGACTAAAAGATTCAAAAAGGGGTCTTACAGGTGAAGATATTAAAAATATTGAAAGTTTACATTTTAAGCGTGGGATTAACTTCTATCTCCTCTATCACGTTAGCAAATAGAACAGCAGATGGAAGAAATCAAAGTGCAATTACGACTTTGCAGCTTCTAAATACTGGTGGCAGAATTGCTACTCAATACGCTCAACAAATTTCACAAATTGATCAACAAGTGAATTTTGCTAATATAAACAATCCTGCAAATTTATTAATAACTTCTTCAACTAATCCGGCACCCAAGTTTTTTCCAGAATGTACAATGGCCAATCCAGATCCTCCATTTGAAGAAGGCGCATGTTCACAACCAAGTCCAAACCTTCAAGATGCTAGACAATTCTTCTTAGAAGCTGGTGCTGCTTTTCAAAAAGCTGATCTATATGACAAGATGATTGATGGATCTCAACCTAGTAAATCACCGATTGGATTAAAATGTTATGAAGACAAAATAGCTGCCTTAAATCAAGCAGAAAAAACTTTTGCTCAACAAATTGAAGATTTAAAAAGGCAACTTGCTGAACAGTATAGAAGAATGAAAAATACTCAGCAAGATATTCTAGATCAAATGGATATTACAAATAGAGAGCTTGAAGGTGGATCTCCAGGTGATAAACCAAACGATGAAAAATCTAGATCCTTTGCTGATTATTTTGCTGATTCGGCAGCCTGTAAAAATGTTCTTCCAAGTACATCCCTAGATGATAGAGATAGAGCATTTGCTGGACTTAGAGGTATTCAAAGTAATGTATTCAATAAGGCTTCTGGAGGAGATAGAAGTTTTAGACAAAAAGCAAGTGACCTAAGAGCAAATGAATCTAAAATCAAAGCTCAAATTGATATTCAGGTAAGTAGAATAGCTGATGAAATTAACTCGAAAACATTAGCTAGCTTTCTTACAGATCCAAATATGTCTAATATAACTGATCAACTAACTCAGTTTGGGTCACTAGAACAAAGAATTTTAAAAAAGAATAAGGATTTTGCTGATAGATTTAATACAATTAGAAGTGAGATAAAAAGAGATATAGGTTTTGATGTACCGAACTTAGATTCAAACTTTAAATCTAAAATTAATAAGTTTTTAGCAACTCGTAACGATGGAAATGGAAGAGTTAGTACCGTAGCTGAAGATTTCATGAGAAAGAAATTTATTACTGATTGTGTATTTAGAAAAGATGATTTGATTGATACAAATCAAGAAAGTTCAGACTTTCTAGGAATCAGACTTCCTGATTTATTAAAAACTTTAAAACTAAAAGATGTTAATAGAAGAAATAATAATCTATCAAATTTTAAAGATAGCCTTACTGAACTCTTTAAAGAAGATAGACAATTTGATGAATCTTTTTTAGCAAGAATTAGAGAGCTAGAAAAAACTTCTGGTGGACAGGTTATTTTCACACCGGATAGAAATTCAGGTCCATTTGAACAAGGTAGAGACTATACAGTATCTGATGCCCTTAATAGAGTAGCAAATAATTGTAAGGCCCAATATAATAAGGACTATGCTAGTTCAAGAATCAATACTAATGGCCTTTCACAAAAAGAGTTAGTTGATAACTCAGTTAAAAAATTAAGAGAGTTAAAAAATTTAGAGAAAAACTTTTTATCAGATCTTACAGCTGACATTACAGAAGGAATACTAACTTGTTCTACTTCAAGTGCTGCTCAACTTCAAGGAAGTAGCTGTAACGCTGACACTCTATCACCTACTTCAGCAAGTTTTTGTTTAGAAAATGCAAAAAGTTGTGCTAACGATGTGAGTTCTTGTTATAAAAAAGTAAATGAAATGATCAAAAGTAGAGAAGCAAATATAAATAGGCTTGGTGCTACTTTCAATCAAAATATGAGCGTTCTTGAAAATCAAGCAAAGTCAATTTTGGCAAATTTAGAACAAAGAGTTAGAAGCTTTGTTGCCTTAAGAGATAATATTTTTCTAGGACTAGAAAAAGGAAGTACTCCTGGTTCGAACAAAGATAATGCAAGATCTATCGATAATATTCTTGCTTCTTTATCGCCAAATTTCGGTAATCCAGAAAAAACAAAATATGGAATTAAATTATTAGGAGGAGGAAGTCTAGATTTACTAGATCCAGACTCTCAAGATCCAAATTCAGTTTTTCAAAGTTTATCAGCTCTTCAAGAGTATAGAAAAAATGAAACTCAAAAAATTCAAAATATTGTTGGTAACTATATGAGAGAGCAACAAAGTGCATTCCAAAAATATGCAGCTCTTTTTGAAAAACAAGGTAAAAGATGTTTAAGAATAGCTAACGAGTCTCAAAATGCTTTTGCTCAAATGCAACAAGATGCTTATGAAAAACAACAAGCTGCTTTCGGTGAATCAAATGCTGTTTGTAATATTTATAAGACACTACCAAAAGCCGATTTAGTTAATATTTGTGATAACTACATTGAAAGTCTAGTAGATTCTTCTAATAAGGCGACATTAGCAACTTCAGGACCAAATGCTTTAACAGTAGACACAAGAGAAAATATTGTAAAATTACAAAATTTATGTTCAATAAGAGACTCTTTAGAAAAAGCTGAAGATGATCAAGATGATGTTAATGCATTTGAGTTATGTGATGATGATGAGGATGATTCTCTAAAAAGAAAATTAGCAAAGCTTTATAAAAAAGCACATGATCAAAGTGACAGTGACAAAAATTTAAGTGTTCAAACAATTATCAAAATGATGGATGGCGAGGAAGAAAAAAAAGAAGGTGACAATTATAGTAAAATAAACGAAATGCTAGAGGATTATCAAAAATTAGTTAACGCTTCTCAAGATTCATATAAAGAAATACAAAAAGATAAACAACAAATACTAGGCACTGATCCTATCGATGAATTTAAAGCTCTTAAAGATCAACTTGTAATTGATTTAAAAAAATTAAACTCAGATAAAAGTAGTATAACTTATGAGTTTGCTGAAAAAATAAGTGCACAAGATGAATTCACTGCTAACGATATAAAGGAAATAAAGAAAAACTTAGAAAATCATACTAAAGATGATCAATTAAGAGGTACAAGATCAGAAATAAAAAAGATTGCAGACTCACTAGATTCTTATATGCAAAATAATGAGAGGTTTCCTGCCAGTGAACCTAGTTCAGTAGGTATTTGTGAAGCTTTTCAGGCCCGTAAGAAAGTCGCAAAAATTAAAAAGTGCAGCAAAGCATCAGATAGTACCACTTGTGAAAACAGTTTCGATGACGACAAGGCAAAAGAAGATTCTGATGTCAAAAAATTAGCAAAGAATATTAAAGGTACTGTTATTAAAGCATTAGCAAATAACTCTGAAGACCTTAACAAGATTGCTAGTAGAATTGGTGAAGATATAGCAGAAGGTCCGTGTATTAATAATGATGAAAACAATTTTAGTGGTAAGCTAGGTTTTTCTAGTGAGATCGCAGATATTATTAAAGACTCCGGAGCATTTGGAAGAGATAAGTAAAAAATGTTTTGGGGGGAGTAAAATGAAAATATGAAATTAGTGATTATTACTTCACTATTTTTTCTAAGTGGTTGTCTTCTAGGTCCTCCTAGTAATGGGGATCGTCTCAAAAAAACGGCGGTTTCAAACTCGGTTAACTCATTAGATCCAGGTTATGGAAGATTAATAGAGAAAAATCCAATTGTATTAACAGGAGATGAATCTCTAGCAGCAGATGTAAATATATCTACGATTATAAATAAGAACCAAGAGTTCATTACAAGTAATCAATTTTTACAAGAAAGTTGTTTTGATTCTCAAAGTTATGAAGTAACAAATTGCCTCGCGGTTTTCAATGATGACACCTCCTCTCCTATTACAAAAATTAGTGAAAGATGGGCCTATGATCCTAACTCTGATGAGTTTTTACAAATTCATACATTCGCTCATATGAGAAGGCTTCTATCAAGATATGAAAGTATTTCTAATTATGTTTTCACCCAGTCCCAAGCTAATGTAAATGCCATTACATATAGGACATCTATTCCAAGTAATTTTTATGCTGGTTCAGGGCACTGGTTAAGAAATCACTCTCTTGCTGTTGATGAAACTTTAATTGCATATTCAAATTGTGGGTTATTTGCTAACGCATTTTTCTCACCAGCTGATTTTTCACTATGCTTTGGTGCTGATGATCAATTCGCTCCTTTAAAGTTTGCTCAAGACCCATCGATTATATATCACGAGCTTGGACATATGACGACTAAGCTTTGGTTAAATATTAGAAACACTAGTTCTAATTTAAATGCCGTCACAAGAGCTGATTTAGGATATTTGTTTTACGATGAAGCCGGTTCAATTGGAGAAGGTGTTGCCGATTATTTTAGTTATGCAATGAATTCTCGTGAAAGGATTGGAGAATGGGCCCTTGGAAGATTTAGAAACCTTGATCGTCCCCTATCAGAAGATCAAAGCTTTCACGCTCCTGGAATTAGTAGTGATTTTGATTCACGATTAAAATATCCTGACTTTGTAAACTATGATGCCAGATTTTCACAATTTGATTTTGAAGATGTTCACGCTGCTGGACAAATTACATCTCACTATTTAGTGGCCTTAACAAAAGACTTAAAATCTGAATGTGGAATGAGTCAAGAATTTGCAGTTAATAATGTCATGTATCTATTAGCTGAAACATTTTCAGAACTTGGAGATCTTTCGGCCCAAGGTAGTGATCACTCTTTACTTGGAGGTCTAAATTCTAGTGAAGATACAGTTAATTTAAACTCTACGTCTTCAAGAGAATGGCTACGTCTATCTAATCCAATAAATTATAGAAAGTTTTATCAAACATTTTCTAAAAATTTATACCGCATTATGAATAAAAACTTTGGATGCAGATCTTCTGAAAGTCAGTTAATAGGAAGTGCTTATCCACAAGATAATATAGAGCAAATTTTAGATATGTATGGATTATTATTATTTGATACTTATAATAATGACGGAAATAATGTATTAAATGGTCACGCTGGAACTGTTGGCGCTGACACTCTAACTCAAGTTGATTTAGTAAATAGAGTTCAAACTGTTTTAATAGACAAAGATAGATTAATTTTTGATCCTACTTCCGGTGCACCTAAATTTTTTATTTTTGATCAGCAAAATGAAATAAGACAGGCCATTGAGAATATGACTTCTCAATTGGAAAATACTCTATCTGATCAGATCCCAAGTGACTTAGGCTATAATAATGGAAATGGTTTCATCAGTCCTGGTGAAGTTGTTGGAATCTCACTTAATTTATATAATGATTCAAATAGTACAATGGCCGGCGTACAAGTTCTTGCAAATGATTGGGATCATTTTAAACAAAATCCTACAAGCAATATTTTTGAACCATGTGGGATTTTTGAAGATCAGTTTCCAGACATTGCAGAAGGTGGCGCCGTAGCTGATGCAGCAACACCAATATCAGGAGACTGTGGTTATACCACAAGAACAAATGGTGAAGATAAAGTAATAGAACCACTCGAAGACATGTACCCCGTTTGCTTCATCCAAACTCAAAGTGATGGATCAACAGTGTGGGGAAATCAAGAACAATATATGTCTGAAATTGGTTGGGTTCCTGCAGATTCTAATAAATGCTTAGGAGGAAGTGGTCAAACGAAGGATTGCTTTATAAGAGTATTAAAAGGTGCTGACAACTCATACTTTTCAAAACTCTCCCCTAAAAAAACATGGGCACAAAGTTTAAATTTTCCAAATGATACAGGTAATCCTGAATTTAATTTATCGAATTTAATTTTTTTCGAAGTAAATCCATATGTTCCTCCTGGTACAAAATTTAATTGCCGATTCAGGGCCAGATTTACAAATTGTTCGAACTGTTTTTCTGATGACACAAATAATAGAGACGACTTTCTAGATTATGAATACTCTGGTGCAGGGCCTTTTAAAATTTTTAATATTCAATTTACGGTGGTAAATTAATGAAAAAGAAATTTTTACTTTCCTCTATATTTATTTTGAGTGCTTCATTTTTAATTTTTAAAATGTATAAAATTCAACCAGAAAATAATACTCAAACTGAAACAAATCAAGTTTGGTCTGGTCATCAAATCAAAAATAAGGAAGTTATATCTCAAAAATTGACCATTGATCAGGCAAGAAAAAATAAACTGAGAGTAGACCCGATTACTAAACCTAAAGCTAGAGAGCCTAGTTCAAAAACTCCTAATGTATTTGGAGATAAATCTGTCATAAAGACTTATATAAATACTCCATCAAAAGATTGGAAAAAGAAGTTTGCAAAGAAAATTTTAAGATTCTTTGGTGAAAACTCTAAGGCCTTTATAAAAGAGGAAGAATCTTTAATTGAAGTTAAGAATGGAGTTGCAAGGCATTTAAATCAGGTTGTAGTTACATTTTTATCGAGTACTGGAAGAAAGAATATTTACCGCGCTCACGTGGACAGTGAGACCGGACAAATGGTCAGAACGTGGGATAGAACAATTCATGAGGATCACAGAATGCGAAAAGATAAAGTTCGCTTAACTCCCCAAAACCTCTAAGTTTCGTGATACAATATATATAGTTTAATTTAGATCAGGAGAATATCGTGAATGATTTTTTAGATGAAGAATTACAAATTATGAATGAGCAAGATAGTGCAAGAACAACTCTTGACTCTAATACGTTTAAAAGACCAATTGAGGATATGAATTTTCCAAAACCAATTTGTTTAGATGTAAGCTCTACTCTTGGTGAAGCAATAGATATAATGCAATCAAAAAGCTTTGGTTCGATTTTGATTACCAAAGATGACATAATCGAAGGTATTTTGACTGAGAGAGATATTTTGTTAAAAGTTATTGGAAAAGATGAAAATTGGAGGAGTGCAAATATTTGTGAATACATGACTCATAATCCTCTATGTTTACAAAAAGGTGATGAGATCGCTTATGTATTAAACAATATGCATGTTGGCGGATATCGACACGTTCCTATTATTGATAAAGACCGAAAACCAATTGGAATTGTCTCAATAAAAGATATTACAAGTTTTATACTTGATCATTTTAATGAAGAAGTTACTAATCTAACTGGTGAGCCTTACAGAGGGCCTGTCTCAAGAGAAAGCGCATAAAATCAAATATTTAAACTTTTCATAGGATCAATTTTCCCCAACATAAATTTTAAACATTATGTGAGAAAATGGTCCTATGAAAAAAATTATCGTTTTATTATTAGTTCTCTTTGCAACTAAGTCGTACTCCCTAGAAGTTTTAACTTATAATGTTCAAGGACTTAATCCTTTTTCAAAAGAATCTAAATTTAGACAAAAATACGTTTGTGATAAATTAAAAAATAGCTCCTATGATATAGTCCTCCTTCAAGAGGCTTGGCTTAAAAAAGATAGAAATAATTTAAAAAAATGTGGTTTTCCCTACTCTGTTGATTTAGACAAAAGAGTTGGACTATTTAGAAATTTGATCAGAAAGAAAATACAAAGACCACTCATATTCTTAGTGGGTTATTTATTAAAGGCCTTAGTTCCAGATAAAATTGGATATGATACAGGTTTAATGATTCTCAGTCGTCATCCAATTTTAAACACGTATAAAAAACATTACTCGATTAATGGATCTCAATGGCATCTAAGAGATGGTGAAATGGCCGTTTCTAAAGGCGTTATTGGAGCGACTATAAATCATCACGAGTTTGGCGAAATATTCGTAGCAACCACACATTTAGTATCCGAATACATTGATAAATCCTATGTTAGACAAAGATTAACTCAATTAAAAGAACTTAAAAGTTTTATAGATCAGCACTCTAATAACAATCCTGTCATATTAGGTGGTGATTTTAATATTTCCCCTCCTTCAAAGTCAAAAATACGTTACTTAGATAGTGATACATTATGGGGTAAGGTCAAAGAAATTTTTTATGAGTACAAAGAATATAGTTTTGATTTTGATAGACTAACAACTTACCCTGGGAAAAGCTTAGAGTATGATGAAGGATTTATTGATCACATTTTTGCTACAAATGAATTTAGAGCTAGTGAAGGTCATGTAAAATTTATTGATCAAATTTCTTATAAAAATAAGAAGCTTCCTGCTTCAGATCATTACGCTGTTAGCACTAAATTTGAATATTAATCATCGATAAAGCTGGCATCTACATGCCCATATAAAGAATTTGGCATATGTTCAATCAGACACTTACCCTCTTTAAAAATTTTTAACATTTTAATTTGATTAACATGAAAAAAGTCATCTGAAACATTGGTCTTTAATGTAGCAACAGGATGAAAACCTAATCTTAACGATGAATCAAATGGATCTTTATTATTTTTTCTTAAAAATTCGAAAAATTCCTCTTTGATTTCGCTTATATTGCCAATTGAACCAAAAAATATATCAAAAGACCCATCTATTACTAAATGTGGAATTATTGCTTCGTCAAAAATTTCTTCATCACCATCAAGAAATACTTCCCACCAAGTTTTACCAACTTGCGTATAGTGAAGCACAATATCTCCAAATTTGGTTTCTAATGTAAAATCATTATCACACATTTTTGGAATAGGAATTCTTTCAGATTCATTAAATTCAAAAGTAATCGCCTTTATTCCTCCTTCTTTTGATCGATCAAAAGATTCCATTTCATGAACTAAATAATTCAAATTATTAACAGCTGCTTTTACTTCTTTAGAAAGTTGCCGGTACTCATTTCTAGCGTTTACGCCAGGTCCATGTAATATTTCAAAATAATGATGAAGAGAATTAAAAAGCTCTTGAGAACCATCTATAGATGCCTTGTGCTTTATAGGATTATTTTGATCTTTATTAATAATATCAATTTGTTGATTTATTAACTCACAAATTGCTCTCTTGTTTCGATTACTATGAAAGCCTAGAAAGCGAATCAATGACATTTTATTTTTTTTAATATTTTCTTGTAAAGAATTCAGCCAAATTACTGATCCAAAAGATTTATTAATAGACCACTCGAGAGTTGTTTGTTCACTTTGTTGATTGATAAAGTCTAATTCAAGATTCCACATTTTTATACTCTTCTAAGCAATCTGGATTACTAACTGCCTCAATATTATTTAGCTCTCTTCCATTGATAAGCCTCGTAACGGCCATTTCCATTTTTTTACCAGATCTTGTGTAAGGAATTCCACTGACAGCATAAATTTGTTTTGGAACATGTCTTGGAGTAGTTTTAGTTTTAATTAAAGATTTTATTTCATTAATTCGATCTACTGTTAAAGTTTCTCCACTCACAAGCTTTACAAAAAGCAAGACATCAACATCTCCATCTTTTTGTTTTCCCACACAAATACTATCTTCTAAATACTTAATATTTTCAGTTTGCCGATAAATCTCACTTGTACCAATTCTTACGCCACCTGGATTTAAGGTTGCATCACTTCTTCCAAAAACTTTGACCTGATTATCAGACGTTATAGTAATAAAATCTCCATGATGCCAAACATTTTCGTATTTTGAAAAGTAGGCCTTTTTATATTTTTCATTATCAGGATCATTTAAAAAATAAATCGGCATACTTACAAAAGAAGACCTACAAACTAACTCCCCTTCAGAATCTTTAACTATCCTTCCATTTTCGTCAAAGCAGGAGACATTCATACCTAGTCCAAGACATTGAATTTGCCCTCGATAGACAGGAAGTATAGGATTACCTAACATAAAGCAACCTATAATATCTGTTCCACCACAAATACTGGATAGCTGAACATCTGATTTAATATTTTTATAAACATAATCAAATTGCTCTGGAAGAAGTGGTGCTCCGGTACTAAGTATTGTTTCTAATGAATCAAACTTAAATTTCTTTTTTGGATAAGTATCTTCTAACGCTCTTAAAAACTTTGGTGAAGTTCCAAAAATATTTATTTTCTCTTTTTTGATAATATTCAAGAATTCTTCTAAACTTGGAAATCCTGGACTTCCTTCGTAAAGAGTAATTTGTGCTCCAAAAAATAAGGAACTAACCAACCAGTTCCACATCATCCATCCACAAGTTGTAAAATAAAATATATTTTTCTTTTGAGTAAGATCAGTATGTAATCCAAGCTCTTTAATATGTTGAAGTAATGTCCCTCCGATTGAATGAACAATACATTTTGGACTTCCAGTGGTACCCGAAGAGTACATTATATACAAAGGGTCTGAAAAATTCATTTCAACAAAGCTTAGTTTTTTAGCATTACTATTTATGGCATCTTCATAAGAAATATACTTTTTGCCTTCGAAAACATCTTCATTTTTTAAAAAATCAACTAAGATTACTTTTTCAATGGAATCAACTTTTTCAACAATCTGTTGGATTTTTTCTTTAAGTGAATAAATTTTTCCATTGTACAAATATGAAGTCGCAGCAATCAAAACTTTTGGTTTTGATTGTCCAAATCGATCGACTACCCCCTCAACTCCAAAATCACAACTAGTTGATGTAAAGACTCCACCTAAGCTGGTGGTAGCTAACATTGCAATAGTTGTTTCTGCGATGTTTGGCATATAAGCTGCCAAAACATCTTTTTTACCAATATATTTTTTAATATAAGATTCAAGTTTTGCGCTTTCTGAGTATAAATTTTTATAGCTAATTTTTCGAATGACTCCATTTTCTCCAATTGAATTTATTGCAATTGAAGAGGAGTCTTTAAATTTTAATAAATTTTGTGCAAAATTTATTTTTACTTTCGGAAACCAAGAATAATTCAAAAAGGCCAAATCATCATTACAATATGGTGATACTTCACCTTTAAACTTAACTCCAAAATACTTAATTATATGTGACCAAAACAATGGTGAATTTGAAACGCTCCAATTATGCATTTCTCTATAATTAGAATTATTTTTAAGACCAGTATTTTTTTCTAAATAACATTTAAATTGATACATATGAGACTTTTGAATTCTTTGATCACTTGGTCTCCACATCTTCATTACTTTTCCTTTAACTGCTCATTTAATTCGTTAATTACATCATCTTCTATTTTTGGAACTAATGCTTTTGGTTTACCCGTTAATGAATACCCATTAGAAAAAAGTTGATCAATTACTGAAAAATCACCATTATAAATTTTGCTTTGAATCTCATCTGTAACTTTATCACCATAAAGTTCTAAAATACTTGAACTTAATTTTGGCAAATAAGGTTTTAATAAAACTGATAAACATAAAATATAAATTCCAGTTTCAGCAATAATTCCTGCTGCTTTGTGTTCATCTGTTTTAAAAACGGCCCAAGGTTCTCTATCTGAAAAAAATGTATTGGCCGTATGGCCTATTTCCATCACTTTCTCTAAACCTTTCCTGATTTCAACTTTGTCCAGTAAAGCTTTGTGTTCAATAATTGAATTTTTAAGCTCAACACCATTTTTTGAATTCGTAAATTCACTAAAGTACTTAGCATCTAAACCTTCCTTCCAGTTTTTGGCCCAAAATTTTAAACATCGATTGACTAAATTTCCAATATTATTAGCAAGCTCATTATTTACTTTTGCTTGAAGTCCTTCCCAAGTAAAACTTGAGTCAGTTGTATCAGGTAAAATATTAATTAAATAATATCTGAAAGCATCAGAACCAAATTTATCAACAGCTTCTTCAGCGTCTACATACCAGCCACTAGACTTAGAAAATTGTTTACCGCAAAGATTTAAATATTGATTTGCCGGTACATTTGTAACTGGATTGGCCTTACCTGATGCCATACTCATCATAGGAAAAATTACTGTATGGAAAATAATATTATCTTTTCCAATAAAGTTAGTAATTTTAACATCATCATTTTTCCACCAATCATTTATATAGTCATCATCTCTACCAACAGATTTGAAAAATTCTTTAGTATTTGAAACATAACCAATAGGAGCATCAAACCAAACGTAGAGTTTTTTACCTTTCGCTTCTGCCAGTGGAACATCAATTCCCCAGTCTAGATCTCTCGAAATGGCCCTATCGACTAGTTCCTTTTCAGTTAAAGAGTTAACATATGGCCATACTGTTTTTCTCCAAAAATCTTTTTTTGAATTAAACCATTCTCTAAATTCAGAATGAAACTTACTCATCAGAAGATAGTATTGTGTAACAGTAACTTGAGAAATATTTTGAGAATCACATATTTTACAAACTGGATTTATCAATTTTATAGAATCGATTAATTCTCCACAATTAGGACACTCATCTCCCCTTGCTGATTCGTAATCACACTTATAGCATTGTCCTTCAACAAATCTATCTGGTAGATGATTTTTACAATCATTGCAAAATAATTGCTCTCCATCTTTGGTTCCGATATATCCCTTTTCATTTAAAGAATTAAACCATTCTTTAACTTCCTCTGCATGATATTCGCTACTCGTTTGCCCAAAGTAATCGTGAACAATATCATACTTTTCAAATACGCGCTTATGTTGCTCATGCCATTCATCAACGTATTCTTTATAGTTTTTGTTGGCCTTTTTAGCATTCAACATAATGGCCACGCCATGTTCGTCTGAACCACAGATATGAATCGTCTCTTCACCACAATTTTTTAAGTGTCTATAATAGACATCGCCAGGTATATAAGCTCCTGCAAGATGCCCAAAATGAATTGGCCCATTTGCATAAGGTAGGGCCGAAGTAATTAAATGCTTAGACATTTATAAAAACTCCTTTAATTTTTCAACTGAAGAACTCTCGACATTTGCATGTAATGAACCACCATGTGAGTCCATAGTAACAACAACTGGAAAATCAGTAACAGTTAATTCCCAAATCGCCTCAGGAGAACCTAGATCTTCCCAATATACATTGTCTACTGATGTTATTTTTTCCGCTAATACTTGAGCAGCACCACCAATTGCGTGAAAATAAACACAGCCATAATCACTACAACCTTTAAGAGTTTTTGGGCCCATTCCACCCTTACCAATAACTCCTCGAATTTTATGATCTCTCATAACTTCCCATTGATAAGGTTCTTCTCTAATAGATGTAGTCGGTCCCGCTGCTTTAACTTCATACTTACCAGTTTTTTTATCTTTTAAAACAACTGGCCCGCAATGATAAATAATTTGATTTTCTAAACTTATAGGAGGTTTAACTCCTTCATGTAATCGCTTATGAACAGCATCTCTTCCTGTATACATTTTACCGGAAATTAATACCATATCTCCTACTCTAAGTTCTCTAATTGCTTCTTCTGAAAATGGAAATTCTAATCTTTTCATAATTTAATCCTAATATAGCCACTTATTAATTGTATTATCTGATTTTAAAGTTACACCTTGTCTTCTATAGGCCCAACACATATATGAAACGGATACAAAATAAGATGCAGGTAATCTATTTAAAACTCCAATTTTACAACCTAATAAAGTTGTTTTCCCACCAAAGCCCATTGGACCAATACCTAATTTATTGGCCGTTGTAGTAATATCGTTTTCAAGGTTGGCTAAATCCTTATGTGAATTTTTATCATCGAGTTTACGAAGTAATTGTTCTTTTGAATTAGCAAAACCAGATCCTCTGTCTCCACCAATTGTAACTCCTAAAACTCCAGGTCCGCACCCTTTGCCTTGGGCCTTAACAATCGCATCTAATATTACTTTTCTAACTCCATCAAGATCACGACCTGCCCCTAACTCGCTATTTGGAAGAGCATATTGAGCTCCAACATTTTCGCATCCACCACCTTTGAGCATTAATTTAATCTCAATCGTATTTTTAGAGTGCTCATGAAAATGAATATCTGGATGACCAAGGCCAACATTCATACACTTATTTTCGCCAGTTAATGAATCTACTGAATTTTGTCTTAAATAACCTACTTCAGTGGCCTTTTTAATTGCTTTGTGAACAACTTTCGTAAATTTTATTTGCTCAAAACCGGCCGGATGATTCACATAAAAAAGAATCGTTCCAGTATCTTGGCATATAGGCTGAGATTTCTTCTTAGCGAGTTCAATATTTGCTTTAATTATATTCATTGCATATTCAGCAGTCGTATTTTTTTCTTCTCGAGCGAGTGCTTCTAAAACTACTTTTTGAACATCATTTGGAATTACTGTTGATGTAATTCTAACTAACTCTAAAATTGAATCATGTAAATTTTTATCTAAATTAGAAGAGTTTACTTTTTTCTTAGTTATTTTTTTCTTGGCCACTTTTTTCTTAGTCGCTTTTTTCTTAGCAACCTTTTTCTTAGTCGCTTTTTTCTTAGCAACTTTCTTTCTTACAACCTTCTTTTTGGTCGTCTTTTTTTTCTTAGTCATATATATCCCCTATCCGAATAAACCTAATAAAACTTAGACTAAAACTATACTCCTCTAAATATCCAATTTAAATAGAATTTTCAGCGGAGAATTCGGAATCTACGAATTGCGCTTCCGAAAATTTAAATGTAAAACTCTTACATGAAATTATTTTACACAAACACATCCCCTTACTCTAGAAAAGTACGTATTTGTACTATTGAATTTAATATTGATAAGCAAATTGAGTTAGAGTTTTGCAACCCATTTGATTCTCCAGATAAAGTTTTCGAATTTAATCCATTAGGAAAAATTCCAATATTAATAGATGAAAAGTCAATAGTTGTTGATTCTAATTTGATATGTGAATACTTAGCTCAAAAAACTAATACAGCTTCCTTTCATTTAAACAATATAAACGACAAAACGTTGAGTTTATATGCAGAAGAAATCACTAATACAGCTTTAAAAATTGTTTTAGAAAAGAGAAGAGAGTCTAAATATTGTTCCAATGACTTCATTGAGGGACAAAAGACTAAAATAATAAATACTTTAGAATTCTTGAATAAAAATATTTTTTCTCAGGATTTTAATTTTCTAAACCTGAACCTTGCAGTTGCACTAAGCTATTTAAATTTTCGTCTACCAGAAATATTTTGGGCGGAAAAGTTCAGAAACCTAGAAGCGTGGTATGAGGATTTCACTAAACGTGACTCATTTAAAAGAACGCGACCTGATATAGTAATTTAACTAGAAGCTATTTTGATGAATAAATAATTTCAATAAGTTAGCTTCTGTCATGTGAAATCGTTGTAGACAAT
The DNA here is from genome assembly GCA_964015265.1 of uncultured Oligoflexia bacterium. Classification (GTDB taxonomy): domain Bacteria; phylum Bdellovibrionota; class Bacteriovoracia; order Bacteriovoracales; family Bacteriovoracaceae; genus CAXHCD01. Next base: position 41,686 of record CAXHCD010000014.1, read on the forward strand.
CTGCTGGGTAATCCTTACTTTCAATTTATGATTTCATTGGCAGGATTAAACGATAAACAACGTGAAGCAGCAAATACTGTTGAAGGCCCGTTGTTAATATTAGCAGGTGCTGGTTCTGGTAAAACACGAACCATTACTTATCGTATGGCCCATATGATTTCAAATTGCCAAATTTCACCAAAAAATATTTTAGGAGTTACTTTTACAAATAAGGCCGCGAAAGAAATGAAGGAGCGAGTTCATACTCTTTTAGGTAAAAATAGAAGCAGAGGAATTACATTAACAACTTTTCATTCACTAGGTGTAAGAGTTCTAAAAAAAGAAATTGAAAAATTAGGCTATTATAAAAATTTTTCAATATACGATACGTCTGATCAAATGGCCATAATTAGAGAAGCATTAAAACAACTCAATGTTGGTGATAAAAAATTCGATAAAAAATTAATTCAAAGCAAGATCAGTTTTCTAAAAAATAATGCAATAAGCGAAGATGACTTTGCAGATAGTGTATATTTCAATCCTGATGATGCCTATGACCATGCAACTTTATTTGTTTATAATTTCTATCAAGAGAAATTAAAATTTTATAATAGTATAGACTTTGATGACATACTTCACTTAACTGTAAAACTATTCAAAGAAAACCCTGATGTTGCTAAAAAATATTCTCAAAAATATAAATATATTATGGTCGATGAATATCAAGATACTAATCCACTTCAATTTGATCTCATCAAGGCCCTAACTTCAACACATGATAATTTATGTGTTGTTGGTGACGATGATCAATCAATTTATGCTTTTAGAGGAGCTGATGTAAAAATCATCCTAGGTTTTGAACAAGAATTTAAGAATGCAAAAATCGTAAAATTAGAAGAAAATTATCGGTCGGTTTCGCCAATCTTAAACTTAGCGAACAAAGTCATTAAAGAGAATAAAAACAGAAAAGATAAAACTCTTTGGTCAAAAAGAAACTCAGAACAACTTCCCATTTTATGGGCAATGGCCGATAGTGATCACGAGTCTCAGATTGTAGTTGAAGAAATATTAAACCATCAAAAAGCAGGTAATCATCTAGGTGATATCGCCGTTCTTTATCGATCAAACACTCAAGCTCCGATTATTGAAGAGCAACTAAGAATGAGCAATATTCCTTACACTGTAATTGGTGGACAAAAATATTATGAGAAAAAAGAAATAAAAGATATTATGGCCTATTTATGTACCATAATTAATCCAAAGGATGAGCTCTCTCTAAGGCGAATATTAAACATTCCTCATAGAGGAATAGGAAAGGCAACTTTAGATAAATTTCTAGAAAAATCAAAAGACTTACAAATATCATTATTTGAGGCCATGGAAAACTTTGATGAATTAGCAGCTGCAAGAGCAAACCACGTAAAGGCCTTTGTTGAATTAATCAGAAAATTTCAAACCTCATTTAAGGATTATACTTTGGCACAAGGTATATCTACCCTTCTTGAAGAAATCAATTATTTAAAATTTGTAGAAAAGTCTTACGATAATCCAAAGCAATTTGAAAGAAGAAGAAAAGATATTCAATTTTTTATTGATTCAGCTGAAAGGTTTACTGAATATAACGGGCAATTTGCGACCTTAAAAAACTTCATTGAAAAACTAATGTTACAAGACTCTCAAGATAATTTAAATGACGAAGAAGAAGATGATGATATTAGAAAAAATGAAGTAACACTAATGACTCTACATTCATCAAAAGGATTAGAATTCAATATTGTTTATCTTATTGGAATGGAAGAAGAATTACTTCCTCATAAGAGAACTGTTCAAGAAGGTGAAGATTTAAGCGAAGAGAGAAGATTGGCCTACGTAGGAATTACAAGGGCAAAAGAAAGATTAGTCATGACCTATTGTAAAGAACGAAATCAATATGGAAAGGATGCTCCACGCTTTAAATCAAGATTTATTAATGAATTGAAAGACTATTATTTAGAACAAGATAGAACAACATTTGGTCACCTTTCCGTGGAAGAAGCTAAACAATATAAGAGTCAGTTTTTTCAGGGGTTAATTGATAATTTAGATGAATAAAAAAATTAGTTACCCTAATTAGCGATAAAGAGCTCTTTTAATTTAGCTATAGCAGGGTAGTCATAATATTTTTTTAAAATACAACTCATTCGTTTTTCATCATTTAGATTTTCACTTCCCCAAAAACAAGAGCTCATTTTTTTTATACTTTCTTCCCTACTAATTTTAGGAAAAGAGAGCATTCCATACATTAGTCCACAAAATTGCTGACCTCTTTTCGTATCAAAGAAAAAATTACAAGTGTTCATTTCTAGAGTTGGCACACATAAACTCTCATTCGGACAAAACAGATATTTATAATTATTTAAATCGTATCCACTTCCGTAATCTTTTAAATCATGATTTTCACATGCTAATTGAAACTCAATTTTATCGTCTTTTTCTCTTTCCCAATAATTTAGTTTCTTTGGTCGTACTTTATTAGTAATTATATTTTTATCATTTTTGTGTTGATTGAACTTATTAACACATTTTTTTATTGTTTCTGAATCTAAATTTCTAAAAATTATTCTAGATTTATATTTAGACATATAATACTCGGATGAAAGACATTCAATAATATCTTTTTCTAAAGGACTTTTCAGTTTGCAGTCTTCAAGTGTGCTAAGATCTAATGATTGACTAAACATATTGCCATAATAATAATTAGAGATACATTTTAATTTATACTGTTCACTTTGAAATGAATTCGAACATAGATTAATAAACTCCAATATACCTTCAACAGAGTTATAAGCAGTATCTAATGTGAATGTGCTAGAACAAGTCTCTTGATTTATTTTGTCTTTAAATTTAGAGAGACAAGAAAATTTAACAGGATATTTAACTATAGTATTTTCCTTGCCATAATCTAATAAGTACTTCTTATAACAATTATAACAAGATTTTTTTAAGGAATATAATTCTATATATTTTGCCTTAGACCAAGAATAGAAATAATCACTATCTGTATTATCTAAATTTTGAACTCTCATCCAAATTAAATCAAAATTTAAATCATCTTCAAAAAACTTTGCTTCTTTAACACTTACAAACTCTCTACAGATTCCATTTTTACACGCCTTGGCCATACATGTGCTTTTTGAACAATCAACTGTTATAAATTTATTTGTATATGAATAACTAATATTAAAATAAGTACTAACAAATATTATTATAAGTATTTTAAAGATGTTTAATTTCATAGTCTAAATATACACTAAAACTGGAGCTCATTTTGTTCGTATGTAAAAAGGAAAGGCTTAATTCACACCTGTAGTGTTGAATTCTATTGTTTTAACGCTTACAAAAGGTATTAAACTTAAAGTGGCATCCCACCAGGTTTTTTTCACAATAATACTCATTTCTCTCATATTTTCGCAGTCTATATTATTGTTTTTAAATTCGTCTCTTAAATCGATCTCTTCTTTTTCAATAAGTCCTGTAAAATCCCAATATCTTTCAGTAAATCTCTTATCATTAATCTTATCACCCCATTGACCAACACCTTGACAACCACGAGGATCAATATAAAAGTGAGTTCCACAACTAGAAACAACGAAAAGGAGTAAGAATAATCTAATTTTTAGATTCATTTTCAAATTCATCCTCACTTTTTGGTCGATATTTCCAACCAGTTAATCGATAGTGTATGGGAGTATATAGGCCAAAAGAAAAAAATAATTTAAATGAATCCCATAAGTCTAAATATTCCTCAACTTTTACATTCGCAATACTCACAACACCTTTTTTCTTGAACTCTTGATCTATATTCACAATATGATGATCGGGATAAGTTCCCCAAAAATAGAACTCTTTAACTCCTTCAACAATAACTCGTTTAGAGTGACGCTCTTTTGCGCTCACAAAAACAGGTATTTTTTTAGTTGATACATAATGAGTAGTAGTACAAGAACTTAGTAATAGTGTAATAAGCATATATCTCATAGATATATTCTGCGTGTGCTTAACTAAGTTGTCAAAGGATGCTAGATTTTTTGAAGTTTAGTACAGCTTAGACTAGGCCTTGGAAAGCGACCTTTTATTTCAGTAACAGAAATATACTTTAGTTTAAATTTTGAATTGTACACTAGATTAAAATTTGCGCCTTTCTCTTGCTTTAATAAACTCTTGTCATCCGTTTCTACTTCAAATTCTGTTCTTCCAAAAGATACTAGACCCCTATAAAAAAGTGCCGTTCTTGCAGCCTTATTCATAGTTACATCTTGTCCGTTCTTCTTATGCTTTGTAATTTGAATATGAGTGATATCAATAACATTTTTAATTTCTACAGAGCATTTAATATCGCTATGCCTACTTGTTACACCTTCATATCTTGCGATTTCGTTTCCGTAACAAACATTCATAAATAGAAAAAATAAGATAAATAAAAGCTCTTTCATGGCCGTATAATATAAATCAAATAGGCGCATAGCGCCATTTACAAACACATAAAATGTACATTTTACACCCAAGTAAATTCAGCCACTTATACTACTTTCCAGTAAATTCAGCCTGAGATTTAGTCTTTAGGGCAGAAAGCCCTTTAAAGTGATCTTCAGTTCTCTGAGTTATACCCTGAAAAGCTGCCAACATATCTAAACATTGTGTGAGCTCAGCATTTTTTGACTGCTTTAGGGCCTTCTTAGTCATTGATAGCGCTATAGGTGAATTATTTGAAATACTCTTAGCAAGCTCTATTGTCTTTGACTCTAACTCAGAACTTTTATGAAGATAATTTAAAAGACCCATATCTAGTGACTCGTTTGCTGAATAAATTTTTCCAGTCAAAAACATTTCCATGGCCTTAGCATAACCTACTACTCTTGGAAGAAAAAATGTTCCTCCATCACCTGGAACAAGAGCAAGCTTAGAAAATGTTTCACCGAATTTAGAAAACTCACATCCAATTCTAATATCACACATGGCCGCAAGGTCACATCCAGCACCTATAGCTGCCCCGTTTACCATCGCTAATATAGGCTTAGAAAATGCTTCAATTGTTTGAGGAATTCTTTGAATACCTCTTTGATAGCGTTCACGTAGCTCATTAGATTCACCAGCAAACATCCCAGACTTTTCTTCCATATCTTTTATGTCACCACCGGCGCAAAAGTTTTTCCCATTACCAGTCAGTACGACAACTCGAACTGTATTATCCCAATTCGCTTCATTTAATGTTTCACATAATTCATTAATCATTTTCACACTAATTGCATTTGAAGCTTCTGGACGATTTAATTTAATGGTTAAAATATAATCTTTTAATTCTTTAATAATATGAGACATAAACTTTTCCTATTTTTTATAATGTCTTGCAGGTGATTTCTTCCCAACTTTTTCGAGAATAAACTTAGAAGCTTTCTCTAGTTTTTTCATGTCAATATTATGGGATACATTCAATGAATCTAATAGATCAATAACATCCTCTGTAGCAACATTACCAGTAGCTCCCTTTGCGTAAGGACACCCACCTAATCCACCTGAACTTGAATCAAAAGTTTTTATCCCTTCTTCTATAGAGACCTTGATATTATCGAGAGCATTCTTATAAGTATCATGAAAATGCATGGCCAAATATTTTCTATCAAATTCTTTTTGAAGTTCTAAGATAATCTTTCGAACTTGTTCAGGTTTACCAACGCCAATTGTATCACCAAGAGAAATTTCATAACAACCCATTCTAAATAGTCGTTCGCAAACTTCTTTAAGCTTATCAATTGAAGTTTTACCTTCATAAGGACAACCACATACTGTCGAAACATAGCCTCTAATTTTTATATTAGACATTAATGCTTTAGTCGTTACATCTTCAATACGATCTAAAGATTCATCAATATTTGCATTTATATTTTTTAAATTAAACTCATTTGAAGTTGCAGTAAAAACAGCTATCTCTTTAACACCAACTTCTATTGCATTCTCTAGACCAATCATATTTGGAACAAGACAAGGAAAGTTTGCTTTTGATAGATCTAGTTGTTTAAATAACTCTTTAGCATCACCCATTTGAGGTATTGCTTTTTTAGAAACAAAACTTGTAGCCTCAATAGTTTGAAGACCCGTTTGAGCTAATAAATTTATATATTCTAATTTATCAGAAGTTGAAATTATAACCTTTTCATTTTGTAACCCATCTCTAGGTCCAACTTCAACAATTTTGACATCTGAATTAGTTGAGTTCGACAAGTTCAACTCCTCCATCTACTAATTGATCTTGTTCAAAATAGATTTTTTCAATCTTTCCATCTTTTGAGGCCTTAATGGTATGCTCCATTTTCATTGCCTCCATAACTATTAACTTATCACCTTTTTTAACTTCATCTCCAATACTTACTAAAACCTTTAAAATTTTTCCTGGCATTGGACTTACCATCTCTCCAAGATCAGCACTTTTATTTGATTTTAACTTTCTTTCAAAGTTTTTAATATGAAACTGCTCACCATTAATAGAAAAAAAGTCATTCACTGCATGTACTTTATAATTCTTACCATTCAACTTAAATGTGTCTTCATTTAACATTTCTATTTTAAATATTTGTTCATTTATATTTAATTGCACAAAGTTTTGTTTCATTTCATATTGAAATTCTAAATCTTCACCATTTACAATTAATTTTTTATTCATTTTATATCCTAAAATTATTTATTTGATCCCACGCTTTAGTACTTTCATTGCTAACTACGTTACCTTTAGATTTACTAGGATTTAGAAGTTTAGCAGCAATAGCTAGGGCCAAATTATTATCATTATCATTTTTCTTAAGAGATTCTTCATTAATAACAACAAAATCTGTATAGGTATTACCCTTAATAAACTCAGGATGAGATAATATTCTTTTTAAATAATTAATATTTGTTTTTATACCTAAAAAACATACTGAATTCAATTCTTCTAATATCTTCTGAATAGCACTTTGTCTCGTATCACCGTGGGCAATAAGTTTTGCTAACATTGGATCAAAATTAACAGTCACTTCATTTAAATCAATATATCCTGAATCGAGTCTTGTTGAATTTAGTTTTGTATTTCCGACTTTTTCAATTTTACCAATTTGAGGCATAAAATTATTATCAGGGTCTTCAGCATATATTCGAACTTCAATTGCATGACCTCTCGGAGATAGGTCACTTTGCTTCAACTCAATTGGCTCACCTTGTGCCGCCATAATTTGCCATTTTACTAAATCAACTCCCGTAATCATTTCAGTCACTGGATGTTCAACTTGAAGTCTAGTATTCATTTCTAGAAAATAAAATTTTCCATCTTCAAAGATGAATTCCACTGTTCCGGCCCCAAGATAATCAATCTCTTTACAAATTTTAACAGCGCATTCACCCATTTCATTTCTAAGTTTTTCATCTAAAGCTGTAGATAAAGTTTCTTCTACTATTTTTTGATGCCTTCTTTGAATAGAGCACTCTCTTTCAAATAAATGTAAGTGACTTCCATGAGAATCACTAAAAACTTGAATTTCTATATGCCTTGGTTTTTGAATATATTTCTCTATTAAAACTCTATCGTCTCCAAAAGCATTCATTGATTCTCTCTTGGCACTCTCTAATTCTGATTGAAAGTCATTTGAGTCTGTTACAACTCTCATTCCTTTTCCGCCACCACCGGCACTTGCCTTAATTAGAACAGGATATCCAATCTTATTTGCTTCTTGATACAAAGTCTCATCGCTTTGATCATCACCGTGATAACCAGGGATCGCAGGAACACCAATTTTTTCGATTAGCTCTTTACTGCCTTTTTTATCTCCCATTAATGTAATTGCTTTTTCACTAGGGCCAATAAATATAATTGAGTTCTCTCTTACTTTTTTAGCAAAGTTTGCATTTTCTGATAAAAAACCATAACCAGGATGAATCGCATCCGCCTTATATTCTTTTGCTATTTCAATAATTTTATCTTGATTTAAATAAGTTTGAGCAAGAGTCCCCTCTCCTAAACAAACACTGTAATCTGACTCGAATGCATGAGGATAATTTTTCTCCTCACTCTTATAAATAGTAATTGTCTCAATGCCCATCTCTTTACAAGTTTTGATAACTCTTAAAGAGATCTCGGCCCTATTTGCAATTAAGATTCTTTTAATTTTTTTTAATTTGGCCACTTCACTTTCCTTTTTTCTAAAAGAGCACTCATACCTTCCTGACCTTCAGGTCCAATACGCTTTTTAGCGATTAATTCACAAGTATAATCACTAGGGTCTTCTTTTCCATATACTTCATTAATTAATTCTTTTGCCATTATTTGAGCTTGCGGTGCCGCCACTAAAAATTCATTTATTAAAGCTTGTGTTTTATCATCTAACTCTTCAGGTTTTACAACTTCATGAACAAGGCCCATATGAAATGCTTTCCAGGCATCAAAAAAAGCACCACTCATAAAAGTAGCTCTGGCCCAAGACCTACCTATTTTTCTAATTACATATGGAGAAATTACAGCAGGTAATAAACCGAGTCTAACTTCAGTAAGACCAAACTTTGCTCTCTCACTTGCAATGGCATAGTCAACACAACTCAATACACCGACACCACCACCAAGAGCAGCACCATTTATTTTTCCAATAACTGGTTTTGAACAATTATCAATCGCCTTAAACAATCCATCTAATGCTTTTGAGTCGGCAACATTTTGTTCAAAAGAATAATCTTTCATACTCTTCATCCAATTTAGATCAGCTCCCGCACAAAAAGATTTACCATTTCCAGTTATAACAATTAATCTACAAGACTTATCTTCACTTAATGAATTAAATTTTTCAGTTAACTCTTTTATCATCTCATCATTAAAGGCATTATGAATTTCGGGACGATTTAAATTGATATACTCAACGCCCTTTTCATCTCTTTTACATTCAATCATCATTACATCCTAAATAAACCAAATTTCGTTTCTTCTATTTTTGAATTCAATGAAGAGCTTATGGCCAGCCCCAATACATCTCTTGTTTTAGCTGGATCTATTACCCCATCATCCCACAACCTTGCAGTCGAGTAATAGGCACTCCCTTCTTTTTCATATTTATCTAAAATCGGTTTTTCGAATTCATTTTTTTCTGAATCACTCATTGGAGACTTACCTTTTGCTTCCAGTGCTTGATTTTTGACTGTACTTAAAACACCTGCGGCTTGCTCTCCACCCATGACTGAAATTCTAGCATTAGGCCACATCCATAAAAACCTTGGACTATAGGCCCTTCCACACATTCCATAATTTCCGGCCCCGTATGAACCATTTATAATAACTGTAAACTTTGGAACATTGACAGTTGAAACGGCAGTAACCATTTTAGCTCCATGCTTAGCAATTCCTTCACTTTCATATTTTTTACCAACCATAAAGCCAGTTATATTTTGGAGGAAAACTAATGGTATTTTTCTCTGCCCACAAAGCTCAATAAAATGGGCCCCTTTTTGTGCGGACTCAGAAAATAAAATTCCATTATTGGCAACAATACCCACTCTATGCCCATGAATCTTTGCAAATCCACAAACGAGTGTCGTACCAAAACGTTCTTTAAATTCATGAAACTCAGACCCATCAACTATTCTTGCAATAATTTCTTTTATATCAAATGGAAGTTTAGTGTCTTTAGAAACTATTCCATAAAGTTCTTCGCTAGAATACAAAGGAGGCTTTACTTGGCCAATTTGTTTTTGACCGGCCAATTCACCTTCAGACTTATAATTTAAATTTTCAATAATATTTCTACATAAAATTAATGCTTCTTCTTCATTTTCTGCAAAATGATCGGCAACTCCGGATTCACTTGTATGTACTTTTGCTCCACCTAAATCCTGAGCACTAACTTCTTCGCCGGTAGCCGCCTTTACTAAAGGAGGGCCTCCTAAAAATATTGTTCCATTTTCTTTAACAATAATGGTCTCATCACTCATGGCCGGAACATACGCTCCTCCAGCAGTACAAGATCCAAGAACGACAGCGATTTGAGAAATTCCCATTGCCGACATTTGAGCTTGATTATAAAAAATTCTTCCAAAGTGTTCTTTATCTGGAAAAACTTCATCTTGCATCGGCAGAAACGCACCACCAGAATCAACTAGATAAATGCAAGGAAGTCTATTTTCTTTAGCAATCTCTTGAGCACGTAAATGTTTTTTAACAGTCATTGGAAAATAAGTTCCACCTTTAACAGTAGCATCGTTTGCAACAAACATACATTCAACACCATGAACTAATCCAATTCCTGTCACAACTCCAGCACTTGGCACATCTGTTCCATAAAGTTCAGTTGCCGCTAGAGAACTCAATTCTAAAAATGAAGAACCTTCGTCAATGATTTGATCAATTCTTTCGCGTGGAAGTAGCTTACCTCTGGAATGATGACGTTGCACATATTTTTCACCACCGCCAAGTTTAGCTTTTTCTAATCTTGCAACTAAATCATTTTTTAATTGAGTATGATGTTCAAAGTTTATTTTAAAATGAGAATCATTTTTATCAATTTTAGATTCTAAAATTTCCATTTACTGTACCTCGCAATCAATTGCCAAAATATTTAAAAACAGAGCATTTAACCGCGTTTTAACACACCTTGGCAAGACACGTGGTGACATTCAAGCATTCTTGTTTCTTTGACTTCGAAAAAAACGAAAAAGGCCCGAGAGTTCGGGCCTTGGTATCTATATAAATGAGTTTCTTACATTCTATAAATTCTAATAGAGTCTGAGCCACTTATCCATTGATCATACTCTAAAACTAAGTTACTTCCCTGAAGTTGAGCAGATGCTCCTCTAGTAACCGAATTACATGTTCCAGAGCTACAACTAATAGAGTCTACAGGGTAACAGCTAGAGCTACCATCTGAACAAAGCTCAAGAGTGTAATTTCCAGTCTCATTACTTGAAATTGGAAAACTAATAATCATTTCAGGTTGTCTTTGTAAAATATTAACTTCACAAACTTCAGCAGAAGTACAACTTGATAATTGTGAGATACTGCTTGAAGAATTGCTTTTCTTGGTTTTTACTCCACAAGCGACTACTAAAAATGCTGATATAAAAACTATTAAAAATTTCATATATTTCTCCTATTTATTTATCTTATTTTTCACCAGTACTTAACTCAACCACACCAATTACTTTTATTGCTTGGCCACCATTATTACTTTCCACTTCTTCTTTTGCTGCTGGCCTTTTATCAACAACTTTATCTGAAGAATCTTTAGTCGCTTCTTGTGCGCCTGCTTGACATTTTCCTTTAACATTCTCAACACTAAATTGAACGGCCAACTTCTCAAGCTCAACTGCATACTTGTCTCTTATTGATTGAACTTCATCTTTTTTAGGTGCATTTTCTTGTATATCTTTACTTTCTGAAACTATAATTCTCATTAATGCAGCTAATTTATCTGCTTCCTTTCTACTAAGTGAAACTACTTTTTTATCAGGATTAGAGGTTTCAATTGAAATTCCATACCTTCTTAAGGCCTTTACTCTCTCATCTGAAATTTCAATTTGATCTTCTGCCTTCACTGTTTTATCTTTTATTGCTTCTCTAATTTTTTCTTCTCTATTTGATCTTGCTTTCGCTGCTATAGTAGGATCATCAGATTTAATATCTCCTTCAAATTCGACTCTATCAGTTAACAATCCTTGAATTATTAATATATCCTCTTCAACATCTATCTTCTTTAATTCAGCAATATCATCAATATTTGCTTGAGCATCAATTTTTGAAAATCTAATCTGAGCTTGATCATCAATTGTTGTACTATCTCTTTTTGCCTTCACACCAATTAGAATATTTCCTTCTTTAGAATCAATAGTAGAATCTAATCTTCCTGCAAGACTTTGACTTCCTCTTAACTCATCTTCTAAGTCTGTTTGAATGCTATTAGCAAGGGATCTTAACTCTAGAGCCTGATCGGTTTGACAATCTTCATTTTGACCTAATGCTGCTATATATTTTCCATAATCAGCAACTAGTATTTTTGCAAAATCTTCATCTGCTTCAGTATCTTGAATTTTCTTTTTATCTAGTGTGTCCTCAGCTGCTCTACTAACAATTTTCCCTTCTCTTTTTAAAGAACCTTTTAATTGATCTTCAATATCTATAACAAATTGTGCGGCAGATTTTTGCTCTCCCTTTGTATAAGTTTTAATTACTTTTGATGTACCTTTTGAAGAGTCAACATGTTGTCCGTTAACTAGAATATTTCTTAGTTGATAAGTTGAATGTTCGACAGGAGTCCCTCTGTGAGTTTTACTACCGTTAATTTGATTTCCATCATCAGCAATATTTGCTGGATAAGCAATTTCAGCAGCAAGAGCAGCGACAGCTTCTAAGGAAGTCAATGGAGACTCAAGTAAATTTCTAGCATTTTCAGCTCTTTCTAATGTTCTTTCTTGTTTTTGTAATGAAACTAATAATTCTGATACCTTCTTATCTGCTTTACTTAAATTATCCTCAGCAAAAGCATTTGCTGAAATTAATTGCGCTATAAACATAGTTGAAAATGCGCCAAACTTTATTGCTTTATTAAAATTCATACCTATCTCCTTGCAAAACAATTTATGAATCGAAAAAAAATTTGTTCGAGTGTTAATTTGCAAAGAGTTTGCCAAGGCAAAAACCCCTATAATTGGGCCATAACTCACTGTAAATACAATAAAAAATGTCTAGAATCCATTCAATTAAGTGTCTAATTAATAGACATATGTGGAAAAATGCACAAGCTTTGACTATAATTAAATATATGAAGAATTTATTATTTTTGGCCTTATTGCCCTCTATTTGCTTTTCAAAAATTTATTATTTTAATCAGTGGCATCTACTACCTGGAGTAAACACACGAACAGTTATAGATATAAAGGCCTACCCTCAATATAAGAATCAATATGAAATTTATAAAAAAATATCAGATCTCATTACGGAAAAAAAGGTCAAAACAATTATAGTAGAAGGTTGTGAAGGAGAAATAACTTCAAATTTTGGCCCTACTTATAATGGTTGGACAATGAATGAGCTCAATTTATATTTATCAGATAATAAAAAAGATGTTGAATCTTATAATAAAAAAATACTTACTCATTTGGGTATGAAACTTAAAACATATTTTAAGTCAGAAATTAATGTTTACTGTGGAGACAACCTTAAACTAATGAAAGAACATCAAATTGCTTTTTCTGATTTAAGAGGATACTTAGGTTATTATTCTAGACTTGTTAAGTATAAAGACAAAGATAAAAAAAGATTTGATGCATATGTAAACTCAATGCTTGATGGGAAGAAAATAAATGTCGATGATCCCATAGAATACGCCAAAGAAAATGCTCGTATTTCATTAGAGCAAGTCAAAACTCTTTTAGTTAAAAGAAACGACGGATTTTTAAAAATGTTACAAAAGTATCCAAATAGTGCATTAATTTTAGGGGCAGCTCATTACGATGACTTATCTAATAAATTACAAAATAAAAAATTAAAATTTGATACTATAGTTCAAGTTACTGAAGGAAATTCTCCAGATAAATTGATAAAGCAAATTGAGACTCTACTTAAATAATGAAAAGTCTGGATAAGTTTTAGTTAAGCAGTGAAGAGCACCACCACCATAATCAGAAATATATGTTGCATCGACAGGAATTGCTTTCAGACCAGCTTTTTTATAAACACTAATTGCTTTATTATCAAGTTTTTTATTTTGAAATGTTGGAACATAAGCAATCCCATTAATTAATAATGAATTAACATAACTTCTTTGAGGCATTACTCCTCTACCAGGCATTGGAGCTTTTGGAAGTAAATAAACCTTATAACCTTTATCTTCAAGAGACTTTACTAAAGTTTCATCTTGAGTAAGTACGACATTATCTGAGATAAACTTTAAAACTTCATCAGCATGTCCAATTCCAAACTTATGTTTTAGTCTAGTAATGCTCTTACAAGAAAAAGCTTGAGAGAATACTTCATCACTCATTTGATCTGAAAATACTTCTTTAACTGTATAACAGTCACCCTTTCTATTAGTCACAAGGTTTCCTGTTTCGAAAGTGGCCTTAGAATGTATTTTTTGAATATCAAAATAATTTGAAATAAATTGATCTGGCTCAAAGCCTTCATAATAGTCTGAATCAATAAAAGTTAACTTCTTTCCATCAATTCTTAAATTAGGAAATGAATCTTGAGGCCATTTAGCTTCACCAATCGTCTTAATCAGTAATAATTTAATTGTAGAATTAAATTCATTATCACTTTCAAATAAACCTGATACTAATTTTTTAAATATATCGAGCTCTCTTTGATCTTGTCCATATACGAGATAAGTAATTCCCTTAACTCTATTTTTTATTAAATTCTTTTTTAAATTATGAGTCTGATACGAAAGATCAGCATTGAAAGCGACATATTTAATCTCTTCATATTCAACAAATAGCCGAGAAGCATAAATAGTTGTGGAGAAGAATAGAGTCGCAATCATAGTTAAATTTTTCATGAAGCTACAATACTCAATTTTGATAATTTTCATAGTATTATGATAATTTTACATGGTTTTAAATTAGAAAATTTTAAAAATTAGGAATAACCAGAACTTTATTAGCATCGGCCAACCCTGCACTACCTAAAGTTTTCACAAAGTTTCCGTTAGTATCAATTTCAACTAAATGTTCAAAGCCAGCACATGCTACAACAATGTTTCCATTTTCAAGCTGACTAATTCCTCTTGGAGCATTAAGCACAGATGTATCAGAATAAGCTACCTCTGCACTTGAAAGATCAGAAGAATAAACGACAACCGTATAAGTTGTCCCATGAGCAAAATACTTTAAAGGCCGGCATATATCTAAGACTAACTCAAAAATTAAACTTAACTGCTGGTTATTCGTACTCAAAAGGCCTTGATTTAAACTTATCTCTTTCTCGTAATAAATTCTCTAGCAATGGTCATTAACGATAGAATTAGCATTGGACTAATATTCCAAGTAAACTTTTCTAAGTCCTTTTTAAACTCTCCATAATACACAATTGCCGTTTATAAAATCAGACAGTTAACAATGTAATTCTTACAAATTCGGTGAATAATATAGCATTTAACAACTCGCTGCGCTAAACACATATTACTATTAAAAAGAGGAAAACTTGAAGCTACTAATTGTAATTTTAGTTTGCCTGCAATCTTATAATTGTTTGGCAACTACTCAACTATTAAACTTTCAATCAAAGTGTTATCAAAAGCTATCTAAGCTTTTAGAAAACAATACTCCATCTCAATCAGATTCATTTCTTTTTGGACATTTATTAAAATCAAAACACCTAATAGATAGTGGAAAAGTTCCGGTTGATGACATTAATGACAGCAATTTATTAGTTAAAAGTTCTTCTCTCATTAACAATAATTTCTATAATCATATGAATCACTTCCAAAGATATGAGGCCCTTAAAAATTTTAAATTGAAAAATATAATGGCCGCTCCTGGACATAGATTTTTAAGAAAACCTGAACAGATTGAAGGCCTGGTAAAATATCTATCTACAAACCCTAATGCAGACTTTTCTCATGATAAACTTTTGATAAATATTGTTACTGATAATATGGGAAGAGTAACTTCTGTGGACCTTTGGAACGCTCATCATAGAATGGTTTCATTCATCAAGGCCGGAATGAATTCAATTGGCGATATAGATGCAAAAAACTTTGAGATTCTTGTAAATGGAGTTACAACTTATCAAGATAATTGGACTCATTATTTATCATCAGCTGGAATTAATTGGAAAATGATACACAGTTATAATAATGTCTCTCAAAGTGAAATTATCAGAGAAGGTACAATTAGTGTAAGTGGCAGACACAGTAATTTCGATCTAGGTTCTAGAAACTCTATTGGCCAACTCTATAAAAATGTATTTAACTCAAATAAAGGAAAATTAAAAATTGGTGTGTACTTTGGAACTTTTGATCCTATTCATGAGGGACATATAAGTGTTATAAAAAGTGCGATAAAGGCCAAAGAATTAGATGAAGTTTTAATCGTTCCAAATGTAAATCCAATACATAAATCACCTAAGGACATTAGACATAGAAACTCTATGGTTGCCCTTAGGATACAAAAAGAACAAAACATAAATTTATACCTTGCTGATTCAAGTGAAGTCATTGATAGATATGGACGAAATCCATTTTTTGAAAGAGTTATGCAAATATATGGCACTAAAAATATTTATCAATTAATTGGTAGTGACTCATTTTTTAAATTGGCCAGTAGTGGACAAATACAAAGTAGTAATTTTAGAAAATATCTAGTAATGCCGAGAAAGGAAGATAATCTCGATGAGTTAAAAAAACTATCTTCTGAAAAAGCTGAAATTTTACTTAATGAAGTTGATGAAGCAGGAATGTCATCTACAAAAATAAGAAATAAAGTTAAAAACAATCAGGAAATTAGCAAAGAAGAATTAGACTTAGATGTGTTAGAATATATTCAGTCTAATCAGCTTTACAAAGATTAAAAGTTTATAATTGAAAATACACCTAAGTGATCACTTAAGTGTTGATTATTAACTTTCTTTGTATAAACAAGTTTAGCTCTAATATTTGAAAGTTTTTTTCTAAAGCTATAATTAAACCAAAACCCATCAATAGTTCTAACAGCATTACCATCATTTCCGAGATGACTTGGTCCTGGAAAATAGGGTTTGTATTTCTTGTTCCACAATTCATTTTGTTCTTGCGTTTGTGGAGAAGAATTATAATCCCCCATAAAAACATGATCTGTATTTTCAAACTCTTTAACTAAAAAATGAATTTGATCTCGTCTGTACTTATAATATTCTTTCTTGTGCTCAAGATGAATATTCACATACCAAACATCATTAATTTTTAAAGCAACATAGGCCCTCTGAAGTGGTGACCAAGGCAAAAATCCTCTTTTTATTTTTTGAGCTTTGTGTTTAGAAAAAATTAATAGGTCTTCATCATATTTATCCCAAGCTTTATGAGTAAATTGATAGGCCAAACTTTTTAAATCATAACCATGCTTTTTAAGAAATTTTGCTATAAACTCAATTTGATTTTGCTCTTTGGACTTACAAACTTCTTGAAAGCTAACTATATCTACACCATTTTTTATAATCGGACTTAAAATATGAGCTAATCTAAATTTCCAATTATTTTTAAAACACTGAATATTTAAAGTAAGAATAGATAGTTTTTCACTACCATATATATTTTGTGAAAATAGAGACATGCTCAGGAATATAAGAAACAAATACCTTTTCATCTTAAAACTATCTCACGTCCACATACAAATATACAAGAAATTTACATAAACATTTTGTCAGTAATTTTTAGCAACATTGCTGATGTCTCGACACATTTTGGCAGCTGAAGGAATAAATTGACCATTTATATTTTCACGATTTTTCATGGCCAATTTAACTACTGGGAAAAGCATTTTAGAAAATAAATTTACCCATGAGTCATCACTCCATTTTTGAAACAAATCAAACTTCTTTTTTTGTAGTTTCTCTTCCATACTCATGACACCTAAAGCAATAGCTAGAGGATATTCAACTAAGTTAAATCGACTAGTGTTGTTTGGTGGTACACATAAAGAATAAAATTGAGTTGTTAGATTTAATTGTTGAGATTTTGTTTGTAAAGCAGAAAGGGCCAATATTAGTTTTGTTATTAACTCTCTTTTATCTGGATCACTTTCTAAAGTTACTGGATGTTTTCTAATTAAAATATGCTGCCCAATAATTTCCATTTTCACACCCAATGAAGGAGGGGCCCAAACATATTGAACACTAAACTGTCCTTTAATGAATTTCGGCAAATTAAAAAATTTATAGGCCTTATTAAAAACAGGTTTAATTTTTTCCTTACTTATCATTTTTCCAATAACTTTAATCTTATCCTTAAAAATTAGCGACTCTTTTACAAGAATTGAAAGTTTTGGTTTAAACTCAATATACATTTTCTCTAAAAATTTTAACTCTTCCTTTTTCATGGTCTTTTTTAATTTTGTTAAGGCCTGATCGACAGTTTTAGATGTATAAAAAGTATGAGAAATTATGTCATATGTTTTACTTGGATTTGAAAAAATTAGAGTTTTACTACTTTCATCTCTTTTAACCTTATATTTTCTTCTTAATTCAATATATTGATTAATCATTTCTCTTTGTTTTGAACTAAATTTAAGATTATCTTCCCAATACTTCCCATAGGCAGACCAATTCTTTTCATGCCATTTCGATACCTGATCAATTATCTCAAAAATTTGAGTAGACTCTGAATAAATAGCAGACAAATTTAATCCGGCATAAGTTTTAAAAGGATTTAATAAAATAAATAGAATAAAAAAATAATACATACTTTCATCATATCAGTTTCTTAGAATTTTACTATACATATTGGCCTCAATTTGATTCCATTTTATAAAGCATTAAATAGGAAGTTTAATATGTATAAATTAATTTTTATCCCTCTACTACTTAGTTTCAACGCTTGGACTTATACTCCCGATTGGTCTAGTGAATTTGTTTTAAAAGAAGGCCAAAACAGAGAAAATATATATAAATTATCAAAAGCAGAGTTAAGAGATTATAAAAAGCAAGGCCTTATTCACGCTCTAAAATATCCAATTGATATCTCAGGCTTATATATCCCCTATTATCCAATTAAAAACGTTTTAAAAGAAGATCAAAGAAATCCTTTTAAAAAAATTCTTCAAGAGGTCGCTGGTAATATTACTGGACTTAGAAATATTGATGACATGTATGATTGGTTGGGCCTTCCTCCTTTTAATAATAATGATCAAGTAGAAGGTATCTATCAAATTCCGTATCCGGAAGGCGTAAAACCTGACTATAGGATGGGTGCTAGTATTATAGATACTGAATTTGGAAAGGCCTTAACATTTAGCTGTGCTGCTTGTCACTCAACCCAGTTATTTGGAAAGAGCATAATGGGACTTCCAAATAAAAAATCTAGGGCCAACCATTTTTTTGTCGTAGGCAAAAAAGTTGCAGGTTTAGTTCATCCAAAATTGTTTCAAGCTTTTACAAAAGCAACAGACGAAGAAACATTAATGTTTAAAAGGTCTAGAGATAATTTAAAATATGTTGGTGCAAGAGACCCAAGAGTTCTTGGTTTAGATACTGCTGCTGCACAAGTAGGACTAAGTTTATACAATAGAGGAAAAGATCCTTATGCCAGAAAAGAAAAACCAGTTGGTAGACGTAAACCACACCCTTTAAAAAGATTTGTCGCTGATTCAAAGCCAATGCCGTGGTGGAACTTAAAATATAAAACAAAGTGGTTATCAGATGGCTCAGTCGTTTCAGGTAACCCTATTTTAATGAATTTTATTTGGAATGAAATTGGTAGAGGTACAGACTTAGAAGAATTACAAACATGGTTTGATGAAAATGAGCATAAAGTAGAAGAACTAACAGCAGCTGTTTTCGCCACACATGCTCCAAAATGGATAGATTTTTTTCCAGAAAATTCCATTAATATAAATTCAGCTAAAAGAGGTGAAATCTTATTTAATCGTTCATGTAAAAAATGTCATGGAACTTATGAAAAAGGTTGGTCATCACCATTTTCATTGTTTAAATCTAAGCGAGATCAAATTGCTACAACTAAAGTTATTTATCATAAGATTACCCCTGTTAAAGATGTTGGAACAGATCCTCAAAGATATCAAGCGATTAAATTTTTAGAAAAAGATATGAATAGATTAAAAATAAATCAAATGGCCAATATTAAAATGGAAGCTCAAAAAGGTTATGTTCCTCCACCTCTTGTAGGTATTTGGGCCAGATATCCATATTTTCATAATAACTCAATTCCCAACTTATGTGCGATCTTAACACCACCAGAAGCGCGCCCAATTGTGTTTTATCATGGACCAGCAAAAAATATAAAAACGGATTACGATCAAGATTGTGTTGGCTATCCTGTAGGTAATAAAATGCCACGCTCATGGAAAAAGTTGAAAAACGCAAAGTTTGATACTAGAAAAAAAGGCCTTTCTAATAAAGGCCATTCAAAATTTTTATCTAAATATACTTGGAGTAAACAGGATAAAAGTGATTTGATAGAGTATTTGAAAACACTTTAGATATTTATAAATATTAGTTGGTCTATTTTATTCATCGAGATAAAATAAATTATGGAAAATATAATATCTAATAAAATACTTAATTCTAATAATATTAAAATTATAATCGGTAAACAGGACAAGATTATTCTTGCGCTTACTTGTTTATTATCAGGTGGACATATCCTTTTGGAAGATATACCTGGTGTTGGAAAAACAACAATTGCAAAATTTCTTGCTAAGTCTCTTGGATTAAATTTTTCAAGAATACAATTTACAAATGATTTACTCCCTTCAGATATTTTAGGTACAAATATTTACGATCCAAAAGAACAAAGCTTTTCATTTCATGAAGGACCTATCTTTGGGGAGTTAATTTTAGCTGATGAACTCAATCGAGCATCTAGTAAATCTCAAAGTGCTCTTTTAGAAGCAATGGAAGAGAAAAAGTTTACACTTGATGCCACCATTTACCAATTACCTGAAATATTTTTTGTTATAGGAACACAAAATCCACAAGATCAAATAGGAACTAATCCTCTACCAGAGTCGCAACTTGACAGATTTATGATGAAAATAAATATGGGCCATTTAAGTTTTGATGATGAAGTAGATTTGCTAAAAAATCCTAATATTAAAAAAAATCTAGAATCACTATCCCCACAAGTTGAAAAGCAAGATATTTTAAATGCTACGACAAGTGTTAGTGAAGTTCATATCAGTGAAGAAATATTAAAATATATCGTTAGACTCGTGAATAAATCAAGAGATGATTCAAGCTATTTATCACTAGGACCTCGTGCGGCCTTAGACTTGACAAATGCATCGAAGGCCTATGCATATTTAATGAATGAAAATCACGTTACACCTGAACATATTCAGTATTTATTTCCATTTATTTGTGGACATAGAATAGTGTCTCCCAACTCATCATATGAATTAGGTGTTGAAACATGTCTTAAGCTGTTGGAACAAGTAAAAGTATTAGATGTATAAATTCATAAATAAAATTCACAAGAAAGTAGATATGAAATCTTGGGGACGATTATATATTATCCCTACAAAACCTGGATTACTTTTTAGTGTTTTGTTTATTGTAGTTCTAATTCTAGGTATATTATATTCAAATAACCTTGTATTGATTTTAACTTTTATAATTTTCTCAATTCTACTCCTATCAATGTTTATAACTCATATAAATTTAGAGCAGCTTAGCTTAAATTCATTTAAATTGAGTAACGGTTATGCTCAAGAAATTTTATCTGGAAAGTTTACTATACTTAATGAAACCCAGAGAGTTAGACATAAATTCTCAATAACGTTTATTTCAGAAGATGAAGAATTTGAATATTTTTGTTCAAGTGATAGCAATTATAAACTTATTGAAATTCAAACACATTCAAACGGAAGAAATAGAGGCATTTATAAATGCTACAAGATTAGATTAAGTACAACTTATCCTTTGGGTTTGTTTTACTGTTGGACTTATTTTAAGGTCAATCAAGATATATGTGTTTATCCTAAAATGAAAAATCAGATCGAGCTATCACTCAATCAAAAAGTTGATTTAGAAGAATCTAAGGTAAAAGATGAATTTGGTTCACAAGAGTTTACGGAAAATAGAAAACATTTACAGGGCGAGGCCCTAAATAAGGTTAATTGGAGACTATTCGCCAAATACAATGAATTATTTGTTAAAGAATTTAAAGATCCCATAGCGAATATATATCTACTTGATTTTGATAATATCAATTTAGAAGCTGAAGAAAGATTAGAACAACTAAGTTATTGGATAAATAAATTAAATAGCAAGAATGAATACTGGATACTAAAATTAAAAAACTTTAAATCAAAAGTTGGTACAGGACCATCTCACTTTGAAACTTGTATGAAGGAGCTTTCACATTTTAAAGTTTAGAAGCATCCTCCCGATTGAGAAAACGTGTCTTGGAATTATATTTATATGTTCTATAAATGCTCTATATTCCCTAGAAGATAAACTATATATTACTCCTTTAATAATTATTACAGTACTTGCCTTAAGATATTTTTTTCAAAGAAGATCAAGAATCGTTCTCTACGGATTAAATATTCTAGGTCATTATTTTATTTACAAACACTATGGCACTTTTTTACAAGTAGAGGCTTCTCAAAATATATTAAGCTATTTATTGGTTTTAAAATTCTATGAAATTAGAAATAAGCATGATTATTATATTTTTAGTATCATTGCCTTTTTTAGTATTACTGCAAGTGCACTTTTAAATCAAACTCTAATACCTACAATATTTTTATTTATAAATACATATCTCATTTTTTCGCTATTATATCGAGTAGAAAATCAAAAGAGTTTTGAGTATGGAAAAGTTCAAGGGCTTTCAAAGGAGTTTTACAAATATTTGGCATTATCTCTCCCATTTATAATTTTGTTATTTCTTTTATTTCCTAGATTTAATATTGGATTTAGATTTTTTAATCCTAAAATGTCTAAAACTGGTTTTTCTGACAAAGTAGAGCCAACAAAAGTTAATGATATTTTTATGAGTGATGAAGTGGCCTTTCGAGTTTGGTTTAATAATAAAATACCAAAAACCAGAGATATGTATTGGATTGGAACAGTTCTTTATAGAAATCGAGGGTTTGACTTTTACCCTAACCATTTTACAACATACTATAATTATTCCGGTTCAAGCCCCAGTAAAGATATAAAATATACGGTTTCTACTGAGTTAATGACTTTAAAATACTTTTTTACTTTAGACACTCCCAATGGAAATATTGATTCACCAGTTATTTCTCATCGCTATGATGATAAGACATATAGACTCTTAAGAACTTTCACTAATAAAATGACTTATTCGGCAACGTCAACTACAAAACCTAGACCCTATTTTCCAGAGTATATTAAGAAGTTATCTTCTGAAATAAACAAAAAACAATTTAGTAAGAAAACATTAAATTTAGTTGAAAGTTTAAAAACTCAAGATACTAATAAAACAATTAGAAATATTATAAATTATTTTCTTAAAAATAGATTTAAATATACATTATCTCCTGGTCCGACTCCTACACTTGAAAGCTTTCTGTTTAATAAAAAACTCGGCTTTTGTATGCACTATGCTTCGGCCATGACAATTCTTGCTAGGTTAAGTGGAATTCCTGCTAGAGTAGTTGTTGGATATCAAGGCGGTGAATATAATGACTTGGGAGATTATTATATTATTCGTCAAAAAGATGCTCACGCATGGAGTGAAATTTATATAAAGGGAGAAGGTTGGAAAAGAATTGACTTGGTTGAATATATTGAGCCAGGAAGAATAAGTTTAGGAGGTAATGAATTTTTTAGCTCACAAGATGAAGTTAACTCTAAAAATAGTATTGGCTCAACTTTTAAAAGAATTTTCAGACAATCACGATTATTGTTTGATCTGGCCGATGCGAAATGGAGTACATTTTTAAATTCATTTGATCAAGAGTTTCAATTTAAGTTAGCAAAGAAATTAAAAATACCAACTTCTTCATTATACAATTTTGCCTTGGCCATTCCAGTCTCTGTCTCTTATACACATCTGACGCTGCCGACGATAGAGCTC
>CAXHCD010000015.1:0-64610 GCA_964015265.1 uncultured Oligoflexia bacterium
ATTTAGAAGGATCTTCTTTAACAATTAGAGAAAGATTATCTCAAAATAAAAAATATGACTTAGTTTTTGCAAATATTTTAGAAAATATTTTAATTCTTGAACCAGATATAATTTTAGATGCATTAAAAAAAGATTCAATATTAATTGTATCTGGACTTCTTTCAAATCAAGTTGAAAAATTTGTTGAAAAATTTAAAGAGCTTGACCCTTCCTTAAATACTATTGAGGTGAAGTTTGAAGGTGATTGGGGAGCCGTTATTTTTCAAAAAAAATGAAGGCAGTTTATTTTCCATCAATAAATTCTAATTTAAAAGAGATCGAAGTTGATGGCCCGCAATTTCTACATTTATCAAAATCTTTACGGGTGAGAGTTGGAGATGAAGTTTTAGCTTTAAATGGGAATGGTTTAACTTGTAAATGCAGAGTGGATAAAATTTCTAAAAGAAGTATTATTTTAGTTGTAATAGAATCTAAAGTAATTGAGAAATTACAAGAAACAGATTTGGCCATTTGCTTGCCAAAAAAAGATGCTTTTGAGTTAATTGTTAGAATGTCTCAAGAGTTTGGTGTAAATAATCTTATACCTGTTAAATCTAAATACTCTCAATTTGAAATAAGGAATAATGAAAGATTAAATACAATATTACAAAGTGCACTTATTCAATCTAACTCACCTTATTTAACAGAAATAAATAAAACCTTAACTTTGTCTGAGTTAATTAATTTATTTCCTCGCTACGAGCAAATTTTATTTTTTAGTACAGAAATAAGTGGGGAAAAAGTGGAAAAAATTTGTGGAAAAACGCTAATTATAATTGGACCAGAAGCAGGCTTTGATAAGGAAGAAGTTCAAGTCATTAAGAAGCAAGAAAGTATGATGGCCGTACATTTAAATTGTCCAATTTTACGGGCCCCAACTGCTACTTCTGCAGCATTGGGAATGGTAAGTTACTTAAGAAATTGACGCTTGCCAGAATATATGAGAGCCTAATTTTAAGGGGATTTATATGCTTGAAACTAATAATGGATCTAAACCTGAAATTAAATTTAATATACCAGTTGATGAATTTGATGATTTTGAATTTAAAATTTTAGATAAAGGTTTGGGCTTTCATCATAACGAAAAAAGAGAAGTTCCTTTAAAGCAAAACAAAGTCACAACAAAACCTAGAGTACAAACTACTCCAAAAGAAAATATTGTATTAAATAAAAATATTTTTAATGCTATTTATAATAATGAAGGAGAAGAGACTGCTGCTCCTAAGAAAAAAGTTGTTTTCGAAGCTAGTGTATTTAAACTGGCTCAATCTTGGGCTATTGATATCTTTTTTATCTCTCTTTTCTCAATTGGTACGTTAGGTATTTTATTATTAGTTTCAGGTTTAAATATTGAAAATTTAATTAATAGAATTGGTCTACTTGATATTTCAATTTTTGCAGGGAGTATATTTGTTATTTTCTACTTAACTTATTTTACAGCACTTGATACTCACCTTACTCCAGGTAAAGACATACTGAATATTAAACTCGTAAATAAAAACGGTAAATCTGCAAAGGCATCTCAAGCATTTTTAAGGGCCTTAGTTTCATTAGTTTCTATAGCATTATTGGGAGTGCCATTTGCCCTAGACTTATCAGGGAAAATTTCTGCAACTAAAGTTATAGAAAATGGATAAACTGTCTGACTCTGCTAAATTATTTTTAGAAAAAAATAAAACTAAAAAAATTGTTTTCACAAATGGGTGTTTTGATATTCTCCATATTGGACATTTGTTATATCTTAAAGAAGCTAGAGAATTGGGAGATGTCTTATTTTTAGGTCTTAATTCAGACAATTCTGTAAAGAGACTTGAAAAAGGTGATGATAGGCCAATAAATAATCAAAATGATAGAAAATTTTTTTTGGAGTGTTTGAAGTTTGTTGATCATGTGGAAATTTTTGATAATGACACTCCTTATGAATTGATAAAAAATGTAATGCCAAATATTTTAGTAAAAGGTGGAGATTGGAAACCTTCTGATATAGTTGGATCAGATATTGTTTTAGAAAATGGTGGTGAAGTAAAAAGCTTATTATTTAAGGAAGGTTATTCTACAACTACAATGATTGAAAAGCTTCAAGGTAAGAAGTGATTTTTTCAAACTCAAGTTCAAAATTAAATTCAGGTGAAATCAAAAGTAATATAGATGCAGACATTTTTATTATTGAAGAAAAAGTTTCTAATAGTATTCAATTTAGTAATATAGAATTGCTTGGTAACGCCATAAAGGCTTCATTAAAAAATAAAAAAGATGTAATATTAATTAAAAATATTGAGTCTCTAAATAGTTTTAATAAGGAAACGTCACATTTTTATGGAAATGATTCATGGATTTTTATCAATAAAGCTCTTAAAAATAAATTTTCTGCAAATTTTTTAGGTAAAAATTTATTAGTGAGTTCTATAAATTTACAATTAAATAGTTCTTTAAAATAAGCTACTTACATAATACCTGACAATTTACATCGGTCTAAGGCATTGAAATTATTGAACTTTTTTGTTCGAAAACGCTAAAGTCCGGCAATATTTTCCCGTTAAGCATGTTGGTAGCAAAATGAGTGTTGTTACTACTAAAAAAATTTGAGTTGAACACGGTTGTTTCACTCTTAATAAATTTAGCATGGAGGTTTTACTTATGATTCGAGGAGATTAGTAATGGGTTTAAGAATTAACACAAATGTCACATCGTTGGCCGCACAAAGAAACCTTTCAAAGGTTACACACAAGAAGAACAGTACATTAGAAAAGTTATCTTCTGGTAATAGAATTAACAAAGCTGGGGATGATGCTGCTGGTTTAGCAATCTCCGATAAGTTAAGAGCTAATATTAGAGGTACTCAACAAGCAAAGAGAAATGCTGGTGACGGTATTTCATTGATTCAAACAGCTGAAGGTGGTTTGAATGAGATTTCAAATATTTTAGTAAGACTTAGAGAACTTTCAGTTCAGGCTGCTTCTGATACAGTAGGTAGTGAGGAAAGAAAGTTTTCAGATTTAGAATTTCAAAACTTAACAAAAGAAATTCAAAGAATTTCATCTTCTACAGAGTTTAACGGAAAGAAGTTAATTGATGGATCTGGAGAAGATTTAGATTTTCAAATTGGTATTAAAAATAATCCAGAGCTTGATAGGATTGCTTATAAGACAGGAGAATCAAATGCAACAGCGGAAGCGCTTGGTGTTGAAGGTTTAAATGTTTTAACAAAAGCAGACTCTCAAGAAAACTTAGAAAAAATTGATAGTGCTATCAATGGTGTAAACGCTAATAGAGCAAACCTTGGTGCATTACAAAACAGATTACAATCTACGATTTCAAACTTAGATGTTAAAGTAGAGAACTTATCTGCAGCGAATTCAAGAATTAGAGATACAGATATAGCGGTACAATCTGCTGAACTTGCTAAGTCTAATATTCTTAGCAACTCAGGTACATCAGTATTGGCCCAAGCTAACGCATCAGGATCACAAGCATTAAAACTCATTGGTTAATTGGCCTTAAATAAAGCTCTTTAATCAAAGGACCCTACTTTTATAGTAGGGTTCTTTGTTTTTAGGCTCATCATTATTCTTTTTTTGCATAAAATTTCCAAGTAAGTATATTGATCAAGAAAAAAATGAATATCTAACTATTTAAAAATATACAAATAGTGAAAAAATAATTGAGTAAATTTGTAAACATACTAAAGAAGTCAGGTTTGTTGTCGATAGGTAATTAACAGACCTTAGGGGTCAAATACTAACCTTAGCCATAGGAGAGCAAAAATGGGTTTAAGAATTGCAACAAACATTGCCTCTCAAACAGTTCAAAAGAACTTGAGTCAGGTATCAAATGAAGGAGCTAAAGAGCTCAACAAACTATCTTCTGGTAAGAGGATTTCTAAGGCAGCGGATGATGCTGCAGGTATGGCGATTGCCACAAACTTAGAAGCTCAAACTAGAGGTTTAAGACAAGCAAAGAGAAATGCGAACGATGGTATCTCTCTAGTTCAAACTGCTGAAGGTGGATTGAACGAATTATCAAACATCCTAGTAAGACTTAGAGAGCTTACAGTACAAGCTGCTTCTGACACAGTTGGAGATAAAGAAAGAGGATTACTTGATAAAGAATACCAACAACTAACAACAGAGGTTGATCGTATTGCTGAATCTACAACATTTAACGGAACAACATTGCTAAACGGAGAGTCTGGGACGGGTACATTAGATTTTCAAGTTGGTGCATTTGCTGGTGAACAAAACCAAATTTCTTATGATGCTGATGCGACTAATGCTACAGCTGGAAGTATTGGAATAGAAGGATCGACAGTTTCTTCCAAAGAAGATGCTCAAGATAATATTGCTTCTATTGATGAAGCGATTGATACTGTTTCTGGTTTTAGAGCGAATTTAGGTGCGGTACAGTCAAGACTACAATCAACTGTTGCTAACTTAGATGTACAAGTTATTAACCAAGATAATGCAAGATCTGTTATTCAAGATACTGATGTAGCAGAATCGTCATCAAAATTAGCTGCTTCTAACGTTCTTAAGAATGCTAGTGTGGCGACATTAGCGCAAGCTAACAGCATACCAAACTCAGCACTTAGACTGATTGGATAATAAAGTTAAGAGGGGAAGTAAATCTTCCCCTCGTTTTAAATTAAAGAAAAAAAGGTTTTAACCTTACTAATATATTTCTTAGTAGAATCAAATGATTCTGCTAATCTTAAGCCCAACCCCTCAGGAGACTGACTCTTTTGGGGGGCTTGGCTAAGAAAGAAAAAGAGATGACCGAGCTAGAAAAAAGATTTCAAAAATCATTAATTCAAAAAGATCGCCTAATTGCTTGGTACTCATTTAATGGTCAATTATTAAGATGTAATTTAAATTTTAAACAAAAAAATACTAGGAAAAATGAGATTGTTCTTCAAGTTGAACCTAATGAAATTTATATTATGGATCTTATGATTTCGGGCAATGATATTATTAATTTCTATATACCTTCAAAGTCTATTCACTTTAAAGCTATTTTAAAAAATTATACAGAGAGTGGACAACTTTCAATTTCAATGCCCTACGAAGTTAAAGAGGAAGAAAGAAGACGCGATATTAGAGTTGAACCGGATATAGATATTAAGATAAGTTTTATGTATAACGGCAATTGGTATACGAGAAAAACTTTTGATGTGAGCGCTGGAGGATTTTCTATTGTATTTGGAGAACAAGAAAAGATAAAAGTAGAAAAAGAGCAAGATATTGGAATAATTAAAATTGATCTTCTCGACAGGTCCATAATTGCTAAGGCACAAGTGGCCACAATTATGAAATTACGACCATTTTTACTAGAAAATTGTCCCTATGGCGGTCAAAGAATTAGCTTCATGTTTACAGAAATAGAGCCAAGAGACAGAGCATTTATAGCAGCTTATATAAATACTTATTTGACGTTTGAGGACTCAATGTAAGAAACTAGATACATGAGTTTCGTTTCAATTTCAGATGTACATATTAAGGATATAGGTGATGAGAATTGGTTAATTTTAGAATCATTTTTGGATCACCCTCTAACTAAACAAGCAAAAACTATATATTTTTTAGGTGATATCTTCGATTTATTAGTAGGTAGTTATGAAGAATATTATCAAACGTATAAAAAATTTTTTGAAAAAGTAGGTGCCCTACAAAGAGAAAATAAAAGAGTTGTTTTCGTTGAAGGAAATCATGATTTTCACTTTGAAAAATTAGTAAGCACTTATCTTCCAGGTTCTTTATATTATGAGAGTAAATTTATAGATATTCATTTTGGTAAAAATATTATGTTTTGCCATGGAGATGATATAGAGATTGGAAATAAAGGCTATAAGAGATATAAACGTTTTGTTACTTCTAATTTTGCAAGACTACTTATAGATAATATCTTAAATTTCAACATTCTTGATACTCAAGGTAAAAATGCTTCAAAGAAGTCTAGAAAAAGAAATAAGCAAAGATATACACAACCAGATAATCAAGAATGGTTAAAAAAGCGGTTTAGAGAAGCTGCAAAAATTCAATTTGATAAGTTTGGCCCAGATATTATCATCTGTGGACATAGTCATATTGAAGATAATACATATATTGATGGTAAACTTTTTATTAATAATGGTTATGTTCCAATAAGTAAAAAATTTATTTATGGTAGTGAAGAAGGCGTAAAGCTAATTAGTTGCGTCTTGGATTAGCTTTGAAAGGTCACTATATTTAGCTATTTTTCGTCCTTTTGCTACTTTTGATTCTAAGATCTCAGTGCCAATGGATGCCGGTTTTCTAGCTTTGTTGTTTTCCATTTTTCCTTTTTTCTTTTTCGAGCTTACTAGGCTAGCCTTATTAATAGATAAGTTTTTTAAGTCAGACTCTTTAATTTGTTCTACTTTCGTTACATTTCCAAATTCATCTTTGATAACCTTGTGAGGAATCATTCCTGAGCCAACTAAAATAATATCCTGAAATTGTAATAAGTTTTTATTAGCTGGAATTTCATCCCAGAATTCAGCATTGATAAACTTTTCTTCACCTTTGGCATTTGTAGTTAAAACAATTCGATTAGATCTTAAAAGAGCGGTTTCAGGTATATTACCAGCAAGATATTCTCTTTCTGAGTAAGGTGCTAGCTCTGATCCAGAATTGAAGCTAGTGTATCTTTGCGCTTTTGAAATAGACTCATTACTTGAATCAGAGTTTTCACTTTGAGATGTAGAGGGTACCCTTCTTCGAGTTTTTGATTCTGAAATATCTAAAGCTTCATCTTCTGACTCTGTATCATCTATTGAAGCAATATTTCTTGAAATTTCTTTTGATTTATTTTGAATTGATTTAAGATCAGCTAGGTCTTTTCGAGCATTGGCTAATTCAGATTTATAAGCTGCTAATTCTTTGCGAAGCTTTTCAATTTCGTCATTGTTTGATTTTTTACTTATAGCTTCATTATAAGAACTTTGAACTTGAGGTAAACCATCTTGAAGATTAGACACTTTTTCTTTAACTTCTTCTATTTTTGAATCTAGCTCTTTAGGTGTTTTAAATTGCTCAGGACTAAAATTAGGAATGTAATTGAAATCGGAATAACTTTGAGGGTTACTAGTTTGTCTATCTAGATCTGTGAGTGAGTTATTAATGCTTGCAAGAATTCCGGAATCATTGCCTTTTAATCTTGCATTAGGATAATTTGCTAGTACTCCAGATCTTTTTATCATTGTATTTAGCTCTTTTAAGCTTGCTGTTTTAATTTCAGAAAACTTTTCTTTTGCATCCTCTCTAAGAGCTTTAATGGGATTAGATTCTTCAAAATTACTAATTCTATTTGCATGTTTAACCATTTTCTCTGTTAGTAATTCAGATGCAGCAACATCTCTAAATACATAGCTGGAGTTAGTGAATGTGTTATCACATTTTAAATAGTTTTGATATTTTTGATCAGTATCTTTAAAAACGAAACTTTGACCAGTAACACTTGTAAATGACTTTTTATTTTGTATATCTTCTTTACTAGGTAGACTTTTATTTCTAAAAGCACAAAAGAATATCTGAGAAGAAATATTATCAATATTAGATTTATCATTTAAATCTGGAATTGTTTTTTGGAAAAAATTATTTAAGCCACCTGCATCTACAAGTTTAGTTTTACTATTATTACATAAAGCCTTTACATCATTTTGGAGAGTATTACATTGAGATTCAAGCATATTAGCTTGTTTCAAAGAATATTTATAAATTAATGCATCCATAAGAAGTTTAAGTCTTTTCTCTTGTTGCTTTGATCTATCAAAAAAATCACGACTTCTTTCATCTACCATTGAATCTTTTAAAGAGTAAAATTTATTTGATGGAACAGTCATATTATGTGACTTTTCATATAAAGCCTGAAGCGTTTCTTTGTTAGCGCTTTCACTATCGTTTTCAGCTGCTAAAATTATTTTTTCAATAGCTTCAGCATAACCAGAAGTGGTTTCATCGTGGTCTAGGATAGCAGGTACAACATTGGTGCTTAAATAAGAATTTAAGAGATGATAAGTATTCGCTACCACAGAAGCATCAAGTTTTGTGTTTGGATTTCTTTTTTTGTAACGCTCTATTTTAACAGTAATTTTATCCATAAGAGCATTGAACTTTTCATCAGCTAAAGCTACGTTGAAATTATTAGTTTGGGCAGAACTATTGAAATAGTCATCTAGATTCTTCCAAATAATTTTTTGAAGCATTTTTAGATCTTTTTCATCCTCAATTTTATCACCGTTCTCGTTTCTAACTTTTTGAGTAATTAATGTAGTGAATTTATTTTTATTTGGATCTAGATAATCTTTAAGTGTAGGAAGTCCCATAGATGTTAAGTCGATATTACAACTATCACTTTTGAGATATTCATTTGCTTGTGCGCAACTTTGTGGTAGATCAACAAGTTTTCCAACTTTTCCGGTTTCCTCATCAAGAGAAAGGCTTTGTCTCACTAGATCTATCATTGATAGGTTATAATAAACTTTTGTGTAAACTTCATTTTCATCTTCGACTTTGTTAAAATCTTGACCTATCTGACATGCTTTTTGAAAAAACTGTTCGTCTAGTTTTTTTGTTTTAAATAAACAGTCACATGCTTTTTGTGTAGAATCAAAGTCTAGTAAAAATCTTGGGTCATTACAATTAACAGAGTCAACTATTGTTGAAATTCTATTTAGCGTTCCCGGAAGAGGTTGTGCCTGTTTGACATGATCTTCACCGCAAGGTTTTGCTCCATATGTATTTGAATGTGGAAAAATTACGGCCACAAATGCGAAAAACAAAATTGAAATAAAGAAAATACTTTTAGATTTTTCCATCACACCCTAAAATCGGTTTTTTTCAATACTAAAATTAGAAACTCTATTAATTATGAAAGGTTAGGAAAATATATCCAAGTAATAATGTAGAATTTCACTTTTTTAGTCTTAAACTCTTGATTTTATTCATGTGTTTTTAAGATAGTAAAGGGTTCTTAAGAAAAAGACCTACTCATATTATTGGCATACTAGCCTAAAGTTTCGAAAAGAGATTGATTTAATTCCCTAAAAATTAGACCTTCCTCAGATTCATTTAAGTCCAAAAACTTAATTCCTATTTTAAATAAATTCATTTCACTATTTTCTTTATAAATTTCTGTTCTATGAATAACCATTGAGTTTGGAACTTGAATAGAAATTTTGTTGAAATTGACTGTTACGTTTTCTAATTTATCACCAATCTTATTCGGAAAGCTTGAAATACCTTCCACACTAAGAGCAGCTCCTCCCACTGAAAGATCGTGGCCATTGTAAATAGTTCCATCAATCTTAATAGAAAAAGATTTTAAATCATCAGCTGAAATTCTAAAGTTTTTCCTCTGTTCACATTTATAAAATTCATCGGTATAAACAAATTCTAGATTTTCGTTATCAACTTTTATAAGTTTTCCTTTTGCAAAGTAGTGAACATTTCTACTTTCAAAATTTAAAATAGCATTTAAAAATTGATTTGCTTTGCCATATAAATTGGAAAGAAAAATTTTGTTTTCTCTTGGAGCGTGGTCATAGGCCTTTAATGTCGTCTTCTTTTGAGTTCCCTTTTGGAAAATAGTGACCTCTGATCTAGATTTGACTACTGAATCTATAGTATAAATTCTTTCCTTTTTGCTAAGCTTTTTAAATATGTCTTCTTTTTTAAGATTACTCATGATTATTGAATTGGGTTCATATTACTAATAAATGCTTTTTTATTGGAAGAATTTATATGACTAATTTTTGAAATAGTCCTCACCTCACCTTCTCCCTTTATTTGATTTTTCTCAACATGAATTAAATTTGTTGCAAAGTTCGCTATCTGAGGTAGATGAGTAATAGCAATAACTTGCGATGAACTTGAAACATCAATCAAAGACTTTCCAATTTTAAGAGCAGTATCTCCCCCTATGCCTGTATCAATCTCGTCAAATAAGAAAATTGACACACTATCCTTAGAAGAAAGTACCTTTCTCATGCTTAATAAAATTCTAGAAAGCTCTCCTCCTGAAGCAATTTCTTTCATTGGAAAAAAACCCTCTCCTGGATTTGTTTGTGCTTCAAAAGAAATATGGCTAACACCAAATTTGGTTAGATGATTTAGCTCTTTTAATGACACTACTATTTCAGCACCTTTCATATTTAAAGATTGAATATTAGCGCTAAGAGCAAGTGAGAGTTTTTCAGCATGTTTAACTCGTGCCTTATGTAGGTCATGAGCTAGGGCATAACATTGCTCTTTATGGTCTGAGATTTTTTCTTCATAGCTCTTTAAGGTGTTGTCTATATTCTTTAACTCATGAAACTCATCTTTATAGCTTTTGTATGAGTTTAGTAAGGATTCAATGCTTCCCCCATGTTTTCTTTTTAATTTTTGGTAGGAATCTAGTCTATCAATTATCTTATTTAGTTGATCTTCAGATTCAAATGGAGAAAATGACTTTGCCAGTAAATATGATAAATCTTCTATTTCTGAAATTGCATTAGAAATGTGATTTGAAACTTCTTCATCGGCATCTAAGTTAAATAATTTTTTCTGAATGAATTTTAGTTTATTTAAAACATTTTCATCACCTTCAGTTAAATGATTGTTAATTTCTTCAATCGAAGAGGAATTAGTTTGAAGCCTTATAATGTTGTCTTTTTCTTTGATTAAATTTGCCTCGTCATTAAGAGATGGAGACAACTCTTCGATTTCATTTAATTGATATTTTAAAAAATCTTCTCTTTGTAACGAATTTTGGTTTTGAATCAGTAATTGTTCATACTCTTGTTCAAGTGTTTGTAGCTTGTTATATAGTAAATTATACTTCTGTCTTTGTTCACTCAAGCCAGCGTAAGAATCTAGTAAAACCAATTGGTAATTAGAGCTGAGTAGTTTTTGGTTTTCAAATTGACCAACTAGGTCGACATATCTTTTAGTTATTTTTTTTAAAAGGTTAAGAGAGCAAGTTTGAAAGTTTATAAATGATTTTGATGTACCCGACTTGTAAATAACTCTTTTAATAATTATTTCATTGTTATCAAAAGGGTGGTCAATGTCATTAAAATAATTTTGTATTTCTTGGCCTTTGGCCTCAAAACAAGCTTCAATTATTGCAAAATCATTATCTTTTCTAATGAGCTTTTTATCTGCCCTTTCTCCTAAAATTAAGTTTAGCGCATCTAATATTAAACTTTTTCCAGAACCTGTTTCACCTATGATTGTATTAAAACCAGTTTTGAAATTAACGACTTCTCTTTCAAATGTAGCAAAATTTTGAATACTTAATGTTTTAAGTAAAAGTTTATTTGTCATTTTAGTTCCTACGTCCATGAGTTAATTTTTCTTTTAATGTGTGAAAGAATGCTTTGTTATTATTCTTTACCAATTTTATGTTTTTCGTCTTACTTCTGCTTATTAATACCTTCATTTTTGGTCCAATCGAAATACCTTCTTGTCCATCTAAGGTCAGCATAATATTTTCATTGGTTTCTAAGTTTTGAATCATAACTTTACTAGTGTTTGGAATCACAATCGGTCTATGTGTTAGGCTGTGAGGGCAAACAGGTGTTAAAACCATACTTGAAACAAGTGGATGTATAATTGGCCCACCTGCAGCAAGTGAATAAGCAGTAGATCCAAGAGGTGAGCTAACGATTAATCCGTCACCAGATAATTTATAAACATGTTCGTCATTAATATCAAGAGATAGTGTAAACATTCTTGATAAATCATTCTTACTTAATACTGCATCATTTACAAAAAAGCTTTTTGAAACAGATTTTCCTTTGGAAAAAATTTCAGCGCAATAAAGATTAACACTCATTAACTCTTTACCTTTAGTTAATAAATGCTCAAGCTCTTCAAACAACTCTACCTTAGAAAACTCAGTGACGAATCCAAGTTTTCCCAGATTTGCACCAAAAATTGGTGGAAATGTTGATTTTGCTCTTCTGGAAAGTCCAATTAGAGTACCATCACCACCAAGGGAAATTATTAGATCAATTTTAGCTAAATCTTTAAAGTCTATGTATTCAATTAATTTAGCATTTGATTTAACAAATTTTTCAACTCTATCCTTTTCGGTAATTAAAAAAAAGACACTTTTCTTTCTTCTCGTAAGCCATTTAACAAGAGTCGGAATAATACTTTCAAAATCACTATGATTTTTTGGCCTTAATACAATTGCAACTTTTTTAATTTGTTTACCGTTAATCAACTTAGTCCACCTTTTATAAATACATCAATAGCCTCTGGCATTGACTTAAATGGTTTTGATAAAACACGACAACCATATTTTGAAGCTTTTTCTAAAGTTTGTTCAGAGCTGTATGCCGTGATGATGATATATTTATTTTTTATTTCGTCAGCATTAAATTTTTTTTTCGATTCTTCTATTATATCAAAACCTGTTATGTCATTTAACATTAGGTCACAAATAATACGATCATAATTATTGTTATTAATAAATTTGATCGCTTCCTTACCAGATGCTGTTGCATCAACTTCGATACCTTTTTTCTTAAGCATAAGTGTTAAAGATTTTTGAATTAATATTTCGTCTTCTATTATTAATATTTTCATTTCTTGAGTTTAACCTCAAAACAGGTTTTACCTTCATTTAATGAGTAGTCTAGATCGGCACCAATTTTCTTGGCAAGGGCCTTACAAATACTTAGTCCCAGTCCGTTTCCTGATTTCTTAGTTGTGAAAAAAGGTCTAAAAATTAAGTCTTGATTTTCTTGTGGTATACCGGGGCCGGAATCAATTACCATAATTGAAAAATGAGATTCATACTCAGATAAATTAACTTTTATAAACTGTTCATAGTCTACTAGTGTAGACTCTTTGATAGCTTGAGCAGCATTTACAACTAGATTAAAAATAATCTGGAATAATACAGTGTAGTGTCCACTTACAATTTTATTTTCTAAATTAGAATTTAATAATTTTTTAATTGGCTTAGTAGCACTTTTAGAAAATAGAAAAATTTCGTTTATTAAATCTTCTAGATTAAATTCTTGATCATCTTCATTCTCACTAGATAGTGAGCTAAAAGTTTGAATTATATCATGGCACCTAGTTACAGAAGTTTCTAATTCTTGAACAATATTTAGTTCGTCTTCGTTTTCTTTTTCACTTTTTAAAATTTCAGACGAGAGTTGCAATCCAAAAAGGGGATTTGAAAGTTCATGTTTTAAAGTGTTTAACAGCTCTCCCAATAATTTGATCTTTTCATCATGTATTATCGATGAGCTAAGGTCCTTATAATTGATGAACTCACAAATTTGAAAATGGTCATTTACTTTAGTTTCTACTTTATTTAATTTTTCCTTGTTTTCTATTTGATATTTATCATTTGATAAAATCACAAGTTCATTTTTAACTAACGAAAGGGGCATGGGGTAATACTTAAAACTTAACCTGTATAATATATTTAAAATGTTAGTGTTATTGTTTAAAGCAAGTAACTCTAAATAACTTTTTATAAAATTTAATCCAGTTTTAAAGGTATCTCTTTCTGATTTATCAAGTGGTAAAAAGCCATTTCTAGAAATTGATATAACTAAGTTATATTGATCAGTTTCTATATTATCGGCTAAAAAATGACCGACGAAATTTAAAATTGATGAGGTGATTTTGCTTTGATCAAATTTTTTATGCTTGCTTTTCTTTATAGTTGTAAATACTTTGTTAAATTCTTTTGTAGGAAAAGTTTCCTTCTTTATATTACTACTCTTGTTGCTTGAAAAAGATTGAACAACTTTATCCCCTTTTTGATGTACAATAATTTGGCAGGTATCGAATTCTTTAAAAACTGATTTGAGTAAAAGATTTGGAAAGGTTTCTAATGTTTCTATTTTTTTTTCAATTTTACTAAACTTATATACTAATGAGTCCGGAAATTGTTTTGAAAAATTTATGGTTTTACGATTTATTGTATTAACATATTGATTTAAAAGTTTTTCTTTTTTTGAGTCTGCATATTTAAGGGACTCAGCTTTCTCTCTTTGAGAATTAAAAAAATTTTGGATTTTTTTTTGGCCTAAATTTGAATCACTAGATAGGCCAGATTGGCTTATACTTGATGATAGTTTTTCAGTTCTGGTAAGGCCTTTATTTTCCATTGCGTTAGATTATCCATTAGCTCATATTCAAGAAGATCTTGGAGCATAATAATATCGTTTTTTTCTTTAGCAGGCAAAAGGGCCTTTAGGACTGAAAGCAAGTGAATTTCTAAATCTTGGATCGTCCTACTTTTTATAATTGTCTTTGGATAATATAATTTTAATGTTTTATAGATTTTTGCAACTAGTTGAATAAACAGGTCTAGGGTCTCTAAAACTTCATTAAATAAAATGTTTGCATTCTCTGTGTCATTTTTTGCATATAATTCTATTAAACTTTGTATCTTTTGAGTTACATGCTGAATATATTTACTACATGAGTCAATGGCATCTATAGCAAGGTCTAGTGTGGAAGATGTATCAATTTCAATTGAATCAAAATCTGACAGACTAAGGTTTAGAGATTCCGGCTTTTTGGTATCTAGTGCTTGATTGTTGGCCTTTAATTTTGTGATTAATCTTCTGTCATTTTCAACTTCTACAATTAAATCTTTTAAATACTTTTTTGAATGTTTAAAAGTTTTCCCATTTAAAATGACTTCGGCCATATTATTTCCTTTGAGTTAGGTTTCTCTCACTTAACATTTTATGTTCAGATAAAGTTGCTTCAATAAGTTCATAATTAACACTTAATAAGTTTGAATATTCACAATATGAAACAAATAAGTTCTCAGTCATTTCAACAATATTACTTCCAGCAATATTGGCCTTCACAACAGTAAAGTAATTTATTATTGGGTTAAGTAGTGGATGAGCTTGTTTCACTAATTGTTGTAATTTATCAATTTCATCGATACGGTTTGAGTATCCTTTGATTTTGTTAATATCAGGAGTGTTGGAAGAAATCTCACTTAATATAAATTTAGAATATTTTTTTCCAAATTCTGAAAGTTCATAAAGCTGTTGAATTCCTTTTAGTTGGTTTACAAGAGCAGGATAAGTTGTTTTAGTAAGTTTAGGGAAATCAACTCTTTCTTCTTTTTCTGTAAAATTATAAAGCCATCCAACTCTATTTATAGTTCTGACTATATCTCTAGTGTCTAAATCACTGTCTAAAATATTATCTAAATATAAAAATCCAATTTCAGAAAACTTTACAATAGATATTTTTACAGAGGATAAATGAAACATCGATAGTTCTTTGACCATTACATCATTAGTAAGTTCTATAGATTTTATAGTTAGATTTAATACAGTATTCACAACTTTATAAGGAATGTCTTTGTGACACTGATAATAGTCACATTTGTCATCTGGAAAACAAGGAAAACAATTTGTTCTTGGAGATAGTACAATTGATTGTGGCGAATATGGAGCGGTTTCAACCGGCCTTACTGTTCCCAGGGCTAAACATATTACTTTTGTACTAGTTAATGATGCTAGGTTCATGACCATTGAATCATGTCCAAGTGTTAGCTGACTTTCGTTAATAAGAGAATAAAGTTCTTCTATCTTTAGGGTTCCAACTTTATTTTCTATTCTATTTTGAAATTGTTTCAAAATTGGAGCATTTATAATATCTAAAACTGTTTTTTCCTCAGATTCTCCATGACCTACAAGTATAATTTTATGCTGAGGGTTTTCCTTTAAGGCTGAGTACACAATTTCTGTCCATTTTTTTGTATCCCAGCTCTTTTTAGATAGAGATGAAAAAGGATGACAAATAATTTGTTTTTTTAAATCTAGAAAGTTTATTTGTTGCTTAAACCTAGACTCAATAAAATCTTGTGGAACACCCAATATACTTTTATATATATCAATTAAATTAAACGAACTTAAGTTATCTCCCATGACATTGGAATAAATGTATTGGGACCAGTAATCCTGAACAACCTGATTGAGTTGTTGGTCAGCATGAACACCAAGTTTATGCTTAGATTGAATTAGATTCGCTAGATAGCTCGATGTTTTAGAAAATGATAGGTTTACCATCACATCTATTTGGAGTTTATTTATTTCTTCAATTTCAGCATTTAAAGATTTAACAAGGCTTACTAAAGTATTATCTTTTGAATTAGATATTGTTTGATTAATATCAATAAGAAAAACATGATCAAAAGTTTTATTTAATAAAAAGAGAAGTCCTTCGGCGAACTTCTTTCTTCCAATAAAAATTAACTCAATATTTTCATTAAATTCTCTTAATGCCTGAGCAGCTTGAGTTGTTTGGATAATGTCGCCAATTCTTGTAAGCTGCATTATTGCAACTCTTTTTTTAGAGTCAGTTTCCTTGGTTTTCAGTGGAATATCGAAGTTTTTAGAAGCTCCCATTAAACTCCTCCTCGATTAACGCACTTAAAAGTAAAATGGCCATTTCCTCTTTATTTAAATCTTCTTGTTTTTTCTTTTTTTCACTTATTTCCAATAAGCTTTTTTTTATCTCATCCTGAGTTTCATTAGATATCATAGTGTGCTTTCCTTGACCTCATTTTTGTCCTGAATATCAATTCCTTTGATATTGTTTAAAATGAGTTGAATTTCATTTTTTAGATCATAGGTATATTGTTCAATTAGCGCAATGGAGTCAGTAACATTGTTAGTTTTTAAGTTTTCCAATTTGTTTTTAAATAGAGTTAATATTGGAGAAAACATTGTTTCTTCATTAATATGTTCAAAGATCTTGTCAGTGGATTCAATAAATCTTTGAGAACGTCGAGTATTCTTAAATTCTTTAATAGAGCGTAACAAGGATAGAACGTCTTTTAAAATGTTCATCGCACAAATTTTTTCTTCTTCAAAGTATTCTTTTAAAAGCTCTTTATTAACACATTTTAAGTCAGGGACACCCAGTTCAGGATTAAGTGCAATTTTTTTATATTCTCTTAGAAGATATTTTGCCTGTGAAATATAGTTATTACTTAATGGTAAATAAATCACATTATTATTTACATTTTGTACCTGGTAAACTTCGTGAGATGATCCAAAGTTATTGGTGCCACTAATTTTAAATTCAATAGCATTCATTATAGCATCAACTGCTTTCAACTGATTTGTATGAATTAATATATTATTATTTCTAATTGATGGTTGTTTGAATAAATTATCTTTATTAAATGAGACTTCTATCGTTGACGTTTTTACTAGGTCAGCGAGGTGTTTTGTTGCAGATTTAGGAGTGATTAGTAAATCTAAATTAGAAACCACTGCTGATAGTGCTTGATAACTAGCTTCTATAATTACTAAAGAGTTGTTTAGTCTTTCGTTAATGTCTTTTGCAAATGCTCTTTGTTCTTTAGAGTGAGATATGATCAGTATGGGGAAAAGATCATTTCTGTCTAAAATATTGTCTACTAAATTTAAAATTATATCTTTGTCGAAGCTATCACTTGCTAGTTCTGAAAAAATTTGTATACCTGCTATTTTAACTTCTCTATCATAAACTCTTTGATTCTCTCTAATTCTTTCAAAGCTAGATTTTACAGATGATAAATATTCTCCACTTGGTACTAGTTCAGGCTCCTTGTGATCAGTAAAATTAACATCGAGCAATTTTACTAAAAGTTCTTGTTGAGTGAATGGACTAGATTGAGAGTTTTGAAACTCATCAAATAAGATCGTGCTTTTATTGGGGTAAATTTTTTCATTGTCGTCACCAAAATGGACTCCTGTAACTTCAATGTTAGGTAATTCTAATTTCAATAAAGTTGTTAATAGGTTGGAAGTTTCATTGTTGGAAAAATTTATTACATTGGTCCACTTACTTTTGAGAACAATATTTAAGTCTGAGATTAATTCATTTATTGCAATAGATTTAGAAAAAATATTGTTTTTGAATAAGTTTTGTATTTTTTTTCTATCAATATAAACTCTATTGTCTACAGATAATACTTCTGTCGCTTTTCTGTTTTCTTGAAAAGTTAAAATGGTTACTTCGCCTAAACCTTTATTCCTATTTAATAAATATTGGGTTGTTAAAATAGAACTGTCATCAGATAAATTAATTATTAATGTTTTATTTGGTTTCATAATTTCTACCTTTAACTAATGATTGAGTTTAATAACCTAATTTTAATTTCGCTTTCATCTAGGCTGATTTTTTGACGAGAAACAGAGTTCATTAAGTCGTTAAAGTTTGTTCCCTCTTTAAAAGAATCTAGATAATTTTTTAAATTATTGTCATTAATATTCTCAGAAATAGATTTAGTATCAACAGCTGCTTTATAAGTTAAAATTTCTTTAAAGTAGTCAGAGCTTAAATTGAATGATGCGGTATGAGCTAGTATACCTGGTGAATTTAAAAGAAGTTCAACTAATGAGTAGTTCTCATAAATTTCTTTTGGTTTTTTAGCGGTTATAATTTCGCACTCATTTGGGTCAATAAGTTTTAAGTTTAAACAACTTTGAGTGACTTCTTCAAATGGTTCAATAATAATCATTTTGAAATTTTTTGTATTCTCTCTAATTTTATATATAGCTTGAAGTATGTGATAACCAAAACCTAAGCCTAAAACTAAAAAATATTTTTTAGTTTTTAGAAGTTCTTCATACTTTTTAACAAACGTACTAGCTTCTTTAATTGGATTGTAAGTCGAGTGTAAATGAATTCCATTCACAATAGGGGTTTTATGACCAGACTTTGAATTATGAATTTCAAATGACTTTAAAACGGGAATTACATTTTGACTTTCTGAGCTCATGAATACCTCATCCTTAAGGTTTATGGGTCGATCCTTGACCCACATATATATTACCCTATTTGCGGCCGTACTTGTCAATAAAGTATTTTTAGCGGTTTATTTTTTAGTATCGTTGAGATTGTATCCGCCGATGGCCTTTTTTTGGTTCGAAACTGTGAGTATTTCTTTGCAAGTTTGCTCTTTTGCTTCTTCAAGGTCTTCTAGAGTTTTCTTATCAATTTCGTCAACTACTCTAACCCATGAATTAACATCATTTGACCAAGACTTGAAAATTTCAATATCTGAGTTTTTTACTTTTCTAATATCAAATTGAGATATTAGATCTTCTATTTTTGTTTGAACTTCAGAAATTATTGAAACTAACCTATTCCTATTGGCGACAATAATTTCTAGCTCTTCAATTGAACCCTTGTTTGATAACTTCAAAATTCTAAAAGAAAGAGTTTTAGCATAATCCAATAAATCAATATGGATCATTAGTAGTTCATATAAGCTATCCATTTTTTTCTGCTCCAGCATTTTGATTTTTAAGGGCCCTAACTGCTGATGCCCAGCCATCATAGAGAGTTGTTAAGACATTAAGAACTCCTTCTAGTGGTTTTTTGTCTATTTTGATATTCGCTTGCGTTGATGCATACATCATATAGTCGTAAAGGGAAGCTAACTCTTGAGCGACATCACCACCAACTTCAAAATTTAAACTGTTTTGAAGTTCAAGGATAATATCTTGCAGTTTTCCAATATACTCACCTTTTTTTGCAATATCTTTTTCATCAATTGATTCTTGTGCTTTTTTACAATTTTTAATTGCAGCTTGATATAACATTAAAAGTATCTGTTCTTTACTTGCAGTGTTTACAGATGTTTTTTTGTAAGCTCCTAATCCATAACTCATATTTACTCCTTATTTTCTATTTTATCCTAATTGTTGTACCGGGTTTGTCGCAGCTGCACCTAGGGCCGAAATACCAGCTCCCT
Organism: uncultured Oligoflexia bacterium; assembly: GCA_964015265.1. GTDB lineage: Bacteria > Bdellovibrionota > Bacteriovoracia > Bacteriovoracales > Bacteriovoracaceae > CAXHCD01. Next base: position 19,789 of record CAXHCD010000015.1, read on the forward strand.
GACTTTTGATTTCTGAAATGGTGCTTTCTAATCTTGCAAATTTATCTTTTAAATTTTTTTCTTTTTGTTGAAGAATTCTTTCTCTTTGGGCGATTCTTCTATCGATTTGCTCAATGTTACTATTAAGTGATCTTCTTCTTGATTGTAATAGCCCATCTGGATATCTAAGAACACTTGTTACTGTATTATCTAAAATATCTATAAAGCCATCAGATTTAGTTCCGTCCTCTTGAAACTTTCCCGTTAAAATTTGAGAAACAGAATTATAATCATTGGCCAACATTGCATTGAATTTCTTTTCATCAAGAGCTAGTTGTCCATCTCTTTGAAATGCAACACCTAAATCGCCAAATCTTTTAATTCCTTTGTCGGTTTTAATTCCTTTAAAAATAGCACCTCTAATTCTACTTTCTAAATTTTGTAGAACTAAATCACCACCAAGAGTTTTACTTGTGTCTGATTTTTCATCTAATGTATTTTGTTTTTTGATAAATGCTAAAATTGCATTTAGTTTTTCAACTAGACCACTTATTTTCTCTGTGATTTTTTCAGTGTCTTCACTGATTTTAATCGAAAACTCTTCGCCAGGCTTTGCTTTTTTAAGATCAATTGTAGCTCCTGGGATCATATCTTTGAGCTGATTTTCTCCCACTTCAATTTCAAAGCCATCAATTTTAACTTTGGCATCTTGAGCTTTTCTTTCAAATTCTAAGTAAAGATCATCTTCACCATCAACAAAATAGAAATAAGGAAATTCAGCTAAGTTCTCATCCCCTGTTTTATCTAAACTAAGTAAAAGTCTCCAGGGATTTTCACTTCCACTTCCATCGTTAATAACAGTGGCCCTTAGTCCATTATTAGTGTCTTTATTAATTAACTTTGCAATTCCATCCAATGAAGAATTATTTGAATCAATATAAATCTCTTTGTTCTCACCATTAGGAAGAGTGTATTGAATATATCCTACGCCAACGTAACTGTCGGTACGGTCTTCAAATCCAGAACTCATTGCAGAAGATTTTTGAGCTAATTGAACTATTTCGAGTTGATAGTTTCCTGGCTCAGCGACATTTTTATCTAATGCAACACCTACGAGAGATTCATTCGTATCAACTTTTAATTCTCTAAGACTTCTTGAGTTTGAGTTTTTAGCAATATCTCCTTGTACTCCATTAACGAGAGAGATTAGTTCTTCCACTAATGTTTTCTTGGCCTCGACATTACCTTTTCTTTTTTCCATATTTTGAAGGGGAATTCGTTCAGCTTTCATAATTTGCTTAACAATATCTTTTGGCAGGCCTGTATTTATAGATCCAAAAGAGATACTCAAACTTATCCTCCATGATAGTTGATATCAATTGTCGGTTTAATCCTTAAACCCACTTTCTCCAGTTTTAATGCTAGCATATTTAAAGTTTTTTCTTTTCTAATGGAATATATTGCTAGTTTGTAAACTGTTTAGAATTCGTAATTTTAGGTATTTCTTGTACAATGTACTAACTCAAAAAGAAAAGGCCGACTAATGTCGGCCAATTCGAGTGAAACTTTTATGGGGTTTGAGTGTTGTACAAATCTAATCGGGTATTATGGAAAAAGCTTTAGAAAAAAAATCAGGTATTATCTATTTAAAGTCAAAATTCTTTTTATATCGAATAGTTAGCTACTTCTCATTCATTTTAATTCCTATTTGGCTTCAAAAGTCAGTTAGTTTATCTCCCCTATTAGAGGTATCTGTTATGAGTGGATACCTGATGTTTATGATGGGTCAATGGTTTCTCTTGGGTAAGGAGATAGATCATAGGTTAAAAATATACTACCGAGTGAACTCATCTATTGATAGAGTTATCTATAGGCTTCTATTAGGGATGATTTTTATGATCATCTATTTCAATATCGTAAATTTTCTTCCTTTCAAATGGGTTTATAATGTTTTTTGGGTAACTTGGGGCGCATTGGGTTTATTTTATTCATGGCCAACTCGAGGAAAGATTATAGAAGAGTCAGTTTCTTCAAACTTTTCTGAATTTCGTTATTTGGATTCATTTGAAAAAACACTTCTCGCTTTAATATGTGCACTGTTTTTTATTTCCATTCCACAAGTTCCAGAGCTAAATAATTTTGAAGCGCTAAAACTTTTTTTTGACCCTAAGAATAATATTAATTCATGGTATTGGAATTTTTTAAGTGTTTCATACATTCCATTTTGGAAGTACCCATCACTATTTAGAATGGCAACTTCCCTACACTTTTATGTTGTGGGTTGTGGCATGTTTCTTTTATGTTTATACGGATTACTCAGATTTTTAGTTTCACGAAGATTGTCACTTCTTGGAGTCTTTGCGTTAATTTCTTCTTGGAGTTTCTCTAAAATTCTAGCAGCAAATATTTCAGATTCCATTGCAGCAACATTTTTATTGTTGTGGATATGGAGTACATTATGGGCAGCAAAGTCATCTACTTATAGATCAGGATTGTTTCTAGGCTTAATTATTTATTATGGATCTTTGATAAATAGTTTTTGGTCTATAGTGGGAGTAATAAACTTAGCATTGTTCATTCAACTTTATATAAAAGAAAAAACAATGTGGTTTAAAAGACAGGTTATAAAATATGCTAGTTTTGGTATAATCTTATCTGTTATTGTAGGTCTGTTTTCAGATTCAGCCTTTATTGAACATATAGAAATATTTCATTTCGAACATCTCTCCTATTTTAAAAATATAATTACTAGAAAAGCTTTTTACTCATTAAGTATTTTTGGATTAATTATCATTGGAATGAAATATATATCTCAAAATAATTCAGTTATTAATAGATTTAACTTTGATATAGAAAAACTAGAGCAAATTTTAATTAGTTTTTTCTTTGTTTTTCTTTTGTCATTTTTCTGTGACCATTCTATTGTGAAAACTTTTGGATTTATGTGGCCAGTTGTTTTATTTAGTTTGCTACCAATTGAATTAATCTTTCAATCGATTACTAGATTGAGGTCAAAGCGTAATATGATTTATGCGATCTATATAATCATTTGTTTAGCTGACTCTCATATTGAAGGTCGAGTTAAAATCTTAGCAAGGTTTTTAAAAAACTTTTAATACAAAAGTTGATATTTCATGTATAATTTAAGAAGTAAGTAAACTCATGAGGAGTTTACCAACTACATGGGAGCCAAGCCTGTTTAAGACTGGAATTACTAAAGGGCTTTTTCACAATTTTCTAAATTCGTTAGAGTTAAACAAAACAATTTCAAATTCAAACCCTACTTATTATGTTGATCCAGAATCTGGTGACATAAAGTTGTTGACCAATTTGATTGAATTTGGCGGAATTAATTGTAAAGAACTACATGTTTGCTCAATTGATGAAAATGGTGAAATTAGTATCTATTCGACAGAAGAGTAACTTTAAGGCGATCTTAAGCTTTAATGTTAGAGAATGTAATCTCTAGATACATATTGCATTAAAATCAAAATAGATTGTGAATAACTTTATTTTTCTTGTTGAAAATAGAAGTGCTAAGATTAAGCTAGTGTTAGCATTGTGTTAACGTTTATGCTAAGTAACTGAAAATCTGGAAATTTTTAATAATTTTAACTAAACAGATAATTTTGCTATTGCATTGTAAAAATGTGGAAAACTAGAAAGAAATTGTGAGTAAATATTCTAAGTCAATAGCTAAAAGTAAAAAAGAGAAGTTTTTTTGTAAAATATTGTAAGAAAATCCGAGAGGAATAGTATGGATTTAGATGATTTTGAAAATCAAATAAAAAACATAAAACGTAGGGTAGTGGCACTTTTTAATAGTTCTGAGCTAATAAAAAAGCTCGGAGAAGCTACTCAAAAAGGTGACTCTTCAATTGTGACACAAGTTGATATTGAAATATCTGAAATAGTTAAGGAAGAGTTTTCTGAATTTGAATTATGCTTCTACAGTGAAGAAGAATTTGATGAGCTTTCTTATCCTGCAATTGTAGTAGACCCAATAGATGGAACGAGAGAATTAGAAAGAGGGTTGCAAGAGTGTGCTGTTTCTATTGCTCTGCTAAATTCACAAAATTTTAATGATAATTATGGATGGATCTATAACCCATATACACAATTTGAAATTTCAAACTGGCAAAGTTTCATAGCTCCTAAAAAAAATAGAGATCAGAAGTTATTAGGGTTGGTATCTAATAGTGAGTGGATTAGGGGTAAGTACAATTATGTAACGTCTTCTGAGATTGCTTTAGCTCCAAGGGGAAGTATTGCATTTAAGCTCGGACTTTTGGGAGCTGGGGCCTGTGATTTTGTGATAACGCTTAGACCAAAAAATATATGGGATATTGCTGCAGGAAATATTATTTTAAATGATAGAAACTTTGTTTGTTTTATGAATGGGAAAGTTGTTGATGAGTTTAATGAAACGCGCTTAGATGGACCGATATTATGGTGCCACCCGGAAAACCTTGATATGTTGAGAAGTATTTTTCAGATTTAAAAAAATATTTTCATTTAAAAAATTAAAATTCTTTATTTAAGTAAAATAATTTAATCCTGCCTCAATGGAGGATTGGTTATGGAAAAAATTGAAAATTTAGCAAGAATTAAAAGTATAATTTGGATTTATGGCCCTAGTGGTAGTGGAAAAACTAGACTAGCAAGGAAAATTCACAATATATCTAATAGAAAACGAAGGCCATTTATTGAAGTAAATTTAGGTAGTTTGCCAGATCAGTTAATTGAGTCGACATTATTTGGACATATTCAGGGCTCATTTACTGGAGCTTCTAAAAACCAACAAGGTTACTTAGAAAAGATTAATAATGGGACACTTTTTTTAGATGAAATTGGGGAAATATCTAAGGTTATGCAGTTAAAACTCTTAAAAGTTTTAGACGAAAAAAAATATACTCCAGTAGGTGCCACAATTGAAAAAAATTTTGAAGGGACAATAATTGTTGCAACTAATAAAGATTTAGAAAAAATGGTGGCCCAAGGAGAGTTTAGAGAGGATTTATATTATAGAATAAAGGCCTTTAAGGTAAATTTGCCTAAATTAAACTCTAGCTTAGAGTATAAATTAGGTGCAATTAAAAATATATTTAAGGATTCATTCTATAAACTTTCAGATTTGCAAATTGAGCAATTGAAAAACTATCATTTTCCCGGTAATTTTCGAGAATTGAAATATATTTTTGAGTATTTTACTTTGTTAAATAGACTTCCTGAGCTTAAGAAAGAACAAGAAAATGAGTCGAATTATAATAAACTTGATCGATTTCATTTAGCATTAGAAAGTTTTGAGAAAGAATACCTCTATAACGCATTAAAACAAAATAATGGTAAAATAAATAAAACTTCAGAGAAAATAGGACTTAATAAAGTGACATTATCTTCGAAGATTAAAAAATATAAGATAAAGCATTGGGAAATGAGAGCGTCTTGAGTTTAAGTGGGTTTATATGAGCTTTAAAGTTAAAGATCATTATTTTAAAAAGGCCAAAAAAGATAATTACTTGGCCAGAAGTATCTATAAATTAGAAGAAATAGATAAAAAATATAAAATTTTGAAAGAATCAGATACTGTTGTAGATTTTGGTTATCACCCAGGTTCATGGATTCAATACACAAGCCAAAAAATAGGCGAGGATGGGCAAGTTGTAGGTATAGACATTAGACCTTTAAATAAAAAACTCATGCATATTAAAAATGTTAAACTTTTTGAAAAAAGTATTTTTGATGTGGCGGATGTTAGCGACTTAGAACAAAGTGATAAGTTTGATGTCGTTCTTTCAGATATGGCACCAAATACAACTGGAATTAAATCTGTTGACCAAGACAGAAGTTTAAACCTAGTGGAAATGGTGTTTCATTTATTACCTGTATTTTTAAAAGATGGAGGAAACTTGGTTATAAAAGTATTTGATAGTAACCAAGCACAACAATATCTAAAAGAACAAAAAAAATTGTTTAAAAGCTTTGAATTTTTGAAGCCAAAATCAACTAGAAGTGTGAGTAAAGAATTTTTTGTCATAGCGAAAGGTTATAAGGCATAATTAGTAAAATATGTTTAATAAAAAAGTAAAAATTATATTTTCGAGTGCGATAGTTTTGGGTGCCATTATTTATGGCATTACAAATGCTATAATTAAAAAAATAGAAGAGAATGAAAAAAGGGCCCAATTAGAACATATCAAAAGAATGAAAAAGGATCTTAGAAATAAGTTAAGTAATTCTTTTATAGAGTCTAAAGATTTTCCATGTGAAGCTGTTATTGATGATAAGAAAGTTGTTCTTAAATATTCAATAGATGAAAAACTCTCTAAATACATTAAGAAGTTATTAAAAAGATATAGATCAGATTTCTCTTCAGTAACCGTAATCGATAATAACTCGGGACAAGTTCTCGCAGCAATCGGTTATGAGCGTAATGGAAATAAAACAAATAATTTATTACCATTCACTAGTACACATCCATCAGCAAGCGTATTTAAGATTATTACAAGTGCTGAATTACTTGAAAAAGATGAAATAGATATTGAATCAAAAATAGCCTTTAGTGGAAAATCAACTACATTATATAAGTATCAATTGAAAGAGCCTAAAAGATGGAAAAGGTATCAATCATTTGAAAGAGCATTTGCATTTTCTAATAATGTTATATTTGGAAAAGTTGCTATTAATAATATTAAAGCACAAGAAATTTTTGAAATGGCCAATAAGTTTGGATTCAATACACAATTAATGAATGATGTTTATTTACCTACGTCAGTATTTAATATGCCTGAAGATCAATATAATCTGGCCGAACTTGCATCAGGATTTAATAGAAAGACATTAATGAGTCCCATTCATGGGGCTGTAATTGCTTCTATTGTTGCAAATGATGGTGTTCTAAAATATCCAAGTATTATTGATCGAATTATTGAAAAAGATTCGGGTAAAGAAATAGAGCTTTTTTCTCATGGGGAAAAAAGAGTTATCCAAGAGCAAACATCTGAAGAACTTCAAGAGTTAATGGAATCTACTGTTAAGCGAGGTACAGCAAGAGGTGGATTTCGAAGAATGACGCGGAGAGTGAAAAAACTTTTAGAAATTGGTGGAAAAACAGGAACTATAACTGGCGGTGTGCCCTTTGGAAAAAGAGATTGGTTTGTAGCATACGCTAAACCAAAGTATAAGAACTTAGATTCCGGAATTTCTATTAGTGTGATGAATGTAAATATAAAAAAGTGGTATGTGAAATCTACATATCTTGCAAATAAAATTATAGAATATTATTATCGTAAAGTTCAACCAATTCAAAAAACAGTAGCAGAAGTTAGATAGCTCAAAGGCGAAAAAAATGTTTTGGAAAAAGAAAGTCAAAGAGGAAGATTTAAATCTATCCAAAAAAGAAAAATTTGTAAAAGAAGCAAAATCAATTACTTTAATATTAGTAGGAGTTTTAATCTTCAGATCTGTTTTCTTTGAACCATTTAGAATTCCATCGGGTTCAATGATTCCAACTTTAATGATTGGTGATTTTATTTTAGTAAATAAAATGGCCTATGGTTTTAAGGTTCCATTTTCTGACTGGTTCAGTGATCCAATCTATGTAACAAAATCTGATTTACCTAAAAGAGGTGATGTTGTTGTCTTTAAATATCCTAAAGATAAAAGTGTAAATTATATAAAAAGAGTTGTTGGCCTTCCTGGTGATACAATTGAAATTAGAAATAAAGAAGTTTTTATTAATAATAAGCCAATAAAAACTGAAGAAATTCCAGGTAAAGAAATTATGGCCGATATGGACGATAAGTTTCTTGAATACAATTTAAAATTTTATAAGACTATGACTGGTGAACATACTCACACAATTCAACAAGATACTGAAAATTATTATAAAACAGACTTTGAGCAACAAGTTATTCCTGAGGGACAGCTGTTTGTAATGGGTGATAATAGAGATTTCTCCTATGATTCTAGGTTTTGGGGTTATGTTCCTTTTGAATACGTAAAAGGTGAGGCAATCCTCGTTTGGTTTTCTATGATTTTTCCATTTGGTGAACATGCGTTTAAGTTTCGTCCTTGGAGAATAGGTACGCCAATAAAATAAAATTATTATTTTAATTTGATTAGTGTGGAGCCATCATTACCTTCATCTGGTCCCCAGTCTAGATCTGCATAATTTTTTAATATTTCTCTTAAGCTTTTTTTGAGAATTCCATCTCCATGTCCATGGATTACACGTAAGAATGGAATATCACCATTGATTAAATTTAAAATTGATGTTTCTGCTAATGATAAAAAGTCTTCTCTTCTAAGTCCTCTACAATCTATTTCAACTGAAGATGAATTAGTTTTGGAAAAAGAAACTTTAATTTCTTGTTTACTTTGTTTAGTTTCAAATAAGGTATTTAGAGGCAAACTCATATGTTTTCCTCTATATGTAACCTTAGCTAATTTCTTTTTCTTATCAATTTGTTCTAGTTTGCACTTATCATTAAGTATGGAGCACATATATTGTTTTCCAATGATATAATCAATTTGAGTCTGTTTATTTACATCGTATTTAATTTCGTCATTTATTTTTATAGAATCCAGTTCTTTTTGGAGTTGTTTTTTACTTTGAATATTTGATGATTTTTTGATTGTATCAATTAATGTCTGAGTCTTTCTTATCTTTGTTCGAAGAATAGCTTTTTCCTCTTTTATTCTATTATTTTTAATAAATTCTATTTCATTTTCAAAATTATGTTTCTTTTTTTCTAAGTCGGCTTTTAATTTATTATTTTCTTCAATAGTTTTCTCAAGCTCATTTGAAAGCTTTGAATATTTATTGATTTCATCTTCATAAGCAACTTTAATTTTAGAAATGTGATTTCTAGACTTTGATACAATGTCGTTTAGGATTGATGAATTTGAAGATATTTTAGAGATAGTTTCAATCGCATTGGATGGTCCTGGTCCATCTAGAATTAATTTGTATAGAGGCCGAAATGTTTTTGGTTCAAATGCCATATGAGCAGATACAATATAATCAAGCTTATTAGTCTTTATCTTTAAGTCATGGTGATGGGTAGAAAAGATTACTTTTGTATCAGGGAAATTATTTTCATGTAAGTATTCTAATATTCCCATTGAGAGGGCTGAAGCCTCATCTGAAGATGTACTATTGAAAATTTCATCAATAATAATTAAATTTGATTCGTCTAAGCTTTCTATTGTTTTTAAAATAAATTTAGCTTCAGAGGTGAACGAACTAGTTCCTTCAATTATATTTTGATTATCGTTTCCGATGTAAAATATAGATGAAAAATCTTTGATTTCAGCATGAGAAACAGGAATGAACATTCTTTTCTTAATAAATATATAAATCAATCCAATAGTCTTTAAAAATACAGTTTTTCCACCTGCATTTGGACCTGAAATAACTAGTGTCTGCTTTTCTTTTTGAAATAAAAGATCATTTTTAATTGGTTCATCGATTAGAGGGTTGAAAAATTCTTTAAGTTGAATTTTTTCCTCTTCACAGAAATTTGGCCTAGTAAGGCCAAACTCATTAATGAATCTAGTTTTACCTAGTAACAAGTCTAGCTCGAGAATAAAATGTCTTAATGGTTGTATAAATTTGATGTTTTCAAAAATATAGTCACAATAATCCTTTTGAATTTTAAAAATCTCTTTATCAAGTTCTAAAATTTTTTCTAATCGTTCACTATTTAGTGATTTAATCTTTGAAGGCTCAACCAATAAAGTTGCTCCTGAGTTAGATCGACCCAATATCCTTCCAAATTGTGTGCTATATGAGTCTGATTTTATAGGAATGACAAAGTGATCATTGAAAATATCATATTGATTAATTTGAATCACTTTTTTAATCTTATTATCAGTAAAAATAGCTTTTATATTCTCCTTAATCACATCTTCTAGCTTTTCAATTTTGTTATAAATAGTCTTCAGTTTGGGATGCTTTTTAAAATTTACTTCTCCTTCTTCTGAAACAAAAGATCTAAGTGTTTTTGAGATTTTAGAATTGAATGCATGAAGAAATTCTTCAGGTATATTATATGAGAAAACTTTTATGTTTTCTTGAAGATGATTAACGGAGAACTTATAAAGCTCTAAAGAAATAACAATTGAATTTATTTCCTGGAGAGTAAGTAGATTCTTTTTCTTGAGCTTTTTAAAAGTCAAAGAATCGGGGTCATTTGTTTGTATTAGAGATAATGAATCATTTATTGTGTCATTATAGTAATCAAACTTTTCAAGTATAAACTCTATTAAATTATAATAATTATTTATCGAATTTGTTGAGTATTTTGTTTTATCATTTCTGAATTGGACGAGTGTCTCAAGAAATCTACAGTTAGAGCAAATTTGTTCCTCTATTACTGACCAATCGATATCTTGTTGAAATTTATTGTTATATAATAAGTTTGTGTCCATGACTTACAATGAATTATATTCCCAAGTTAAAAATTATTCCCATATTACAGGGGATCAGAAGGCTATTCAAGCTCAGAAGATATATAGTTCTCCAGATTTCATTGTTATATACACTAGGGCAAATAAAAAAAATATACAATTATATATTTCAAGAGGGGGATCATGGAGCGGACTATATGCCTGTGAAAATAAGCAATTACCCTCTATTTATAGGGTCAAAGATAAGTATTTGGAATATTTGCGTAAACATTTTCGAAATCACTTTATAACCTCAATTGAAATCGACAGCTTAGACAGGTGTATTTGTTTTAGATTGCAGAAAGGCGATGTGAAATCTAAATTTTTATACTTCTTCAAAGGCCATGAGGTTTATTTTGTTCACGAAGTAACTTCTGAAAACAAAGCTATAAAATCTTGGAGTTTTGATAATAAAGTAGAAATAAATAATAATGCATTTGAATATTTCGATGAAGTCGGAAGAAAAAGTATAGATCAAACAAAGGGCCCAACAAATGAAAGTATTGATTTATATTTTGAATATCTCTCTAAGTTAAAAAGAGATAAGAGCTTTGGGAAGAAAAAAAAGAAATTAACTAAAAAAATAAAGGCCATAGAAAAAGATATTGATAAGTTAAAAATAATTGAAAATTTTGAAAAAGAAATAATTAATGCAACTAAAATTGATGATGATTTCAAATTCAATTGGGTAAAACTGAAGTTATATGGAATGAAGTTTTATCAAAAAAGAGATAAACTTTTTGAAAGATTGAAGAAATTAAAAAGAGGTAGGATCGTTGCTAAAGAAAGGCTTGAAAGTACAAGAAAAGAGCTTGATCTATTAAAAGAAGATCAGGAAATTGTTAATTTACCTAAAAGTAAAATGCCTGTATGGAAATATTCTAACAAAGAGCAATCTTCATCAAAAAAATGTGAATATGAACAAATATTTTTTAAGAACTTAGAAATTAGAGTAGGGAAAAACTCAGCTAGTAACGACTTAATTAGATCTAGTTGGTCTAAAAAAGAAGATTATTGGTTTCATATTGATAATAGATCAAGTTCACATGCCTATGTAAAAACAATTAAGGGTACTTTGATTTTAGATCAAGAATTGTTTGAGTTATTGGGTTGTCTATTAAATGATGCTTCAAAATTGCACTTATCTGAAATTGATCTAATTTATACTAAGTGTAAGTATTTAAATTCAGTAAAGGGCTCACCAGGAAGCGTTATATTTAAAAAAGAAAAGAGGGTTAGAGTAATTTACTCAAGTGAGTGGCGGAAAAAGTTTCTATAAATGTAATTGCACAATGAATAGAAGTACAATTAAGTGATGAATATTCTTAGTATTTTAACCATATTTATTTCAATTCTATTCTCTTCAATTTCCTTGGCGAGCGTTAAAGAAAAAATGGAGTTAAATTATTACTCACCTTTCAAAGTAGATATGAATACATTTCAATGTAAATTGAAGATCGAAGGAGTGACAGAATATTTAAATGAGATCAAATCATTAGGAGACATAAAAAATGTATATTACTCACTAAAGTGGGAAAAAGGTAAAAAAATATCAATTAAAGTTGAGGGCCTTCCTGAAGGATTCGCTGAAATAAAAAGCCAACTTATTCAACAAGTTAGTCCATATATATATGTCCTATATCCTAATAAGTTTATTCAATCTCTTAAAGAGCAAAAAGGAGTAAAGTTTAACTTAAACTCAAGAGAAGTTGTATCAAAAATAACTTCTAAAAATAGAGAAATAAATTTTACGTACAAGAATTATGATTCAAATCGAAAGCTAATGTGGAATAAGATTGAAGATAAGTATGGAGCAGTAAGAGTTCAAATAGATATTGAGAATGGAAAATATCAAAAATGGTTTTTTCCAGAAAAAGTGGATATTAACTCTTATTTAACTGATTCCTCAGGTAAGAGTAAGACCATCTCTAAGAGAACACTTATGTTTTATGACTTCAAAGTGAATGAAAATCTGTAAGTACATATTTTTATTTATTCTTTTTTCCTGTAGTAAGCAGGAACCACCTGGACTTGATGATAAAAACCAAGAGCACTTTTTCGAAAAAAAATCTATAGCATGTTCCGAAGTGTCATTTGGAAAAGATATTTTAAAAAAGTCTAATGTTATATATTTTTTTGAATGCCAATCATGGGATGAAAAATATAAAAGTTTATATCAAGCTATTATGAATATAAAGTCACAAAGTTGGGATCATTTAATTCAACCATTTGGTCGACTCTATCTAGAAAATCATAATGTAAAAATGAAAGTATTAACACTCACTAAAAAATTAATTGAAAAAGGTGGGTGGGATGATTTACATTATGTTTTAAGATCCCTGATGGAAAATAACTTTTACGATGAGTTGTATGAACTTCTTGTTTGTACTAATGAAAACAGTGAGAAGTGTAAAAGAAAGGGAAGCCTAAAAAGACAGGATATCAAAGATCTATTGCATGGCCTTAACTTTGAAAAAGAAACTTTAGCTGAATTATTCGAATTATTTAAAGACTTAAATAACTCAATGAGTATTGTTAAAAAAAATCTTCCCAATGAGGTAAAACCAATCGTTTTGGATGAAAAGTTTAAGTCAAACAGAAAAGAAATGATTAATAACTTTTTTTCTTATGTGTCTGGCAATGTATTTTTAAATACAGAGGTTGAGTTAATAAAAAACTTCTTTAGCTATATGTCAGATGATAATGGAATTTTGAAAAATTGGATTTTTAAGTGGATAAATCAATATAAAATTAATAAAAAAGAATTAATAGATTTATTAAGCTTTCCCGTTAAGGTTAATCCTAATATTTTTCAGCAAATAAAAATTCTTAGTGATTTATCTGAAACTGATTGCCAAGTCGTTACTGGAGATAAAAAAGTATCAATATCTGTCTCAAAGTATATAAACTCTGTTCTTAGTACAATTCATAGTGAAAACTATGAAAGCTTTTTAAATACCTTTGTAAATGAAGTGCAGACTCTAACTGTTGCAGCAAATATTTGTAATGAAATAGAAAACATTCCAAACAAATACCCCGGACAAAGTATTAATAGAGTGTTCAAGGATACTTTTAAATTTCTATCAAATTCAAAAAACTTTGCACTTGCCCAGTATGTACTGAAGCTTTCTAAAGAGAAAATAGGATCAATTAATTCCGTTTTGAAATCTATTTCTAGAGAATATGTAAATAATTTTATAGAAATATTGAAAGTCATTGGTAAAGTATCACCCAATTTAAAGAGAAGTTATGTTGAAATTCTTTTGGCCCTTGATAATGAATTTTTTGAAAGACTAAATCGAATAAATCAAAATTTGTTGTCGAAGAAAAACATAAGTGCTGTAGTAGCGTTTTCAAAAATATGGAACTTTTTGGATGATGAAAGAGGAAAAGAGTTCTTTTTTAAATTCGTCGACAGACATTTTGTAGGTAAGTATAACTTCATCGAACTTTTTAAATATTATAACTCTCTTTTGGAAGCATCAGTTGAGATACTTCCCCAATTAACTTCTGAGTATGTAAATGATCAAAACATAAACTTAACCTTAGATTCTTTAGAGGATGTAGCGAAAAACTTTAGAGGAAGAGATACTTTAAGAGACTTTGATAATTTTTTATCAAGGAATAATTTGTTGCGTCTAATTGAGTTGCTAGTTAAGGGGATTAACTATAACTACGAAAGTCTTGCAGTGTCACCAAAAGAGTTTGAAAAACTCAAGGGTGAAAGCTCCATAACAAATCTTCCTATTAGTTATAAAGAAATTGGAAAGAAACATAAGGTTTGTATAGGAAAACTTCTTGAGGCGAGTGAAAGTTTTTCTTCATTTGTTTTAAATTATCCTAATGAGTGTTCTACTGATTTTCCTGTGCCTGTAAGATTGTTTTCTGATATTTCAAAGTTTGCAAATGGGTATATGAAAAAAAATAACGTTAATTTATTTGATCAAGAAACAATCTTAAATGAGAAAATTATTTCAGAGTTTCTATATAATATGAAATCTTTTTCAGGTAAGAGTAAATTTGAAGAAAGATTCAGTTATTTAAGAGATTTATATATTGAAGATAATTTTAACGAAGTCCTACGAGGGATAACTGATTTATATCAAGAATTTTATGGGATTAATGGAAAATCTAATATTGTAATTAGAAATAAGCTTCTAAGAGAAGCAATTATATTTTTCGATAAAAATGAATTCCTATTGAAAAAAGAATTTGTTGAAGTCTTGGAAAAGTTGGCACTTTGGGAAGAACAAAATACTTATGAGAAAATTGTTAATGACGTACTGACTAGAAGAGGAAATATAAGTTGTGTTGATAGTACAAAAGGTCTTGTAGAAAACTGTCCTTCAAAATCACTAATAAAAAATCATGGTTCAAAAATGTTATATTTCATGACTAGATTAAATTATGAAGGTAGAGATAGCCTTTCTAAGTTCGTTGATCTGTTGTCCGAGCGAGGTGTACAAATTTCCCTAAGAGATGAAAACGGTATATTTATTCGATTAAAATTATTAGATGTAGTTAATCAATTATATGCACTAACAAATGTGGATAATCCAAAAAATAAAATTCAAGTTGAGTTAAAGACTGAAAGCGGAGATATTTCTTATAATATGAATACTCTTGAAAGGGTTGAGGAAGTTGTTAGATCTGTTCGTTTTGATGAAAACTATTTAGGTATAAGCTTTCAAAATGGTGTCGCTTTTGCTTCTAATTATGAATCCGTAGTATCTGCTAAAAAAACAATTCTAAATACTTGTATGAGTGTTTTCTTTTGTGGCCACAAAATGAATAAAAAGGAAAAGCTATTAGGTGTTAATTCTCTTAATACATATGATGGTTTAATTGATTTAGAAACAGAGTTTGGCTATGGACGATTGATGCAGGCTTTAGTTATTCCTGGGGTTTGGGGTTCAACTGTCAGGGCCCAGGCAAGTGCATTAGTTGCACCTGGGAAGCCATATGAAATTCCCAAAATACAATCTAAGAAAACATTAAGAGAGCATAACGGGAGAGTGTTGACTGAGTTTTCGATGCTTGGTGGATTTAATCATTTATCTAGGTTTATAAAAAATAATTTAGGGCCTACATATGAGGAGGCTAAAAAGAAGTTAGCTTTAGACTCTTTTAAAAAAGTTAATAAAGAACTACTAGAGTCTATAGATAATGATAGTTTCTATGAATCAGTAAAGACATTTTTAAATAAGTTATTAGTTTATAAATTAAGAAATGGTGAGTTGTTAAGAAATGGTGGTTTGTACAAAATAATAGATGACAAAAACAATGTTTTTTATGATGGTCAGATATGGATATTTGACGAGTCAACCATAAAAGTTGAAAAAGATAAACTTAGAAGGAAAAGTTTGATCTTTTCTTCTCGAGGAATCTTTTCTTCCAAGCAAAAAATCAATAAAGATATTGGTAGTCTTAAATTAGTTGATTCTATAAGTAAAAAGACCATTTTAAAATTTAATCCAAGTTATAAGAGTGATCAGCTGGAAATTAAGTTTGAAGGCGAATCACTTTTTACTCATATCATTGATGAATTACATAACTTAGATAGTAGAGAATTAATAATTCTAGAAGATCTAATATTTAGATCAATTTATCTTTCTACTTTTGTAAATGATTCACTTAACCATGAAGAACAAAATATTAAGATATATTTAGATGTATTAAATACTCTTATAAATATTTGGGTCACGAATTTTAGTTTCAAAGACAAAATAATTAACATGAAAGATTTGATCTTAAGGGCCCACAAGCTTATTACTTTTATAGATGAGTCTTTGAGCTTAGATCAGAAATCTAAATCTATTAGTCTTTTGACAAAATTTATTGATACTGTAGACAAAGTTAGAGATGAAGATAAAAATATTTTTAATTTAATAGAGGCCTTATTAGTTAATGATAAAAATTTAAAACAAGTAAGTTTACTATTTAGAAATTTGGACAATTTTTATTCACAATTTTCTATATTAGAGAGTGGAAAAGCGAAAAAAATAAGAGAGCTCGGTACTATCATTAAAGAATCAGATTTTAAAACGAGCGAAATTAAAAATTATATGCTTATGACAACTATAAGTTGTTTTAAAACTGATGATATTAACTGTTCACAAAACAAACATTTTGATGAAGTTTTTAAAGTTCTTTATGAGATTTCTGGAGAGAGTGATTTTTCTATTGCTTCGGGCATTACAAAATTCTTCAGAGATTATTATGAAGAAATGGTAAAGTATCTTAGTCAAATATTAAGCATGGTTTCTGTTAAATAATTGTCAAAATTTATAATACATTTTAAATCGATTGAAGATTATTTTATACCATTTATAATAGTATTTTGAAGTGTTTGTGAAAATTGGAGTGAAAATGCAAGGTGATTTAATTAACAGGGTAAATGACGTTTTAACGAACGCAAAAAAACTTATTTTTGGTCAAGATGATTTATTGGATTCTATTTTAGCTGCGTTAGTATGTGAGGGACACTTATTAATAGAGGGAATGCCTGGTCTAGGTAAAACAATGAGCGTTTCTGTAATGAGTAAGCTTTGTGATTTAGCTTTTAAGAGAATTCAATTTACTCCCGACTTACTTCCTTCAGACTTAATTGGAACTATGATTTATAGTCAAAAGACTGAACAATTTACAACGAAGTTTGGGCCGATATTTACTCAACTATTGTTGGCCGATGAAATTAATAGATCTCCGGCAAAGGTACAAGCTGCACTCTTAGAAGCAATGGCCGAAAAACAAGTTACGATAGGAGATAATACACATAGGCTTTCAAGTCCCTTTGTAGTATTAGCTACGCAAAATCCAATCGAGCAAGAAGGAACTTATGCTCTCCCTGAAGCTCAGTTAGATAGATTTATGATGAAGGTTTATGTAGATTATCCAAGTGCAGAAGCAGAAAAGAATATTTTAAATTTAAATGGTTCTGGATTTAAAAATTTAACTTCCATACTTAGCTCTGATGATTTGATAACAATGAAAGAGTTTACTGAAAAAGTATATGTGGATGAAAAAATAAAAGATTATATTGTTAATTTAGTTAACGCTACAAGACCAGGAACTTCAAATTTTTATAAAAAATATGAGGGGGCCATTCTTGCAGGAGCATCACCTCGGGCCAGTATTTGGCTTTATAAAGTATCTAGATTTATGGCGTTTTTAGAAGGGAAAGATTTTGTCACTCCTGAGCATGTAATGAAAATTGCCCCAGCAATATTGGGTCATAGAATTTTACTAACATATGAAGCTTCTGTAGATAATTTAAATCCTCGAAGTATTGCGAGAGAGATTGCTCAAGAGATTATTTAAGAAATGGATTTAATCGAAGTAAAAAAAGTAGTTTCTAGAATAAAAGGAAATCTATTTAAGAATTCAAATTCATACTCAATAGGAATGATGAAGTCTCATTTTAGAGGACATGGATTACAATTTAAGGAGCATCAGGTTTACAATCATGGTGATGATACTCGATTTATAGATTGGAAAATATTTGCAAAGATGAACACTCCGTATATTAAAACTTTCGAGGAAGAAAGAAATATAGAAATTGTAGTAGTTATTGATGCATCTCCTTCAATGCTTTTGGGTCATAATGGAGTTTCTAAACTTCAATCAGCGATTGAGATTTGCTGTTTATTATATTTATTGAGTGAGCAAACTAAAGATTTTGTTCATGCAATAATATTAGGTGATGAAGTTATAAATTTACCAAAAGAAAATGGTAATAAAGGTATTACTCGATTGATAACTACGTTAGAGAGAAATAACATTACAAAAAATGGTAAAATTAATAGAGAACGAATGTTTGAAGAAGATTATAATATTGATAGAAGTATTAATCATCTGTTTAAACATCTTAAGAGAAGAAGAGAACTTGTAATACTTTCTGACTTTAGTGAAGTAGAAAATTATAAAGACATTCAAAAAATATTTAAAAGACATCATGTGCACTGCTTTCAACTCCTATCTCCAATTGAGTTAAATAAAAAAATGCCTTTTACTATTAGGTCTACGATTAATAATAAAAAAAATATTGCAAATGCATTTACAGAAAATGAAGAACTTCAAGATTTGATCGGTGAAAAATTTAAGATAAAAACCTTAAAAGTTCACGAAAGGTATTTAGAAGAATTTATCAAGGAAATGCTATGATTAAATTTATCGTTAGTCTTTTGATGTTGATGAATTTTAATCTAAGTGTAGTAAAGGCAGATTCATTAAGAGTTATTCTTAAGCCTACTAAAGAGAATATTGATTTAATTTTGAAAGAGGGAGATCGAGCAAGTATAATTTTAGAAATATTACCTGCATCAGATAAAGTCTTAGCATTTACGGCACAACTTGAAGATAAATTAATTTTGGGTTCGTTTAAAGTATTAAAAATAATAAGTAATGAACTATCAGAGCACAACTCTGATGTTGTTACTTCAACATTAGATGTCGTCTTTTTAGGTGAGAAAGAATTTAAACCTGTTTTTTCTATATTAGGAGAAACACCGCAGGTTGAAATTAAAAATATAAAATTTGAATCACTTTTAGATCTCAATAAAGCTCCAGAATTTATGGAGATTAAACTCAATAAATCTTTTATAGAAAGCTATGGGGTAGCGTTATCAATATTTTTATTTATTTTAGGTGTTGTTTTATATGCGTTCAGATACAGAAGAAGAGTAAAACTAACCGAAAAAAGAAAAATTGAATTATTATTAGTGAAAAAAAATAAATATTTAGAAAAAATAGAAAAAGCTAGAAATAGAGAAGAGATTGAAAAAGTTTTTTATGATCTCAAAAATATAAAACAGTTTTTTGGGCACGATAGTTCATTAAGTAGTTTCAAAGATGAAATGATAAAAAGAGGATATAAAAAAGAATGGAATGATGAAGATATTAAAATATTTATATCTAAACTAGGTGAGATTAAAGAAAGGCTAGCTAAAAGTGAATTTTACGAATAAATATTTTATTGTAATTGGATTGTTGGGAATGATTTTTTGGATAATAGATTATTTCTATTCATTTAAGAAGGCTGAGTTTGTATTACCAAGTAAGTTTGAAACGACAAAAAAATTTAACATAAAGAGAGTGTTTTTTTTAATCCTTGGACTAATATCCTGGTCATTTATCACATATTCACTAATGGGCCCAAGGAAACCTGCTGGGATTGTAGAAGGAAATTATAAGGTAAATGATATTTTCTTCGTTGTGGATGTTTCTAGATCAATGTTAGCAGAAGATTTTAAACCAAATCGATTGGAGGCCGCAAAAGTAAAAATAAGAGAATTTGTAAAATTAAGACCTAAAGATCGAATCGGCATAATTATTTTTTCAGAAAGAGTATTTACATTACTTCCATTATCAACGGATTTAAATCTAATTGATCAAATGGTATCAGAAATTAAAATTGGATTTCTTGGATCTGGAACTAATATAGGAGATGCCTTAGGTTTAGCAGTAGGTAGAGCTTCTCAATCACTTGCCGAAAACAAAGTAATAGTCTTACTAACTGATGGTGTTAGTAATGTTGGAACGTTAACACCAACTCAAGCAGCTGAAATTGCAAAAGAAAAAAATATAAAAGTATACACAATTGCAATTGGAAGTAAGAAAGGTGCAAGATTGCCAGTCGGTCAAGGCTTGTTTGGAAAGAGGTATCAAAATATACCTGGAGGAAGTGTTGATTACGACACTTTAAAGAAAATTTCTGAAACGACCGGGGCGAGTCATTTTGTGGCTGAAGATAATGAGGCATTAAGAGAAGTATTAGGTGAAATTGAAAAACTTGAAAGAACTGAAATTAAGTCAAGTTCTAGAATACTGTATAAAGAACTTTATTTAAAGTACCTATTTCTAGGAGCATTGTTTTTATGTTTAACAGAGTTAGGACGTAAGTATGTATTGCGGGAAGTAGTATGAGTTTTATACATATAAAATACTTACCTATATTTATAGTTTTATATGTTATTTTATTTTTTTTATTTAGGAAAAAGTTTGTAACATTTGATAAGTGGATCCAAAGTACTTGGGGATTAAATCCAACTCGCTCAAATAAAATAATGCGTATTATGTATATTCTGTCATGGATCTTTCTTTTTATTGCATTATTAGATCTTCGCGGAGAGGCAGAAAAAATTGAATCTGAAATTCCAGATCAGAAAACAATTATTGTAATAGATTCATCAGCATCTATGCTGGCCGAGGATGTAAGGCCTAATAGATTCAAAAAAGCACTTTTTATGGCAAGACATTTTATAAAAAATGCAGCTGGACATCAAATAGCGGTAGTACTTTTTTCTGATATACAAAAAAGATTAGTACCATTCACGGATGATATTGATCTTTTAGATGCTAGGGTTGCTGCTTTAGAAGATACGGATTTAAGAAAAGGTGGATCAAATATTTCTCAGGCCATAAAAGAATCTATTCAATATTTTAAAACAGGAAAAACGGAACCTGTTGGAAATATTCTTTTATTTACTGATTCAGAAGATAATGGAGAAAGTTTTGAACTAGATGTTCCTTCTGGAGTGAATATTGCAGCAGTTGGAGTTGGAACGATAAAGGGAGGAAGGATTCCTTTAAGAGATCCAAATGGAAGATATTGGGGTAATAAAAAGTTTAATGGAAATGATGTAATAACAAAATTAGATGAGAAATCTCTTAAAGACTTAGGTTCAAGTATAAAAAATTATAAATACTGGATTGCTAGTACTTATAATCTTCCAACTGATCAAATTTTAAACTTTTTTAGAAAAAGTTTTAGTAATAGCTTTTCTAAGGGAAATATGACAGTTAGACCAGTGAAGGGGTATTGGTTAATTATTTCATTCATTCTTATTTATTGTGTAAGCGTTTTAATTGGAAGAATGAGAAGTTATACATTTGTGCTTCTTGTTTGCCTTATCCTTCCTCTAGTTGATGAAACATTAGCAGATATTGTAACGAAGGAAGAGTTGTCAAAGAAATTAATAGATGGAAGTTTTCAAGATAAGTCAAAATTGGCCTTAGCAGATTATTATATTAAGGAAAAAGATTTTGAAAAGGCAGCGAAACTTTATGAGGAATACTCTGAAAGTGTTATGGGATCAAATTTAACAGATGAAGAAAATTATAATTTAGGGTTGTTAGAACTTAAGCTTGGGAAGTTAAAAAATGGAATTGATCGCTTATCAGATGTAAAAAGAAATATAACAGATGAAAAAGTACAAAACGATATTAATAGAGCGATCTATCAAGCTTTAAAACAAGAACAGCAAAATAAGGATAAAAAAGAAGAAAATAAAGAAGATAAGAAAGAGCAAAATAAAAACAATAAAAATCAAAATCAGGATAATAAAAAAAATAACCAAGATCAAAACAAACAGGATAATAAACAAAATAAAGGTCAAAACAAAGAGCAAGACCAACAAAAGCAAAAAAAAGATAAAGAACAAAAAAACGAAGATAAAAAGAAGAAACAAGAACAAAAAGAAGATAAAGGTAAAGACGGAAAAAAAGACAAGGATAAGAATAAAAAAGACTCTCAAGGTAAAAAGAAAAAGAAGAAAAAAAATAAATCTCTTAAAGAAAAAGAAGAAGAAATAAAAAAGAAAAGAAAAATGATTAAACTACCTGCAATGGTTAAACAATTAATGGGTGATGATAGAGAACTTCAGAAGGAATACTTCGACACGAGAACTAATAAACCTTCTAGAAAAAGAGAAAAAAAGGACTGGTGATGAAATTTGTTTATATATTTTTATTAATAGCATTCAATGTAGTTGCTAACGATAAAGTTGAAGTGAGAGTTTCTCCTGAACAGCCAGTTCCAGGTGAAACATTTAGATTGATATTCGATATTGAAACTAACTCCGACTTAGATCCAAAAATTTCTTTTGATCAAGGAAGAGCCGAGGTATTAGGACGAAGTAATCGAGCTGTTTCAATTGAAAGTTCTATTATTAATGGAAGAGTTTCTCAAAAAAAGACAATTTCTTTAGAGTACGAACTCGTTGCTGATAGAGCGGGAACGATTATAATTAAGGATATTGAAGTAAGTTTAGGCAGCATGGTTTTAAAGGCAAAAAATAAAAGAATTGTCGTTACAAAAAAGAAAGGATTAATAAATAGAGATGTTTTTGCATTGGCCATACCAGATAAAACAACAGCATATGTAGGTGAAGCTGTTAATGTTGACTACTATATTTATTTTAGAAGTAATTTAGTTAATACTGAAATAAGAGAGTTCCCTAAATTTAACAAGTTTTTTAAACGATTTTTCAACGTTAAAGACAGGGTTGAGCAAGTAGAATATAATGGGAAAATCTATAGAAGAGTCAAAAAATACTCTGTGAGGTTATATCCAGAAAAAAAAGGAAAACTCAAGATTGGGCCAATGAGATTTAGCGTTCAATTTTTACAAAGAGATAATCAATTTGGTGGATTTGGATTTATAAATAGGTATGCCACAAAAAATATTTCTAGTGATAGTGTTCCTATTGAAGTAATTCCGATACCAACAGAAAATATGCCAAAAAGTTATACTGGATTGGTAGGCAATCATTCATTTAATTTAATTCAATCAAAAGTTAAAAATATTGTAAATGATGCAATTGAGTTAAAAGTCGAGGTAACAGGAGAAGGTTTATTAGAAAACTTAGATATTCCACAATTATATAGAAGTGATATTTTAGAAGATTTTGATACTAAAAGTGATTTGAAAATTCTAGATAAAGAAAGTGCAAAAAAAGTAGTTGAATTTACTTATTTAGCCAAAAGAGCTGGGAAAATTAATCCTTCAAAGTTTGAACTTGCAACATTTGATCCAGAAACAAAAAGTTTCAAAGTACATTATTTGGATTTATTAGGAATTGAAATTTTTGGTGGCTCGAATCAAGTTGTAAACACACCTAAACAGGAACAGCCACGACCAGAACAAAGAATGAATAATCTATCAAAAGTGGATGTACAAAGTAGTTTATTAGCACCAGATTTTAAGTTTGAATCTGATTCGGGGAAATATTTACGTTATATTAACCTAGCTCTTGCTATGATTACTTTATTTTTACTTGTGATTACTATTAAAGGTCTAGGAAAGAAAGATATTTCGAGAAGTATTCGTTTAGTGAATACAGTTAAAAAATCGAATATGAGTTATAAGGCCTTAAGTAATTTATTTAGATCCTTTGATAAAAATGAGGATATAGATACCATCATAAACAATCTAAACATATCAGAAGATTCAAAATCATACTTTAAAAGTTGTGTTTACAACTCTCAGGCTAAGGACTATGGTGCCAAAAGTGTTGATAAGATGACTTTTGAGAAAAGATATTTCGATGAGCTTAGTAAATTAATGGAAAAGAGAAATGGAAACAGTTAGTAATTTAGCTGATATAGATTGTGATAAAGAAATTGCCATAACGATAGGTAATTTTGATGGTGTACATTTAGGACATAAAAAAGTTCTTTCAAGTATGCAGCAAAATTGCAAGAACGAAAATTTTGAATTTATAGTATTAACTTTTTCGACACATCCGTCTTTTGTATTGCGACCTAAAGATAATTTTTTATTAACTTCTTATACAGAAAGAAATGAATTAATATCAAAACTTGGTATTAAGTGGATTTGTGAATTAGAGTTTACAAGAGATTTTAGTACAAAAAGTCCTAAAGAATTCTTAGAAGAGTTTATTTTTATAAATGATAAGATAAAGAAGATATATGTAGGACATGATTTTGCATTCGGGGCAAATAAGTCAGGTGATTATGAGTTAGTTAAAGAGTTATGTCTTGAAAAAAATATTGTTGTGGAGCAATGTGAACAATTTTCATTGAATGAAAAATCTATATCCTCGACTCAAATTAGAAGTAAAATTCAAAATGGTGAAATTGAACAAGCTTCAAAGTTACTAGATCGTTTTTTTAGCTTAAATGGACCTGTTATTAAAGGTGAAGGTAGAGGAAAACAAATTGGGTTTGCAACGGCCAATATTTTTGTTGGAAAGGAGATGATTATACCTAAGAAAGGTGTCTATATTACAAAAACAACTATAAATGATATGAACTATCATTCTGTAACTAATATAGGTATTAATCCCACTTTTAAGGATAATAATTCCATATCTATTGAAACGCATATATTAGATTTTGATAAAGATATTTACGGTGAAAACTTAAAAGTTGAGTTTATAAAAAAACTAAGAGATGAGAAAAAGTTTTCTTCTGTTAATGAGCTTATTGCTCAAATTAAAAAAGATGTAGTTCTTGTAAAAGAGTACTTTTTAGAATGAAACTTGCTCTATTTGGAAAAAATATTTCACATTCTCGTTCTCAAGAAATGTATGAAACTATCTTTCAAAAAAAAATTGCCTATGATTTATTAGACTATAAATCTGAATCAGACATTCCAAAAGATATGGTCAGCTTTTTAGAAGAAAATAATTATTATGGTGTATCTATTACATCCCCTTACAAAAAATACTTTGCAAAAATATGTTCCCATTATCCAGCAGGGAAAAATTTTGTCGGAATAAATTGTTTGAAAGTAGTTGATGGAAAATTAATTGGTACAAATACAGATTATTTAGCACTAAAGCTATTGCTTGATAAATTTAGTTGTTCATTTAAGTCATATATTATTTTAGGAAACGGGATAATGTCTCAAGTTATAGAAATGATTTTTTTAGAAAAGAAATTGAAATATCAAATATTTTCAAGAAAAAAGAATGGCGATATTTCAACTTTAGATCTATCAAATAATAGCAATGGCCTTATTATAAACTGTTGTTCTAGAGAATTTGAGTTTAAGGGTAAGATAAGCGAAAGTACAATATTTTGGGATATGAATTATTCACATAAACATCATCAAAGTTATTTTGAAAAAAACGAGGGACAGTATCTTGATGGAAGCAGTCTACTTTTTGAACAAGCAAAGTATGCCACCGAGTTTTGGTCAAACTTTTAAGTCCTTAAAATTATAAATATTTTTTAAATACATACCGATAAGAAAACATATTAGGAGATAAGAATGTTTCGAAAAGAGTTTGCCGAAGTTATTGGACAAACTGGTATGGTGCCACTCAAAGATATTAGATCTTTATTAGTGAATAAGGATCGAAGTATAGTATCAGAAATTGACCTATTAAAATTAGATTTCTTTGATGACATAAAATTTGCTAAGCAAATTGCAGACAATTATTCATTAACATATATAGATTTATCAAATGCCAAAGTCCCCGAGAGAATTCTAGGGTTAATAAAAAGAAAAGATGTTATTAAATACAGAGCAATTCCAATTCAAAAAACAAGCAAGGCCGTAAGTATTGCTGTTTATGACCCATCAATATTAGATCAAAAACAAGAGTTAAGAAAATTATTTCAACACCCAGTAGAGATAATTCTAACGAATCTTGCGGCATGGGTTAAGTTATTTGAAAGGATTACTGAGTCAATTGATGAATTAGTTGGAACAGTTAGAGAAGTTAACGTATCAGATGATGATGCCAAGGGAATTGCTGAAGAAGATATTGGTGAAGACGTAATATCTCTTGTAAATAGAATTTTAGCCGAAGCTTTTATAAAAAAAGCATCAGATATTCATATTGAGCCTTATGAGAAAAATTTCAGAGTTAGATTTAGAATGGATGGTAGCTTAATAACTGTATTTGAACCACCTCGCTCATCAATGCTACCAATGATTTCTAGATTAAAAATTATGAGTCAAATGGATATTTCTGAAAAGAGAAAGCCTCAAGATGGTAGGATCAAGCTTGCAATTGGTGGACAGTCAATTGATTACAGGGTTTCTTCTCTTCCGACTCTATTTGGTGAAAAAATTGTTTTAAGACTTTTAGATTCTTCAAACCTACAGTTAGATATGACTAAGCTTGGTTTTGAAACTAAACAAATTGAAATTTTTCAAAGAAATATTAAAAAGCCGTTTGGCATGTGTCTTGTTACTGGTCCTACAGGTTCAGGTAAAACAACTACATTATATTCAGCTTTGGCCGAAATTAATAAACCTGATGTAAATATATCGACTGCAGAAGATCCTGTTGAATTTAACCTTGAAGGAATTAATCAAGTAAATGTTAAAAAAGAAGCGGGATTAACTTTTGCGAGTTCGTTAAAAGCATTTTTAAGACAAGATCCAGATATTATTATGGTTGGGGAGATTAGAGATTATGAAACTGGTGAAATTGCTGTTGAAGCAGCACTTACCGGACACATGGTTTTATCTACTCTTCACACCAATGATGCACCAGCTACTATAACAAGATTATTAAATATGGGAGTCGAGCCATTTTTAGTAACAGCATCTTTAAATGTTGTTGTTGCTCAAAGGTTATGTAGAAGAATATGTGAATACTGTAAAGTTCCTGATGAAAGTGTAACTCAAGAACACTTAATATCTTGTGGAGTTGCCCCTTCTTCTGCTTCAAAAATTACGGCCATGAAAGGAAAAGGTTGTCCTCAATGTAATGAGCTTGGATATAAGGGGCGTGTGGCAATTTATGAAGTTCTAGAAGTGAGTCAAAATTTAAGGGAATTAATCCTCAAAGACGCAGATACTGATACAATTAAGTTTGCGGCAATTAAGGAAGGTTTTAAAACACTTCGAATGTCGGCATTAACTAAGGTAGCACAAGGTCTGACGACTTTAGAAGAGGCCATAAAAAATAGTGGCTCTGATAAGGCGTAAAGAGAGTAAGAGATGGCAGAGAAAAAAACAAGCACAGATGTAACAAGAACACAGATAAATAAAGATCATACAAAAAGTTATGCAACTGATAGTAAAGCTAATATCGGTGCAAATGATGGACTACAAATTCAACAACTATTTAAATTAATGGTTGATCAAGGTTCATCAGACTTACATATTACTGTTGGTTCTTCTCCTGGGATTAGAGTACACGGAGATGTTGTGCGTGTAAAAACAGCTCCACTAAGTGCAAATGATACTAAAAGACTTGTTTATCAAATTTTAACTGAAGATCAAAAAAATGAATTTGAAAAAAACTTAGAATTAGATTTTTCATTTGGTATTAAAGGTTTAGCAAGGTTTAGGGCTAATGTATTTTACTCTAAAGGCGGAGTTGCCGCCGTATTCAGACTAATTCCAAGTATTATTCCAGATTTTAAAAGTTTAAATTTACCAAATACATTATTAAAAATGACAGATGTTAGTAATGGTTTAATTCTTGTAACTGGACCTACTGGTTCAGGGAAATCTACAACGTTAGCATCTTTATTAGATAGATTAAATGAAAATGAAGCGGGACATATAATAACATTAGAAGATCCAATTGAATTTGTGCATCCACATAAAGGCTGTGTTGTTAATCAAAGAGAAATTGGAACGGATACATTATCATTTCACAAAGGTTTGAAAAGTTTATTACGTCAAGATCCAGACATTGTTCTTGTTGGTGAATTAAGGGATATGGAAACTATTGAAGCCGCGTTGACTATTGCTGAAACAGGTCACTTAGTTTTTGGTACACTTCACACAAACTCAACAGTTCAAACTATTAATAGAATAATTAACGTTTTTCCATCACACCAACAAACACAAGTTAGAACATTACTTTCTTTTGTTCTTCAAGGAGTTGTTGCTCAACAGCTTATACCAAAGACATTTGGAAGTGGTCGAGTTCTTGGGATGGAAATTTTAATACCAACACCAGCTATTAGAAATTTAATAAGAGAAGATAAAACACACCAAGTGTATTCTCAAATGCAGGTGGGACAAGATGACTCTGGCATGACAACTATGAATCAATCGTTAAAGAAAAGTGTTGATGCTGGTTTAATAGATGCCGATACAGCTATGACATATTCAACTATGCAAGAAGAGTTAGCTCAAATGCTAGGAATAAAAAGAAAGAGATAATTAAAGTATGGGTAAGTGGAAATACGAAGGCGTTAATAGAGAAGGCAAGCGATTATCGGGAGATATCGAAGCTGCTAGTGAGCGAGAAGCAAGAAAGCTTTTGCGGGCCCAAGGTATTAGGGCCAAAAAACTAGCTGCTCCATCATTATTAGAGCTTGATTTAAGTGAGTGGATGGTTGATGCTGGACTTGCTAAACCCTTTGGAACTTCTGAGTTAACAAATATGACTAAGCAATTATCCATTATGATTAATGCTGGTGTACCCATAATGCAATCTCTTGAAATTTTATTTAAACAAGAAAAAAACCCAGTTCTTAAAAAAACGATTAAAAGTATTTCGACAGATGTTGGTGAAGGTAAAACTTTAGCTGAGGCCATGGCATCAAAAAAAGGTTTTAGTAAACTTTATTGTAATTTAGTGAAGGCCGGCGAAGCTGGAGGTATACTAGATACAATTTTAGACAAGCTTGCAATTCATTTAGATAAACAAGAAAGGACTAAGAAACAAATTAAATCTGCTATGACTTATCCGGGTATTGTTGTGACTATTGGTGTAGCAGTAGTCTACTTTATGCTTGTTTTTGTTGTTCCTAAAATGTCTGAGATGTTAGCAAGTTCTGGCCAAAAACTTCCAGCACTAACTCAGATGGTTGTAGATGTATCTGAATGGCTACAGGAGTACACTTTAATTGTTCTTCCTATAATGTTTTTTAGTGTCGCTTTGTTAAATGCCTATGTGAAATCAGAGAGTGGAAAAGTAATCTTTGATAATGTCATGATGAAAATGCCTATTTTTGGAACTGTAATCATTAAAGGTAATTTAAACTCTTTTTCTAGAACCCTTGGTACAATGCTTTCTTCGGGAATAGCTTTGATTGATTCACTAGATATATGTATTGAAACACTTGATAACGTTGTTATGGCAAATGATTTAAAACAAGTTAGAAAGGCGATTACAGAAGGTAAAACCTTGACTGATCCTCTAGCAAAGATTCCATACTTTCCTGATATGGTTGCTCAGATGATAAAAGTGGGAGAACAAACAGGTAATTTAGATACAATGTTAGAAAAAATATCTGATGTTTTTGAAGAAGATGTAAATAATGCAGTGGAATCAATGACTAAGATGATCGAGCCAATTATTCTTGTCGTTTTAGGTGGATTTGTGGCGGTAATTTTGGTTGCTATGTATCTTCCTGTTTTTCAAAGTGCCTCAGGAGTATAAGGCATAAATATTTGAAACTAGAAGATTTTTTATGTTTTTTTTGAAAAATTTTATTGCTTGAGATTGTACAGAAAAAAGTAGTGTTAAAATAAACACAACTCTCATGTGGTTCATTAAATTGGCAGGTGTCTTAATCTCTTGTCACTTTTGTTAACTACTAAAGAATTGTTAAAACTTAACCATCTTAACTGGTTATTTAAACAGGAGTAATTTTATGAAAACACAAAGTGTTCAAATGAACGATCAAGGTTTTACCCTTGTAGAACTAATGGTTGTTGTTGCTATTATTGGTTTATTAGCAGCAGTAGCAATCCCAAACTTTAAAACTTATCAGGCAAAGACAAAAACTTCAGAAGCTAAATTACAGCTAGCAGCTATTTATCAAGCTGAGACTACTATGCAAGCTGATTACGATACTTTTGCTTCTTGTTTGCAGGATGCTGGATATACTCCACCTGCTGGACAGAACTATTATAGCGTAGGATTTAACGAAGATGAGACTGGTGCTGCCGAAGCAAATGCAATCGTAACTAACAATGGTGGTGTATGTAACGCTGGTCAACATCAATTTGCTGCTCAGAAAATTGTTGGTGGTAGTGTAACTGTTGTTGGTGACCTTGGTACTGCAATTCCTGCTGCCTCTCAGTTTGCTAATGGTTTAGCAACTCCTAAGGTAGAAGATGTTGCTGCTAATGGTGTTGGTTCTGCTTTTGTTGCTGGAGCGATTGGTTATATTTCTCCAGATAGTGCTGCTGCAATTGCTAACGCGAGTTATTGGATTATTGATGAAAATAAAGATATCAGACAAGTTCAAAGAGGATACTAATTCTTAGATAAATTTGAATTTAATTCGAGGGGCCTAGAGCCCCTCTTTTTTTTGCCCTAAAAGGTGTCCAGTTTTTAATAGCATAGTATTTATTATTTTTTATTTGATAATTATTTCCATCTAGATCTACACGATTACAATTTGTTTTTGATGAATTTAAACAATTCAAGTCCAGTTCGGCCCTAATTGCATAAAGGTTATTATAATACTTTTCTCTAAGCTTAGTGTTTTCTTTTCCTAAGTTATTATATGTAGTTAAGATTAAATCATGGGCACTTTCTAGACTTCCCTTACTTGCTTTTAATCTAGATATAATTCCAGGAAGCAGTCTAACCTTAGTGTAGACTAAAGGGTGGCTTTCAATTTTTTCATAAGTTTTAATAGCGCTATCTATATCGCCCAGTTCAAAATAATATTGAAAACCAAGAAGGTAATGTAGCCAAAAATCATTTGGAAACTTTTCTATTCCCATTTTTAAAATTTTGGCTGCACCTAGATCATCATCTTTAATAACGGAAAGGTATTGCCCTCCAATTTTGTAAGCTTCGTAAAAGTATGGATCCAAATTAATAATTGAATTAAATCTTAAATACATCCATGAATTAAGGTCACGCTTTTTATAAACCTCAATATCTGACTCTAGTAATGTTTGCACCCATAATAAACTTGATAAAAATCGTTGATTACCAAGTGAAAATATTTGAAGAATGGTTTGATCAACATTAATAGCACTATCTTGCTTACTAACTTTTAGAATAGGTTTTTTAAATCTATTATTTAGAAGATAAGTAATACAAAATAAAATCGATATAAAAACAATTGATATAATATCTTTCTTTTTAACTTTCATAATATGTATTATTATATCTTTATGATTGAATTTAAAGAAGTAGAGAAAAAATTTAAAGTTGATTTTTGGGCAAAACCATTTATTGCATTAGATAATGTTAGCTTTACGGTACTACCTTCTAAAATAACCGGTTTCTTAGGTGCCAATGGTGCAGGAAAAACCACTTCAATAAAATCTATATTTAAATTTATACCAATTGATAGTGGTGAAATTAATTATTCAAGTGAACTTGGACAAAACTTTAAAGAGGTTTTGTCAAATATTGGTTATGTTCCAGAACGTCCTTATTTTTACCCTCATTTAACAGGAGAGGAGTTTGTAACCTATATGGGCAAACTTCAAGATATGAAAGTGCCAGATATACGTTCACAAATGATGAAATGGGCAGAGAGATTTAAAATCGATCATGCATTAAGTAGAAAAATTCATGGATATTCAAAAGGTATGCTTCAAAGATTGGGATTTGTTACGGCCTTAATTCATAACCCTCAAATGATTATTTTGGATGAGCCTCTTTCAGGGCTTGATCCAGTAGGAAGAAAAGAAATAAAGGAAGCGATGCTTGAATTAAATAAAATAGGAAAAACAATATTTTTTTCCTCGCATATCGTTTCTGATGTTGAAGAAGTTTGCAGCGAGGTAGTTGTTCTTGAAAAAGGTAAGAATTTATATTCAGGTCCGATTGATAATTTAATTGAAAAAAATAATAAGTCTGAGTTTAAACTAACTTATAAACTTCCCGATGGAAGAATCGAAATAGTTAAAGAATCTGAGTTAAAGAAAAAAGACTTATTAGAAAAAACATTAAGTTCTGGGTATGAAATTTTAAGTATGAATCCTCTTAGACCTTCTCTTGAAGAGATTGTATATAATATAAGAAAATGAAAAAAATAATCACTGTTTCTAAATATACATTTATTGAAATCTACAAAAGTAAAATAATGATGAATATTTTACTTCTTGGGGTTGCACAATTAATTATATGCTTTATTGCTTCAGAATTTACTTATGGAGTTAGAGAAAGGGTAACTCTCGACTTCGGAATGGGTGTACTTTCTCTAGCAACTTGTGGGATAGCTATATTCATGGGGGCAAGTTTAGTTTCTAAAGAAATAGATTCCCGAACAATACATATGATTTTAGCAAGACCAATAAAAAGATATCAGTTCTTATTGGGGCGATCTCTTGGAATGGGTGGGATTTTATTTGTAAATGTATTGCTATTAGGTGTGTTATCAATAGCATTTTATTTATTTTTAGGTGGTGAATTTAATAATTTATTAATTTGGGTCATACTATACGCTTTTTTGGAAGCATTTATAGTCCTTAATGTTGTTTTGTTACTTTCTCTAATTACAAACGTAACAATGTCTGTGATTTATACTATTGCAATTTATATTGTTGGCCACTCACTTTCTGATACTATTTTACTAAGTATCATGAAATTCAATCCAATTATTGAAAAAGTATTAAGAGTTTATAGTACAATCTTTCCGAATTTCTCAAAATTAAATATTAAGGATCAGTTAATTTATAAATCAAGCTTAGATTTAGAATTTTTAACAGGAGCATTAGCTTACGGATTGTTTTATTCTATTACTTTATTAGTCATAGGTGCAGCTATTTTCAGAAATAAGAGTTTAGACTAATGCAAATTCAATTGATTTATTTTCTTTTTGGATCAATTTTTGGAAGTTTTTTAAATGCTCTAATTTATCGATTGCCTAGAAATATTAGTATGAGCAAAAGTCGCTCATTTTGTCCAAGTTGTAATAATCAAATTCCTTGGTTTTGCAATATTCCAGTTTTTTCATATATTTTTTTATTGGGAAAATGCTTTAAATGCAAAGTGAAAATTCCCATTAAATACCTCTTAATAGAATTATTTGTTGGTGTAATGTCACTATATTTAGGAAATAAATACAATCCTTTATTTTCACAAATGGGGCTTATAAATTTTTTATTTTATTTTTCAATCGTATGTGCTTTTACAGCTCATTTTTTTATAGATTTAGAACATAAAATTTTACCAGATTCAATTAATTTATATTTAGCACTTCTATTTTTGATATATTCTTTTTTCTTTAAAGACTGGAAGCTAATGTTATTTGGTGCGGCCATTGGATTTGGTTTTACATATTCTGTGACTTGGATTTTTTATAAATTAAGAGGAAAAATTGGACTCGGTGGTGGTGATATAAAGCTTTATACAGTGCTTGGGCTGTATTTAGGACCTTTACTTATTATTGAAAATATTTTTCTTTCATGTTTTTTAGGAGCTCTAATTGGAGTGAGTTTGATATATTCAAAAGTAATTGATCGAAATACTCCAATACCTTTCGGGCCATTTATAATAGTAGTAGGTTTTGCTCAAATAATTTTTCCGAAGTACTATCAAATCGTATCAAATTTATTTAAATATCAAGTTTAGCGTTATTCGAAGATTAATTACTTGATAACGCGTTAAGCAAGTGGCTATAATTTAATAAGGGGACCAATGTCCTCAGGAGATGTCGTGGCATTTGATAAAACTGCAATATTGGATTTATTTTCTGTAAAGAAGGAAAAGCTAGTTGGTCTAGATATTGGACTTAGTTCGATTAAAATTGCAGAGCTTGTTAAAGATGGTAAAGGTCTCTACAAATTAACAAAGTATTCACAAATTACACTGCCGGAATGTGCTCTCATTGAAGATGAAATTCAGAAAAAAGATGAAATTATTGATGCAATTGATGATGCTCTTGTAACTTCTGGTATAAATAGCAAATCAGTTTGTTTAGGATTATTTGGTCCTAATACAATTATGAGGCGATTACAGTTAGCGGGTGGTACTTACGAAGAGATTGAAGATCAAGTTGTTTGGGAAGCGGAACAATATCTTCCCTTTTCAGCAGAAGACTCAAAGCTTTCATTTCATATTATTGGTGAAAACGAAGGTGGTGGTGTCGACGTATTAATTGCAGCGGCTAAAAATGATGTCATAGAAAACTATAAGGATATGGTTGAGCAAAAAGGCCTAAAAGTTAAAGTTGTAGATATGAATGTTGCGGCCGTAGCGAATGTATTTGAAACGGTTTATCAGGAGCATCTTCATTTATCAGATAAATCATGGTTAATTTTAGATTTTGGAGCACAAAAAACTTCATTCATTATTTATCGAAAGAACTGTGTACAGTTTTCTAAAGAAATGAATATTGGTGGAGTTATGATAACTGAAGAAATTCAACGTCAGTTTGGAGTTAACTATGTTGAAGCAGAAGATTTAAAAATAACAGGTGATGAAAAAGGAAACCTTCCAGAAGAAATAATTGAAATCATCTCAGACGTTGTCGATGCATTCTTAGCTGAAATAAAGAAAACACTAGATTTTTATATAACTGCAACCTCAGACGATACAATTGAAAATTGTATAATTACAGGCGGAGGAGCTTTAACTCCAGGGCTAATTAAATCTCTAGAAGCTTTAATTGGAGTTAATGTTGAAATTCTAAATCCATTTGAAGGCATTGCTTACGATGAAAAAAAGTTTACTGAAGCGGAATTAAGTCAAATTGCTTATCAGGGAGTGACGGCATTAGGACTAGGATTAAGAGAGCTTAAGAAATGATTGAATTAAACCTACTAGGTGAAAAAAAACCATTTCGTATGCCCATAGTTTTAGGGGTTGATTTAAGTGCAATCAACTTTGTAGGTATGTTAGTTGCAATTGCATTTGCTTATATCCCTGAAATGTTTATTAAGTCTTATTATGAAGACCAAATGAAAGGAATTGAAAAATTAATAGTTGTTGAAAGAGGTAAATTAAAAAAATTAACAGCTAGAGTACGACAAAATCAAGGCTTGAAAAAGAAATTAGATAGATTTAATAAAAGAATTGAAGAGCTAAGAGTTAAAGAAAAACAAGTTCAATCAATCTTACAAACAAGGAAAAATCCATTCAATATGCTTTTGTTTTTAGCAAAAAATATTCCAGAGGATGTTTGGGTTAATAAAATATCATTAGAGAATAATAATCAAATTAAACTTGATGCCTATTCTAGAGAGTATCGAAGTATTGGTCGGTTTATTGAAAATATAGATAATTCAATTTATTTTAATGATTCTCTTGAAACAGAACCTCCACAAACAGTTGAAGATAAAGAGTTAGCCGCAAGAGGTGGAATTGAAGGTGCTAGGTTGGAATATCTTGTGATAAAGGGAAAAGTGGAGAATTTAGAATAATGAATGATGGAATTATTTCAAAAATTGTTTCCAAACTTCATATTCTAATTATGTTAGGAACGGGCTTTGGCCTGTACAATGCACATATGGATTTTCAAGCAAATATAAAAGTGAAAGAAGATGAAATACCAGTTATTAAAAATAAAATAAAAAGAAAACAAAGAGATCTAAAAGATGTTGAAAAGTATAAGCAAAATATTAAAGAAGCTAAGGATCAAATACAATTAGTAGCGAAACAAATTGAAAAAATTCAGCAACAGCTTCCAAGTTCAGGAAGTGATATTGAGATTTTTGAGATACTTAAATCTCTTAGTAAAGATTTAAATATTCAAGGAGTAAATGTTTCTTCTAGTGGATCAGAAGTGGCCAAAGATTTTTATTTTGTAAAAAGTTATCAATTTCAAGGAACTGGAACCTTTTTACAATTTTTGATTTTTATAGAGAAAATAAAAAGTTTAAATAGAATTTTAAATATTCAGACATTTAATTTCTCTAAATCTACAGATATAAAGCAGAGAGGAAGATTTGAGTTAATTAGGGGTGAAATTCTAATAGATGCATATAGATATAACGAAGGTTATAAGGAAGAAACTGGAATTGAGAGTATTGAACGTGAGTTTAAATAAGATAATTATATTAATAACCTCTTTATTAGTAATAGGAACGTCTTTTTCTCAAGAAAAAGGATATAATTATTTTAGAAAACAAACGAAGATTAAAGATCCATTTAAATTAAGAGATCCTTTTAAGAGAAAGTTTTCAAAAAGAAAAAAATCAAAAAAATTTTCAACCTCAATTGGGGGTAATAGTTTTTCAAATATTCCATCTGTGGAAAATATTCCACTAAATAGAATTGTAATTACGGCCGTATTGCTAGGGAAAAATAGAAGAGCGATTGCACAATTAAAAGGTGCAACAGGGACATCTAAAACCACATATATAGTTAAAGAAGGTATGAATCTCGGCGAAAATAAAGCAGAGGTTAAAGCAATACTTCCTGGTGGAGTTGTTTTAGTTGAAAAGATACGAAATGTTTATGATCAAGATGAATATCTAGAAACAATTCTTCCAATACAAAACCCGACTGTTTCAAACAACTAATTAATTTTTTTTATAAATGAGAGAATTAGTGCTATAATTTTAGTAATACTAGGATGAGGTAAATATATGAAAAAAGGACTTTTTCTTCTTATCTTCTGCTCAAGCATGATTTGTAATTATGCATTCGGAGCAGAACTAATTGCTGTTGATTTTACACAAAAGGGCGATATTAGTTATTTAACTTTTTCTCTAGATGAAAAAGGCGTTAAGGTAAATAAACTAAAACTTGATGATGATAAGCAGATTATCTTAGATTTTGAAAATACTTCTGCTAATGAAAAAGTAATGCGAGCTTTTGATACATCAGAATTTTCAGGTTCAGTTGTCTTTGTTTCAACTTATAAGAGACTAGAAAAAAATGGATTAAGAGTGGCCATTCAACTAAGGGATAATGTCAGATCTATTTTAGATAGAAAGCAAGATAAAATAATTTTAAAAGTTGAAAATAGATTTGGTGTATTCAATCAAGACAAAGTTGCCGAAGGTGAAGATATTGAATCTCAGTTAAATAATAAAGAATTTACTGAAATTAATATTCCAAAATCTGAAAAAGTAGAAGATATACTTGAAAATTTAACTTTATCTGGTCAAAAAAAATATATAGGTAAAAAAATATCAATTAATGTTAGGGATGTTGAAATAACAGATATTTTAAAAATGATTGCTGACTCTTCAGGTTTTAATATTATTATTACTGAAGAGGTTAAAAAGCTACCGCCACTTACTTTAAGTTTAAATAACACTCATTGGGACCAAGTTTTAGATACAATTTTGGGTTTAAATAAATTAGTGGCCAAGAAAAATGGTGTAATTTTAATGATTACCACTTTAGAAAAAGCAAAAAAAGACAAATTAGAAGAAATTGAAGCAAAGAAAATTTCAGAAAAAGAAGAAGCTCTTGTAACTAAGATTTTTCCAATAAGTTATGCTGACACTGAATCAATGAGCAAAATTTTAGAGCAGTACTTAACTAAAGATAGAGGAAAAATCTCTATAGATGAAAGAACAAATGCTTTAATTGTTAAAGATACGGTTGATGTAATTGAAAAGGTTAAAAAAATTGTAGAGGCGTTAGATACGCAAACCCCACAAGTTTTAATTGAATCTAAAATTGTTGAGGTTTCAGAGTCGTATACAAAAGAAATAGGGTTACAAAATGGAATATCTTTTGGGTACGATCCAGTTGGTGAGGTACTATCTACTCGAAGTTTTGTCGGCGGACAGCTTGTTGATGCTACAGATGCTGGTCCTGGTTTTTCATTTTCATCTTCTCCAGCGACAACTGGGACTAGACTTGGAACAGCTTTTGGACTTTCCGTTGCTAAGTTTGGAAGGTTAACTGATTTGGCATTTAATTTACAAATGCTAGAGAGTGAATCGAAGGCCAAGGTCATAGCAACTCCAAAAATTGTGACTCAAAATAAAAAGAAAGCAAAAATTGATGCTACAGATGCAATTAATTTTACAACTTCTACAACATCAACGAACACAACTGAAGAAGCCTCCACAGAGTCTGAACCTGATCAAATTACAGCTCCTACTGTTTTAGAAGTTACTCCTCAAGTAACTAATGAAGGATCAATTGTTTTGGAAGTGAGTGTTGAAAAAACTGTGTTTGGTGCAGCTGTTGAAGGAGCTCTTCCGCCGACTCAGTCAAGGAAGCTAGAGACGAATGTTTTAGTTGATAATGGAAGTACTATCGTTTTAGGTGGGCTTTTTTCATATAACAAATCGGACGCTACTTCTGGAATTCCATTTCTAAGAGATTTACCCTTAGTTGGATGGTTATTTAGGTCCCCTGATAGAGAGTCTTGGACTAAAAATGAGTTAGTCATTTTTCTTACTCCAAGAATTATAAATCAAGAGGAAGCTGGATTTACTAATTCAGAGAAAATTTAATGAGTGAAAGTTTTGACTCACCATTGCTCTTAAAATACATTAAAGAGTTTGAAGCAAATCCAAACTCTAGAGTATTTGCGCCTTTATCGGAAGCATATCGAAAAGTTGGAATGGTTAAAGAAGCAATTCAGGTGTTGAGTAGAGGTATGAAAGTTCATCCAGATTATATTCCTGCTCACCAGAGCTTGGCCGCTTGCTACTTTGATCTAGGTGAAAATCATCTAGCATATAAGACGCTTCATCCTTATGTAGTAGGAACTAGAGATAATATAAAATTACAAAGGTTGTATATTGATATTTGTTTAAAAATTGGCAAAGACGATGAAGCCTTAGAAAATTTAAAATATTTATCTTTTATAAATCCGAAAGATGAAGATACTCTCAGAAAAATAGAAGAACTTGAAGCAAAGAGATATTCAAATGAAGACACACTTGAATTTACATTTGAGGGAGATGAATCGAGCTCAGATATGCCTGAAATTCCTATAGATGATGATCAGTGGGAAGAGTATTCTGCAGATAGTTTAGAAGAAGGTGAAGATGAGGATGAAGAATTTGAGGTTGGTCAAGATGTTGAGACTATAAGTTTATCTGACTTCGAAATTAATGATGAAAACTCTAAAAGTGATGTTCAAGAAATAGAGATTTCTGAAAATGAATCCCCTGTGATTACTCACACAATTGTTGATTTATATTGTTCTCAGGGTCATCATGAGAAGGCATTAAAAATTCTGCACAAAATATTGGATTTAAATCCAGGTGATGAAAAAACTCTTGAAAAGATAGAAAGCGTTAAACTTAGAATGACTAATGGGTTCTCTGATAAATTGGAAAATAGTAGTGATGGAAAAAAATTAGAAGAAAAGCTTGAGCTATTCTTAAGTAAAATAAAGTCAAAGGCTCATCAAAAACAATCTTCTTTACACAAATAAGGCTCGTTGGTAATCTGCCAGCATGTCAAAAAACAAGATTCTTATATTAAATGGTCCAAATCTAAATATGCTTGGTACAAGAGAAGTGGCCATGTATGGAAACTCATCTCTCGAAGAAATAATTCAGTTTACTGAAGAGAAAACAAAAGATTTAGATATTGAAATTGACTGGGTTCAATCAAATCATGAGGGTGAAATAATTGAAAAAATTCACGCTATTCCAGGTAATTATAAAGCTTTAATTATAAACCCTGGAGCATTTTCACATACAAGTGTAGCAATTTTAGACGCAATGCGTATGTTGAGTATACCGATTGTAGAAGTACATTTAAGTAACACTCAAAGAAGAGAAGACTATAGGCAAGTGAAGTTGACGGCCAAAGCCTCGACAATCATAATGGAGGGGCTAGGTAAGAAGGCATATCTAGTAGCAATTTGGTCTTTATTTAAAGATTAGGGGAGTTTTCATGGCCGATGTGGCAACAACCGATCTCAAAAAAGGTTTAAAAGTTGAGATTGAAGGAAAAGTATTTGTAATTGTTAAATCTGATTTTACTAATCCTGGTAAAGGTTCAGCGTTTTATAAAGTAAGGTTGAAAAATTTAGAAACTGGTCAAGTTATAGAAAGAACTTATAAATCAGGTGTTTCAACCGGAATTGTTGTTCCAAATTTGGAAGAAAAAGAAGTTGAATATATGTATGCTGATCCAGATGGTTTTAACTTTATGGATCAAGGTAACTTTGAAACTATTCATGTCACTACTGATCAAGTAGGTGATGCTGTTAACTACCTACAAGAAGGGATTAAACTTGAAGTTTTATATTGGAATGGTTTACCAATTTCGATTGAATTACCTAATTTTGTAAATTTAGCAGTTACAGAAACAGATCCTGGATTAAAAGGTGATACTGCTTCTGGTGGATTGAAAAAAGCAGTTATGGAAACAGGACTACAGGTTAATGTTCCCTTGTTTATAAAAGAGGGAGAAGTTTTAAAAATAGATACTAGAACTGGTGAATATGTT
Source organism: uncultured Oligoflexia bacterium (assembly GCA_964015265.1). Taxonomy (GTDB): domain Bacteria; phylum Bdellovibrionota; class Bacteriovoracia; order Bacteriovoracales; family Bacteriovoracaceae; genus CAXHCD01. Next base: position 60,180 of record CAXHCD010000015.1, read on the forward strand.
GAGAGAGTAAAAGAATAGCTCTGGAGTAAAAATGGATTTAAAAAAAGTTGAAAAATTTATAGATATGGCAAAAGATAAAGGTGTTAAAAAGCTCAAGTTTGAGTCTGATGATGTAAAGTTTGAAGTTGAATTACCATACTCTGAAGCCCCTGCACTAATGTCTGTTGCACCTACACTTAATCAAGCAATAGCAACTGAAAAAACTGAAGCTCCTAAAGCTAAGTCAAACTATATTGAAATCACATCTCCTTTTGTTGGAACTTATTACGCTGCTTCATCACCTGATACTCCACCATATGTTAAGGTTGGGGACAAAATTTCTTCAGGTAAAGTCTTATGTATAGTTGAGGCCATGAAAATAATGAATGAAATTGAGTCAGAAGTTAATGGTGAGATAGTTGAGGTTTGCGTAGAAAATGAAAACTACGTTGAGTTTGGACAAGTTCTTTTTAGAGTGAAACCGTAGGTAAGTTGTGTTTAAGAAAATACTTATAGCAAATCGTGGTGAGATTGCAGTTAGAGTACTTAGGGCATGTAGAGAACTTGGTATTGAAACAGTTGCTGTTCACTCAGATGTTGATGAAAATTCTTTACATGTAAAATTGGCAGATGAATCTGTTTGTATTGGACCTGCAAAGCCTGCTTTAAGTTATTTGAATATTCCTGCAATTTTATCTGCTGCTGAAATTACTGGTGCAGATGCAATTCATCCAGGTTTTGGCTTTTTATCAGAAAGCCAAGAGTTTGCACTAAATTGTCAGAAGTGGGATATTTCGTTTATTGGCCCCAGTATAGATTGTATTGAAGACTTGGGTGATAAAATACGGTCAAAAGAAATTGCTAAAAAGGCTGGTGTTCCAGTTTTAGAGCCTATTACTGTTAAAGGACGTTCAGAAAAAAAGATTAAAGAAGATGTTGAAAAAATGGGTTTACCTGTTTTGATTAAAGCTTCGGCCGGTGGTGGTGGAAGAGGAATGCAAATTGTTTCTGAAATGGAAGAGTTAATACCGGCAATTGAACGATTAAAAATGGAAGCTAAGGCTGGTTTTGGAGATGATACTCTTTTTATTGAAAAATATATTTCTAATCCTCGTCATATTGAAATTCAAATATTGGCCGATAAATTTGGGAATGTTGTTCATTTAGGCGAAAGAGATTGTACTATTCAAAGACGTTTTCAAAAAATTATTGAAGAATCACCTAGTCCAGTTATAACGGAAGAAACTAGGGAGAAAATTTGTAATGCTGCTGTTAATTTGGTTAAGCATGTGAATTATTATTCTGTTGGGACGGTTGAGTTTCTTTATGACCAAGATGATCAAAAATTTTACTTCATGGAAATGAATACTAGGATTCAAGTTGAGCATCCTGTTACTGAACAGAGAACTGGAATTGATTTAATCAAAGAGCAAATTAAAGTTGCAATGGATGAAAAATTAAATATTGAGCAAAAAGATATAGAATTTCATGGGCATTGTATTGAATGTAGAATTAATGCCGAAAATCCAAAAACAAATGCTCCAAGCCCAGGTAAAATAGTCCACTATCATAGACCTGGAGGACTTGGTGTTAGGGTGGATGACTTTATTTATACTGGATATACAGTATTACCTTTTTATGACTCTATGATTTCTAAAGTGATTGTGAATGGTAAGAATAGAGAAGAGTGTCTGTTAAGAATGAAAAGGGCATTAGAAGAAACTGTAATCGAGGGAATAAATACAAATAAATCACTACATTTGAAAATAATTTCTGATGAAGATTTCATAGGAAATAATTACTCTACTAATTTTCTCAAAAACAAAATGTTTTAAAATAAACTTAGTAAAAGCAAATATTTAGAAGGTACTTGATGCTTTTAGTGGAGTTTATTGATGATTCAAGAATTTGATTTTTCAGATAGAAAACTAGTGGATGTATATTTTAAAAATTTAAATGACTCAAAATTTGTTGCTAATTTATTTTTAGAATTAGATACGTTAAAAAAAGAGAAACATAAAAAAGAGTTTGTAAAAAATGTATATGAAGACAAAAGGTTTAGTTCCTCAATATCTCAAAATAAAATTTTAAAAAAGCTTGCGGAAATATATTTTCAAAGTGGAGAGTTTGAAAACTATCTTGAAATTGTAACATACTCAATTAAATATTTTTCCAGTAAAAAAAACTCCAACCGACTTTACGAATGGGTGCAAGAACTAAGTAATAATAAAAGAAAATTAAGTAGAGAAATCAATGAACAAATTATTAATACAATTACTTCGCAAAAAAACTTTGAAAAATGGAATGAACTAATATTCCATATTATATCTGAAAGTTCATACTTAATAACTAAGCCTGTACATAGTGAAGATGTTAATCATGAGCTTTTAAGAAGAGCATTTGAGGATTTGAATAAATTTCAGGATTATAAATCTAAAAAACATTTTTTATTATGTGTTCATAACTATTTGCTTGAGAAGAAATTAGTTCACCTTACAAGTGTGTATTTAGCAAATTATGCATTAAATAATGATCATTATGTAATTGCGCAATCTTTAATTACCTTATTTGGAAATGAGCTCGATATTTATAAGAGTGCCAAGCAAACAATCACAGAGTTAGATGAAGTTATTCTAAAGTTAGAAAAGATAGAAGAAAATGAGAAAACACATGCGTCTCTTGATTTTGGCTCAGATTTATTACAGACAAGTGAAATTGGTGAGGAAACAAAGATTAATAGAAATAATGAATTCTTAAAATTAAATGAATCCGATGAAAAGATTGAGACAAATAATGAAAAAACATCTATTAACGATGCCACAAGCATTGTGAAGAGAAACTTACACTACGAAGTTAAAGATGATCGAGATATACATCTTGGTTTTGACGAAATTTTATCTAGCAATGAAAAACTTGATATCTTAAAGAACTTAATCATGTCGGAGAGTTATTTTTCGGCCAATAGATATGTGCAAAAGTATAAATTAGAAATCTTAGAGAATGAGTCTGAAGAAAGTAAATTAGAAATTCTTTATTTAGAAATTTTAATTGATAAAAATTTGGGACGAAAATCAGAAGCTCTTATTAAATTAAATTCATTAATTGAAATGACTAAGGATTTAGAAAGAAAGCAAATTTTAATGGAGCTTAAGAGAAGTATTTAATGTCAAAAATTAATAAAATCATATTGCTATTTGTGGGTGTCGTTTTAGGGATGACTATGCTGACATGGCAGGTTTTAAAGACAGAATACTTCGCAAGTTTGGTATCAAATTATGTCGCAAAAAAAGTAGAAGAAAGAATAGATTATAAATTATCATTTACTCAAATAGAGTTTGATCTGTTTCCTCCCGGTACTACTTTTAAAAATGTAAAAATGAAATCTAAAAATAGCAATATAGACGTTCATGCTTCTACTGTAGGTGTTTATTTTAATATATTTGACCTTATTGGTTACAAGGTTTCAATTGATAAAGTATTAATTGAAGATGGTAGAGTAATTTTAAAAAACTTAGAAAATTCTAAAAAATCCGAAAGTGATGAGTTTAATCTCAAGACTCTTAAAATATCAAAAATTTATGATGAATATAGAACTAAAATATACAGCTTCATTCCTTTGAATTTGAAAAACATTTATTTAAAAAAAATAGACCTGAAGTATGGAGCTAACTCAGTTTGGGTAAATGACCTCTATGTGAATTTACGTAAAAGTTACTTAGGAGTTGGTGTTAACATTGAAAACATAGAAGTCCTTGATCAAGAAGTGGACTCTCTTGCCGTATATGGAGAACTCTCTAAAAGTAAATTGAGAATAAATAATTTTTCCATTTCACATAAATTTAATCGCATTAATGGCAGTGGTGAAATGTACTCAAATCCAAGAAGAATAAGTGGTAAGTTAAACTACGTTGGTAATTTAAAAAGAATTCCGGGAATTAATAAATATATGAAAGATCTAGATGTTGATGGGATTCTTGAAATTAATACAGATTTATCTGGAGATTATGTAAATCCAAATATTAAAGCAAGAGGAAATATTTCTGATCTTAAATCAACGTATGCGATATTAGATTCAGTGGATTTTCAACTGGAAAAAAACATAAATGAAATTATATTAAAGCACGCTTTTGTAAAAAAGGGACCAGGTTCTATTGTGCTCAATAAAGAAGTTAAATTATTTGATGAAGAAGAAATTATTGAAAGAGATTTATCAATTAGTTTTAATAAATTTAGATTAAATGATGCGTTATATTTCTTACCAAACTTGAGTCCAATTAAGGGACTTATGACAGGAAAAGCTAACTTAAAAATTGATAATGAAAAATTAAGCATTAATGTTTCGCCTAACAGCATTGTAGAAAACTTTAAACTTTATTTTGGTGGGAAAAATAATTTAATTGAAAATGAACGAATTAAAGTTGAAAAGTTGATAATAACCCCTGATTACAAAGG
>CAXHCD010000016.1:0-62346 GCA_964015265.1 uncultured Oligoflexia bacterium
GTTTAAGGCTTAATGGAATTTTTTGATTATCAAAGCTAGTTAAAAGGATATCCGTCTCTTTTTTATCAAGTTTTGACTTCCCCTCATCGACTTTCCCCAATACCTCCACAGAATTTAATTTTTTTGGTAAAAAATTTTTTAAAGTATCAAAAGTTTTCTCTGTAAACTCTGGAAGTATTTTAATTAGGTCTCTATCTAAACTTCTAATTTGTGATTCATAGCTTTTCATCTGTACTAGATAATTCTTATCACAAGTGTCTAAAAATTGACTTTCTAAGGAATATTTTTTTGAAATATAATGGGCCAAGGAAAATTCAAAAAGATTCCCCTTAAATTCATTTAAATAGGCCTGCTTTTGAGAATTGTTTGAATAATTAATTGTTTTCATTGTCAAACGAGTTTTTCCTTTCTAAGATAAGGCAAGTTTAGCTTAATCTATGGAGGATTGGAAGAAAGCATGAGAGACTTTCCTTCAATTTTTGAATCAATCCTTGATCTATCAAAATCTCAGATAGAAGAGCTTTTGATTTCCGCAAAGAATTTTAAAGACAATCCAAAAAATGTTCCTCAATACGATAACCCAAGACCTGTTATCATGAACTTTTTTCTAGAAAATTCAACTAGAACAACAAATTCATTCGCACTTTCAGCAAAAAGACTTGGAGCTCATTATTTAGACTTCAACCCAACAACCTCAAGTCTAAATAAAGGAGAAGCTTTAGAAGAAACGTTACTTACATTAAGTGCTCAAGGTGTTGATCTAGTTGTTATGAGAACATCTGCTTCTCATCTTTTTGGACAATACAAGTCTAATCCACCAATTAAAATAATTAATGGTGGTGATGGAACAAATCAACACCCCACTCAAGCACTTCTAGATATATTTACAATGAAAACTCTTGGACTAGATATTTCCAATATGACTATGACAATTGTTGGAGACTGCAAACATTCAAGAGTAGCAAACTCACTAATAGATGTATTTGGTGTATTTGGTGGAAAAGTTATTCTTTGTGGGCCAAATTACTTTATGCCAGATGATCTTTTATTAGATCATGTAGAGTTTAGTGAAGACCTTGAAAGTTCAATCAAGAAAAGTGATTTAACATATTTATTAAGAGTTCAAAAAGAAAGACATACAAACGATGATTTTCAAATACAAGATTATATTGATAACTATGGACTAACTAAGAAAAAACTTAATGCTTGGAATATAACTCATCCAGTTTTCCATCCAGGTCCAGCAAATATAAATACTGAAATTGATTACGAACTAATTAAATCAAACCAATATAAAGGCTATCAACAAGTTGCACATTCTGTCCCTATGAGAATGGCCATTATTCATCAAATGTTGAAAGGAAGAAATTCTTCATGAAAAACACACACTCAGTAAACGCACAACTCGAAAGAGACTTTCAAAAAAAATTAAAAACCACAAAAGCTTATTTACATTTTTCAGACGGCACTATTTTTCAAGGATATATAAACTTAGAAAAAGATGATCCTAGACTAAAAGATGGAATAATTGGTGAATCTGCTTTCACTACAGCAATGGCCGGTTATCAAGAAACAATTACTGATCCCAGTTATTTAGGTCAACATATAATCTTTTCAACTTCTCATATTGGAAATTACGAGAGTAATAATAAACAAATGCAGTCAGACAGGGCCCACTGTACTTCGATCATAGGTCGAAACTTTTCATATAATGAATTTTTTGAAAAATATGATATTCCAATTTTTTCGGACTTAGATACAAGAAAGCTAGTTAAATATTTAGTAAATAATAACTCCAATCATATTTCAGTAATTACAACGTCAGAGCAAAAACCAAATGAAAGTCTTTTTTCAAACTCAAATCTTCATTGCAATGACCTTGAAAGAGTTTCATGGCCAGAGCCACAAGAAATTATTAAGGGAGAAAACCCTATTGTCTTAATTGATTATGGTGTTAAACAATCAATTGTTAATAATTTAGCATCAATGAATTATCCTTTAGTTAGACTCAACTATAAATCTAACTTAGGTCAAATTTTAAAATACAATCCAAGAATGATCTTTTTATCAAATGGCCCAGGAGATCCTGCCGAATATAAAGACCAAATAGAAGTAATTAAACAACTCCTTGAGACTGATATTCCTATCAGGGCAATTTGTCTGGGACATCAATTAACTTCACTTGCCTTGGGGGCAACATCAGAAAAACTTCCTTTTGGACATAGAGGCGTCAACCATCCGGTTTATGACCATTTAGATGAAAATATATTAATAACTTCTCAAAACCACGGTTATGCAATCGATGAAAATTCTCTTCAAAATGTATTATTAAATAATAATGCTAATAAAGAATTCTTTGTCTCATATACATCACTATTTGATCAATCAATTGAAGGACTTTGTTCAACAGATCATATGATAAAGACCGTTCAGTTTCACCCAGAGGCTAACCCTGGGCCGGTCGATGCGGCCGTATACTTTCAAGAAGTAAAAAATTTCTTAGACAATGGAGCCGGTGAAAAAATCTCCTTAGATCAAGTTAAACCTAAAATTGATATTCACAAAAGTGTGAAAAAAGAAACTCCTTACAAAAAGATATTAATTGTTGGTTCGGGGCCTATTAAAATTGGGCAAGCTTCAGAGTTTGATTATTCAGGAACTCAGGCCTGTAAATCGTTAAAAGAAATTGGAATTGATGTAGTCCTACTTAATTCCAATCCAGCGACAATTATGACAGATGAAGAGATGTCATACAAAACCTATATTGAGCCTATTACAAAAGAAACAATTAAAAAAATTATTGAAATAGAAAAAGTCGATGCTGTTCTTTCTACAATGGGCGGTCAAACAGCATTAAATCTATGTATTGAACTAGAAGAAGATCAATATCTCAAAGAAAATAATGTAGAATTATTAGGTGCAAAAGTTGATACCATCAATAAAACTGAAGATAGACAATTATTTGCTAAGGAATTAGATAAACTTGGGTATAGCACAGGTAAAAGATTTCAAGCTGATTCAGCCAGCCAGGCTATGCAATTAGCAATTTCAAAAGTTGGATTCCCACTCATTATTAGAAGAGATTACGCTCTCGGAGGAAGAGGTTCCGCCTTAGTTTATAATCAAGAAGATTTAAAAGAAGTTTTTAATACAACGGACATGAGTTTTCCTATTACAATGGAAAAATCTCTCGTTGGTTATAAAGAAGTTGAACTAGAAGTAATGGTAGATAAAGAAAAAAATGGAGTCATAATCTGCTCTATTGAAAATATCGATCCCTGTGGAATTCACACAGGTGACTCTATTACAGTGGCACCTGCCCAAACAATTAGTGATTATTGCTATCAAAAGCTAAGAACGATGTCCCTAACAATTGCTAAACATATGGGAGTTGTGGCAGGAGGAGCAAACGTTCAGTTTGCGATCAATCCTTTTGATGAAGATGATATAATTGTTATTGAAATGAACCCTAGAGTTTCAAGATCGTCGGCCTTAGCCTCCAAAGCTACAGGATATCCCATTGCTAAAATTTCAGCACTTCTTGCAATAGGATATACATTAAAAGAAATTTTAAATGATATAACGAAAGCTTCACCGGTCGCATTTGAACCCACTCTAGATTATGTAGCCTTAAAAATACCAATTTTCCCATTTAACAAATTTCCAACTTCATCTAAAGTTTTAGGACCTCAAATGAGATCTGTTGGTGAAGTATTAGCACTAGGTGCAAATTTTAACGAAACATTTTTAAAAGCATTAGCGTCTTTAGAATGTGGACTAGAAATACCAAGTTTAAAACAACTAAAAACAACTCCACTTGATTTAACATCAGATTATATAAGAAAAAGACTTAGTGAGAAACATGAGCTCTCTTTATTAACTGTTATGGAAGCCCTTCGAATGGGTATTGCTCATGATGAAATTTTTGAACTTTCAAAAATAGGACCTTGGTTTACATCTCAAGTTCAACAAATTGTTGATATGGAAAAACATCTAAAAGACAAACCCGAAATTTTAACTAATCCTGATGTTTTAAGAGAGTACAAGAAATTAGGTTTTAGTGATAAGTACCTAGCTTACCTAACAAACTGTGGACAATCAGATATCTTTCAAAAAAGAGCTGATAATAATATTTTTCCAGTCTATAAATCAGTAGATACATGTTCAGGTGAATTTAATGCATTAACTCCATATTTTTATTCCTGCTATAGCGAAGAGAATGAAGCTAATTCACTAAATTCATCAAATGAAAAATCAGTCTGTATATTAGGTTCAGGACCTAATAGAATTGGACAAGGAATTGAATTTGATTATTCATGTGTTAAAGCATGTAATAGACTTAAATACCATAATATTAATTCAGTAATGATAAACTCAAACCCAGAAACAGTTTCAACAGACTATGATAGTTCAGACAGGCTCTACATTTCTCCACTTTACTCAGAGCATTTATTTGATATTTTCCTCAACGAAAATCCATACGGAATAATAGCTTCATTCAGTGGACAAACAGGAATTGGAATTCGAGAGCATATTGAAAACTCATTTAGAAATGAATACAAAAAATTTAACTTCATGGGACCTGGGCTCGATTCTTTAAATAAAACTGAAGATAGGTATTTATTTAGCAAGATTTGTGAAGATGTAGAACTTTCTCAAACAAAATCAATGGAAGTACGAGGGCATAAAAACTTATTAAATGCCATGTTAGAAATTGGATTACCTGTAATCATACGACCAAGTTTTGTTATAGGTGGTGAATCAATGTTCATATTCTACAGTCACGACGATGTAGATGATCTACCAACTCAAATGAAAGACCAATTAAAAAAAGGAAATATAACTTTTCAAGTTGAAAACTATTTAGAAAATGCCCATGAATATGATGTGGATCTTGTTCGCGATAAGAATGGAAATGTAGTATTTGCCGCTTGTGAGCACATTGAATTTGCGGGTGTTCACTCAGGAGATTCAGGAATGATTACTCCTCCAATAGCCGCAACAGATAATGTTCTTGATAGAATGAAAGAAATATCAAAAGTTTTGGCCGAAAAGCTTGAAATAATTGGACCTATAAATTTTCAATACGCTGTTAAAGATGAAAAAATTTATTGTATCGAGGCTAACCCTAGAGGTTCTAGAACTCTACCATTTTTATCGAAGGCCTATAAAATTTCACTTCCTGAACTAGCGACAGATGCAATGCTAGGATTGGATATAGAAGAAAGAGACCTTAGTGAAGCATCCTACTTTGCTGTTAAACAATCAACATTTCCATTTGATAGATTTATCAAAGACAATATTATTCTAGGCCCTAAAATGAGATCTACTGGTGAAACAATGGGAATAGATCCAGACAGGCATATGGCCATGATAAAAAGTTATTTAGGAAATTATCCCAAACTTAATCAAATGGGAAAAGTATTATTGAGTTTAGCTGATAATAGTAAAAAAGAATTGCTTCCCTATTTAAAAGCATTTCATGAAGTAGGAATGCAATTATATGCAACAGAAGGCACGGCAAAATTTATTAAGAAAACGGGCATTCCTTGTAGTACTGTAAATAAATTAGAAGAAAATCAGACTAATCAAGAAATAGACATGATGGATATTTTAACAGATCCAGAGTTAAAAATGGTTTTTAACACTCCTTCAGATATCGGAAAATCTAAATCTGATGGAGAAATTATAAGAAATACCGCCATTCAATTTGGTGTTCCATGTTTCACTCGAAATGAAAACATAAAATCTGTTATGGAATGTGTAATTGGAATTTCAACAGGATCAGTAACTCCAAATGCACTTCAGGATTTAAAACTATGAGTAAAGCGATTGAAAAAACTATTATAGCTTTAGATGGCATGAAACAAGATGAAGTTTATAAATTCTTGGATGAGCTAGGAAGCAAGATTTGCTTTGTAAAAATTGGACTCGAGCTTTATTTACGATATGGGGGATCTTTTGTTGAGAAAATAAAAGAAAAATATAATCATAAAATATTTTTAGATTTAAAAATTCACGATATTCCTCAAACTGTAAATAAAGCTATTTCATCTCTTGAGGGACTGCCTATTGATTTTCTTACCATTCACTTAACAGGTGGAAGAGAAATGATGAAACAAGCGTTGGTCTCTGCTTCCAAGCATTTGCCTACAACAAAACTTCTAGGCGTAACTTATTTAACTTCTCTTAGTGAAGATGACATTAAAGAGATTTGGTCAAATGAATCTAAAAATCTTTATGAAAACTTATTAAAAATTGCTTGTGAAGAAAAATTTCATGGATTAATTTTATCTCCACTTGAACTAGAACTTGTAAATAGGTTTGAAAAAAAGTACTCCCATAAGTTTATAAAAGTAACACCTGGGATAAGATTTTCTAGTGATAATAATAATGATCAAAAAAGAATTGCAACACCAGTAAAAGCTTTTGAAAGTGGTGCAAATTATTTAGTAATTGGAAGACCAATTACTTTACCAGCTAACCGTGATAAAAATTTAGAAGAGTTGAGAAATTTAAATGTTTGAAGAGTACAATAGCTTACTCGTCATTCTTTTCTCCTCTTGTTTCATAACTGCTGCAATCTCAGCGATCATTGGCATGGCCGGAGGTGTTGCATTATTAGGAGTTATGACTTTCTTCTATCCTCATAATATTATTGTTCCTCTTCATGGATTGGCCCAACTTATAAGTAATGGCTCTAGAACTTTATTGTTATTAAAAAATGTATATTGGCCGATTGTGGCATGGTATGCAGCTGCTATTCCTTTTGGAGCAATTATCTCCTACTTTCTTATTAAAGAAATTAATCACCCTGAAAAGTTTCAAATTTTAATAGCATTTCTAATTTTTTATGTAGTGTTTAAACCTAAAAAACTTCCAAATTTAAAACTCAAAAACTATCAATTTTTGTTTGTAGGTTTTTTTGATGGAATCATAGCTCCGCTCATTGGCGCTTCCGGGCCACTAAAAGCTGTGTTTTTTGTTAGAGATGATTTTACTAAAGAAGAAATTGTTTCTACTAAGGCCTGCACTCAAATTCTCTCTCACCTAATAAAAATGCCTATTTTTATAGCTCTAGCGTTTCCATTCATGAATTATATTAAAGAAATTAGTACCATGGCGGTTGGTGTTTTAATGGGAACATATATTGGAGTTAAAATATTACATAAAGTTAATCAAAAAATTTTTATGCTTTTATTTAAATCAGCTCTAATTCTTGCTGCTCTTAGAATTCTTTATAAAAATTTATTATAAAGTCCAATAACCTTCTTCTAAATTATCTTCTTTTTCAGGCAAACCTTTTGATAGCCTTGGTGAATTAACTTTTAAAATTTCATAGCTAACTCTATTTGCATATTTACATATTTGATGAATTGAAGAATATGACAAATAATTTACTTCATGCTTTGGTGAATTAGGAACCATCAATTTATGATATTTATTAGAGGCTATATCATGCATTAGAGCTGCCAAAGCTGCATCTCCGGCACCATTTGTATTGGCAATTTTTGTAGGTCCTCCCAAATAAGGATTGATATGGGTATAAATTTTGATTGGTTTTTTACAAAATCTTTTTAACTGTGCTCTTGAATATTCATAAATATTGTACTCAGGGATAGACTTTGAGTGAAGTCTATCCTTTGTACTTCGCTTATTGTCTTCACAAACATAAGCGCCAATATATAGACCCTTATCTCCTCTGGTTAACATAACCATATCTGTCAGATCTAATATTTTTTCCGCCGCTAGTAAATGGTCCTCTTCTTGAACAAGCTCTCTTGCTTCTTCATTATTTAAGGCCACGATGTTTACTTTTTCTTTAATTAAATTTAAAAATTCATCTCTTTTTTCTTTTACTAAAATACTTGTTCCCATGGCCATAATAACTGGAACATCATTATCATTAGCAATTTCAATTGCTTTCATGGTGGCCTTATAAATATTTGAAGAATAATCTCTTAATAAAAATGAACTAACCAATAGACATGCACTAGAAGCTACGACCTTATGTGGAATGAATTCTTCGCACAATTCATTCATAATTCCTTTACCTATAGCAAAACTTCTTTCACCATCAGGAGTAATAAAACAAAGGGCCCTTCCCATTGGCCCATCACAAGGCTTTAAATATGAAAAATCAACATGGGAATTTGTATTACAAATATATTTGAAAGCATAATCACCTACACGAATATTGCTACATATACTTCCTAAGGCAATACTTCTATCATCTGAAAGAACACTATAATTGTGAAGAGTATTTCCAATAGCACCACCAGCAAACTCTCCTCTAATTTGATTATTAGAATTTGCTTCTTCATAAATTTCATTGATTAAATCAGTCGGTAATACCTGAGACTCACCTTTTAGAATATTATATTTAGTGAGAAATGATTCTTCCACATCAATTTCAATATCAACGATTAATTGGTCAATTCCAACAACTGAAATACCCGAGTTATTACCTTCATCTTGAAAATCAAAAGGAATTCTGGCCCCGTCACTTACTGGAAAATAGTGCTTACTCTTACGCTTACCTGGAAACTTCATAAAATGAACTTATTTTCACTAGGAAACAATGACAAGAACTAGCAAAAAACTATGAAATATTTATAATAAGAATATGAGAAAAATCCAATATATGGCCTCACTTTTGCTGTTTTTCATACTTTTGCCGCCTAATGTCCAGGCAGCCCAGTATGGACTTGTTTCAGCTGCTAAAGCGGTAATCTATGCTGATGTACAAATGCAAGCTCCCATTGGCTTTTTAAAAAGAGGAAAAAAGGTTTTAGTGGGTGAAGTATCTAGAGGAATAGGACAAGTTCTTCCAATTGTTGTCTCAGGAAAATTGGCCTATATTCAAAAAGAAGATTTATATTTAGAAAAAGATCAAGGTTTAGAAAATAAAGAACGTAAGAAATTCTTTGAAAGAAAAATATCTGAGCATAAATTAGACTACAAAGAAAAAGTAAAAGATTTCATTTTTTTCAATATAAATTTTGGTGGATTTTCAATCAATGAGTCTGCTTATTTAATTGAAACCTCAACTGAAGAATCTCAATCAGAAGGTGAACTCATAACTGGAGGATCGGGAAGTAATATAAAATTAATGGTTGAATATAGATCTCCTTCACAATGGTTAGGTTGGAATTTATCCTTTTCTAGATTTTCACATTCAGTAGATTCTGATTATGAATTTGAAACTTACACAGGTGAGTTAAATGGAGTTGCTCATGTTGTAAGAACTCCAATAATTTCAGGTGGCCCATTCTTTGGTATGGTATTTTCTGCTGATGCAAAAGAAAAGCTTTCAGGAGGTCAATTCCAATCTGATGGTACAATGTATGGATTACAATACGGTTTACAGGCCAATATTCTACCTTATGCCAAAATTGGTGCTGTACTAACTTATTCAGTTTATAACTTTAAATTTTCAAATATGTCGCCAATTACTTTTGAAGACCCATTTGGCATTTCATCGTACTCGCAAACTCTTCAAAAGCATTCTGGGTCTTATATCTCATTTGGCCTAAGCTATAAGTTTGATTAAAATTCTAATACATTGTCTTTTGTATCATCATTAATTTTTTTGTCTTTAACTTTTTGTAATTTATAATCTGAGTCATTTATATCTACTTCACTACCTTCGTTTTCTTTACCTATAGCACCAATTTCTGACTCATCTTCTTCTTTAATTAACCTCTTTAATTTTTCTTTTGCTGTTTCTCTTAGTTTCATTTCATCAGCTGAAAAACTAGTTCCAAATTTACGAAATGCATATTTATATAAAGGTCCTAAGTGATAAGAATTACCTCTTCCTCTTTCAAGAAAGAATATCATTTCTCTAATAAAACCCCTCTCATTAGGAATATGTGACCATGCTGAAAAAAGATAAGCTAGCCCTTCTTGATCTACTTTAATCTGATAGGAAAGTGACTTATATTTTGCATAGATTCTTGCTGACTCTTCTTCATTAGATTCTTTATATTTGATGAGTTTTACAAAACGTTTAAAAGCATTGACACCGTTTTTAGAAGTATTTCTAAATTCAATATCTAATGATGTAATGAAACTATTATTTAAGAACATTAACGTGTAATTAGATAGATTTTGTTTTTCAGACTTCCTCTTAATGATTCCAATTTGTTTATCAGAATAAAAAGAAAAAGATTCGATATTTTCTGTAAATATTTCTTTTCTTAATTTCAAAATGTATAAATTATAAATAAGATTATATAACTCTCCATCTAATAAATTATCATTTTGTTTTATTTGAGCTATTTTTTTTGAAAATAAATCTATCCAAATATCTTTAATTGGAGTTTTTAGAAGTTTTTCTTTAAATAATGGAAGAGTAAATAATTTATCATTAAACTTGTTTACGTCAAATTTTACAATAGGTGCTGTTCTGAATAAAAAGTTTTTACGCAATTTTTGATCAATATAATTCATTCCCATTAGCGGAACACCATTACTCTCAATAGTCGATATATAAGGCACAACCAAAAAATTTGGATTATGAGTTGGAACAGTAATCAAAAAATCTCTAAAATGAAATTCATCCCAAAAGAATTTACTTTTCTCAGTAATTTTAAAATTAGAAATATCTAATTCAACTGGAGCTAAAAAATTTTTTTCTGGTTTAAAAACACTTACAAAATCGTTATCTACACCTTTTTCAAAAACAGAGTTATAAACTTTAAATGGCCTTGAATACAAAAAGCTGCCACCAAAGATAATCCCAAGAATTATACTCAAGAATAAGACTAATATTGCTACTATTTTCATATAGTTAGCTTTTCGGAAAAAGAATCAACTTTATTTAATAATATACACATTTAAACCGATAAATAAGGTGAAAGTTAGTTACATGAGGTTTAGATGATAAAGTCAATTTTAATATTCAGTTTAATTTTCTTGTACTCTTGTGAAGATGTAAGTACCAGAAGAAGGGCCTCATCAAGTAGTGATAGGCTATCTACCGACTCAAGCACTTATACTGACGATCGTTTTAATACTGTAAATAACTCTAATTCTGATGATACTACAAACAATGGAAACTCTTCAACTGGTACTATTACTACTCCGTCTGACGTTAGTTCAGACTGTAAATTATCAAATAATGGTACAAGTGGATTTGGTTATACTAATAACTTAATTGGAGATTTTTCAATTTGTGTAAGCTCTGGATCAAACACTACAGTATATTTTCAATTAAAATCTGGTGTACAAGACGCTCAAGTTTGTTTTATTCCAACTACAAATAGTGGAAACGTTATTACTTATATTGGTGGACCTGTTTGTCAGTATGTAACTGACAACTCTGTTAAAACTTTTAACATAATAAAAAATAGAGTTGGATACACAGGATCTGCTATGACTGGTGTACTAATAATGAAAAATCAACAAGTGGCCTACCCTTCCCCGTATGCTCAAACATCAGGTCAGGTTAGATACTTAAATAATGTAGATGCTTATTATTTATGTACCCAATACAGAGAGTATTATAATATCTCACAATACTGCCAAGCTTTTGATTCTGTAGGTCAGTACGTTTATCACCAATTCTAAGATTTTAACTGACCAATAACTTTTGTACCTGTTGTAAAACATTTTACTAAGTCAGGATCAGTTGTTGGGAATGTTAATATGGGTAAAATCGCCTGCATCCCCGATTCAGGATCTTCACCATAATCCATAGAGATTACTAAATAATAAAAGGTTTGATTATCCTTAGATAAAACTTTGAAGTAGCATAATATTTCATCATTTTCATCATCTTTGCTTCTATATATTTCATCTGGATCTTCTAAGACATCATTTATATAAGAATCATACTCATGAAACTTTTCATAAGAAATATCATCATCTTTTCTTTTATCTAATAACTGAGCTAGAAAAATAGACTTTTTACTTTCTAATACTTGGTGAGTTTCGTCATCCAAATCTACAAATTGCTTAGAGGGTAAATTTACTCCTTCAATGAATCCTTCAATGTCATCAACCATTTCACCAACTTCAAAATACTCTTTAAGCTCTTCACTTTTCGTACATGTAACATGAAATATAAATGAAGGGCGATTTTCGTGAGTAAAACAAATTACAATATAATATAGCTCTTCAATTTTTTTAATATAGAAATATATTTTTTCATTTAATTCATTTTCTAAAAACCAAATACTCGTTGGGGAATTTAAAGTTGAATTCAATAGATTTAAATCATTTAAACTCTCTTCAATATCTATTTCTTTAACTTTTAATTCAGCTCTTTTTTCTTTTTCATATTTTTGAAAAAACTTACTAACAGGAGCGTAATATTTTTCAATACATTCCTCACTACAAAATGCTGCCGTATTCTCATCATCAATAAAAAGTAGATCTTCAATACTATGAACTACTTTCTTACACTCATTACATATAAATAAAGATGTTAGTTTCAAATCGATATACTCAAAGAAGAAAATATTGAGTTTCCATAGGCAGCTTCATAATCCCAAAGCCTAGCATCAACTAAGTCATTACTAGATTTTTTAGTTCTAAAAGAAGCACCTAAATTCAAATCAACTAAAGGCGAAAGCCCTAACAAGACTTTTACTTTTAGATTTCCAAAGGAATCTTTTGAATTGAGAGCATTTGCATAATTTTCATTATCACCTTGACCAATTTTTACCTGAGAAGTTTCTGCCAAAAACCGAATATCAGGTGTTGCTTGCCAACCAAGGGCCAGAGTTAGTTTTTGAATATTACCTATATCCATTTGGTCATTTGATTTGGTGTCTCCTGTCATGGCAAGTTCATATGCTAAACCCATAACAAAACTATAAAAAAACTTTTTAGTTTCTATACCTACGATTTTATCACTTCTTTGTGTTGCAAAATCAGAATCACCACTTAGTCTCATACCTGCAAGAAAATCAACTTGTACCTTTTCTTCAGGAGCTCCTAGTTCTAGCCAATTAAACCCGACTTTAAAAGTTGGGTTTCCCTTTTGCATTTCACTACTTTCACTTAATGCAGCAAAGTCTGTTTTCCCATACCAATACTTAGCTTCAATAAAAATATTATAATTTGTAGCAAACATTAAATTTACATTATAAGTGCTTGCACTTTCTTTACGATCTCCAATGGTTATACTTCTACTATTTATTCCCAAATCTACAAGAAAATCTGATTGAAAGCCGTTTCTATTATTAGAACTCTTTTTAGAGCTTACATTTGGCGACTTTCTTTTCTTTTGGACAACAGTAGTTGAACTTCTTTGTGGCCTAATTTCTTCAGAACTACTTGTTGAGTAATCCACTAAGGCCCAAGATAAATTTGAAGTTAATAATAAAGTAATTACAGGTATTAGGTTTTTCATTCTCATTCCTTGAGTAAGCTCCCATGGTCATTATAAACCGAAAATGACAAGCAAACCACCCCCTATTTAACTGAGAAAAATACTCCACTCCACTATGCTAACTCATTAATTAAACAAAAATTATCAAGACGCATAATCCAGTTAAAAAATACCCACTACGAAGCGAACTTACTCCTTGCTAAACTTTATAAAAGGCCATTAAGGGAGTGTAAGTTGGCATTAGAAATAGTAAGAAAAGAAAGCTCAATTCGATCATTAATAGACTTAGGTTGTAAAGGTTACTTTCCCCTTTTTATGGATGAATGGATAGACCAGGCCATTATAGACAACACTAAAAGGCCAACTAAAAAAGATAAATTACTTACAAAAGAAGTAATAAAAAGACTTTCAAAACATAAAAGTATTGAAAGAAAAAAGATAATAATCATGTCTCTAGATGATGAAAAAAGAACTGCTTTTGTTAAAGTTTTCTTATCACTAGTGGAAGGACAAATCTTAGATGATGGGCCCAAATTTCATTAAAAAGTTTTTTTTATTTTCAATTTTGATCTTAAGTATGAGTGCTTTTGGTGAATATAGAGTCTACCAATTCTATGTAAAACCAGTTTATCAAATTCAAAAAGACGAAAAATCTTACATTGTTACAACAACTATGAACCCAACAACTTATCTAACTTATCATGGTGGCAGAACAAGCATTAGTATTGATCTTTTAAGAACATGGACATGCAAAGGCTATACAGGACTAAGAAAAGAGTTGTGCAAGTCCCCTAGCAGACAAGTTGCTAATATTATAAATGAAGAGTAATGAGATTGGACAAAATTCTCAATATAATAAACTTGCTGAACAGCAAAGACGCAAAATTAAATCAAAAGAAAATGAAATAAAAAAGATAAATAATTTGTATAATGAAAAGGTCTCAGCTCTCCAGGTTGAAGGTGATAATAATCTAGCAAAAATCAGAGAACAAAATGATATTAAGCTAATTGAAGAAATCAATCACAATCAAGAAAAGATGGACGCTTATAATGAATCTTATAAGAAAAATATTAAATACCTAGAAAGTGCAAAACACGAATTAACTAAAAACCATCAAGCAAAAATGCTAGATATTGAAAATACTTATCAAGAAAAGTTTGCTGATATTCATGATAATAATCTTAGAAAGTCAAAAGACATTACCCAAAAAGCACAAAATGAAATACAACAACTTCACAGAAATACGGATCATGAAATAAATCAAGCAAGTATTTCAGCTAAGCAGCGATTGAATACTTCGATTAATAGAAATGAAATGGTAATCAATAATCAAGAACAAGAGTTTTCGGCCCAAAAACATAGAAATGATATTCTCTTTTCAAATTTATCAATGAAGCAAAAAGCATTGCATGAAAAATCATTAAAAGAGCAAGCGGATAATAATCAGATGTTACAAGAACAACAAAGAATTAAACATGAAAAAACTCTTGCTAAAACTAAAGAACATTACACTAATCTATTAATGGAAAAAAAAGAGCAATTTGAAAAACGCTATAAGGCCTTACAAGTTCAGCATGATCAGATGATGCAATCCCTTCAAGGGAAACTAAATAATGAGTTAACAAATGCAATCGGAAGTTTTGCAAATGAAAAAGAATTTATTGATGCTAGATCAAAAAATGATTTCTACAAAATAAATACGCTCCTACCAAAAGTTCAAGAAAACCCTTCCGATTATATAATTTCTATCGATGTACCCGAATATGAAAAAGAGTCTGTTATAATGAATGCTCAAGGTAGAGAATTAAAAATTCAGCTTACTCGAAGGTTTGAAGCAGAAGTTGAAGGTCAAAATGGAACAAAAGATAAGTCCGCGAGGTCTGAAGTATTCACTAAAACTTTTAACGTTGCCGACATAGTTGATCCGTCATCAATTACTCAAAAGTATGAAGATGGTCAAATTCAATTTCAAATCAAGAAACTTTAATGGCGAGTATTCGGTATCACTCAATTTTATCAATATTATCATTAATTAATCTATAAATTGACTTAGGAGGATCAATCAACTCTTTATCTTGATTAAAGAAAAGTCTTTGTCCATCCTTCTCAAAAGTAATTATTTGCTGATCATCTGAAACCTTGTGAATGACAAAAGATAAACCAGGATCATATTCGATTACTCCATTTAATGATTTTTCAAAGCTTTTCTCTCCCTGTGCCACCAAATAGACTTCATTCCCCTCAAATACAACTCTCATATTTTCATAAAAAGCATTATTTTTAGTAGGCATTGAGAATATACCAGTACCAATCTCAACAAAACCTTCATTTATTAACTCACGATAGTTTTCTAACTCTACTATTTTTTCTACTTCACCCTGAGTTACATTGATGAATAAAACTTTATCGTTTACTAGACGACCTTCACTCCAAATAGGAGAAGTAATTATAACTTTTTCACCAAATTCATTAGTATAACTATTTAAATTATCTAAATTATCTCCAGCAAAAAGAGAACCTGAATTAGTTTCAATACCATATGAATAAATGTATAAATCTTCTGTAAAATTTGTCTGAGAAAATTGTGGTTGAACATATTTTTTAAAATTAGAGCTGAAGTCTCTACGATAACCCTTTTCTTCAAGCAATCGAGATTTTGTTTCTCTTAAATCAATGATCATGGACATATGATCATCACGTAATAAAACAATTTGAACTCCATCCGCATCTTGATGAATTCTCAATGTACTAAAATCATTTTTACCGTGATACGATTGTATAAAGTACTTTGGAAATGGTACACCCTTTTCATAAATTCCAAAGAAATATGTCCCATCGTTAAAAAAACCCTTATGATACTCTGAAAACTGAGCTACTCTATATTCTTTGCCTTTCATCTTGAATGAACCTGCATAAGTTAAACTTCTATCTATAGAAGGGTTCTTACTCAGCCCAGGTGCAACGTATCCGGCCGATTTATCTATAATTTTATTTGAAACCTTGTCGACAATTTCCATCTCATAAAGTTGGTGCTTTTTTAACCATGCAGAGCTCGTAAAATTATCAAAAATTAAATAATTTTGCCGATTACTAGGCATTTTAATTGGATCAAATAACCCTCCCTGAGCAGCAATTTTTTGTGCATCCCCAGTATACATAACTGTTCGCGATAAGGCCTTTAAACAATTATATGCTAAACCCTTTTTGGGAATAGTAGTATTCCCTGCAAAACAACTTGTTATAAATAAATTTATAAATAGTACAACTTGATATTTTTTCTTTGTAGATTTTAATGTCATAATATAAACATACTACACTACAAATCTTACTATTTTTTTGATATTGAATAAAATTCATCAATGATAAAAACATCAACATTTAAAGGTATCTCTGGATCATTTTTGAGCCACATTAATACGATTCTAATTATGAAATAGCATATAAGAACGAAATTACTGAATAACTTTAGATCTGATAATTTTATAGTGCTTATTTGAATTTAATTTGAGCCCGATATGTTCAAAGTCTCCACTTGACCATTGAATTTTCTCTAATTCAAATTCAGTGTCTTTTCCCAGGCCCAGATGAACTTTATAATCATCAAATGAAAGAAATCCCCCTCCACTTGTGATCTCTTTTACCACACTTCCATGGGAAGACTTAAAAAATAATTTTGTCCCAATTCCAAATTTATTCCCAGAAAAATCTTTAATTTCAAAAATAACAGAGTTATTGCTCGTTTGACTTGAAAAATAATATATAGGCCCATTTACAGAAATTGTAATGAGATCTAAATCACCATCTCCATCAAAGTCTGAACTCACATAGCTAGGAGTTGGAAAAAAACTTGTTAAACCAAATTTATCTTCAGATTTAACAAAACCTAAGCCTTTCTGATTATGATAGAAAACATTACTAACCTTAGGAGCATGATCAATAAGAATATAGCCATTTCCTACATATAAATCTTCAAAACCATCTGAATCAAAATCATTAAATTTAGCATTCCAACTCCAAGAACTTTGCGTTACTTGCATCTTTTGAGATACATCTAAAAAAGTATCTCCATTATTATTTAATAAAACATTAATTTGTTCTTGATCAAGACTTTCTAAATTTTCATTTGGATGATGAGTCTCTTCTTGATAATTTTTAACTATTAAATTGCAATTTATTTTATAATCATGCATATAACTTGGAATTTTTTCACATAAATCTAAGCTGGCGTAGAAAATAGCATATTGACCAAGTAGTCCGTATAAGCAAAATTCCTTAAAAGGTGTATCAAGAGTTGTACATGATTTATGATCTTCACTATCTACAAAAGATCTTCCTTTATAATTTTGATCACAGATATATTTATATTTTCCATTGATTTCATTACATGCATAATCATTTATAACATCTTCTTTAGGCATATCTGTTGTAAAAAGATCTAATCTTCCATCATTATTATAATCGCCAGAAGCAATACTCATAGAATTATGTGATGTTAAAGGAATTAATTCCTGGGATTTTAAAACCTTCTTAAATTGTCCTTTACCATCACCGAGATAGACTTGATCGGGAACTAAAACGTCATTAGCTATAAAAAGGTCCATATTCCCATCATGATTAAAATCGCTAAACAAAGTTGATAAAGTTTCACCTATCATTTCTTGAGCTAAATCATATACCTCAAACTTAAGCTCCCCTTCATTAATGTACAAATAATTTTTACTAAAAATAGGATTAAATAAATTGGCATCACCAAATGACCAATTACCTTGTATAAAATCTAGGTCCCCATCTTTATCAATATCTGCAAATGAAGTAGCAAGTGTTAGAACAGTATCAGGGTGCGTAGGTATTCTTTGGAAATTTTGAAAACTGCCATTTTTATTAATTGAAAAATAAGAACCATCCTTATATGTAGTCGTATATATATCAAGAAAACCATCATTATTGATATCTACAAATCCCACTATAAAAGTATTTTTATTCATAAGTTGAGAAGGAAGTCTAATCAAATTAAACTTTCCATTCTTATTTTCATAGAGATATGGGCCATTACTTGTTCCAATAATAAGATCAATATCATCATCTTGATCAAAATCCCCAGCTCCAATACCATGTCCATAAGAGAAAGGATCATGATGATCACTAGATGTAAAAATACTTCCGTAAAGACCTATATTTTCACCTTCTATACGTATAAAAGTATTATCCTCACTAACTTTGCGTTCTTTTAAATCACTTTGATAAATTGTAAAAGAATCTGATTTTTTAATTAAATCAAATTTCTTTTTATCATCTGGTGAGGCACTTTGATATTTTGGTCTATTTTTCTCATACAATAATGTTTTATAGTTTTTATCAAAATCAATTTCATTATTAAATGTTTCTAGAAAGTAATCAATTTCACCTTTATGAAAAGTTTGAGAAATTAACCCTACACTTATAGACTCTAAAAAAATAATAGTTATTAAAGATAACATAAATTTTTTAGGATAAGTCTTCCAAAAAATACTAATAGGATAAAAGCTAATAATTCCCAAAGAAAATAATAAAATCATTACATAATTCGGATGCAATCCAAATCTCATTAATAGTGAAGCAAATATAATATCAAAAGCTATTGGAACAGGAAGAACTAAACCTAAAGCAGCCAGTGACAGGCCTGTTAACAAATTAAAATCTTTTCCTATAAATTGATTAAGTGGAATAAGTTCAATAAAAATAGATCCTACTAATCCAGTAAGAAGCATAAGAGGGAGTGTTGTAAGAATTATAAACCTTAAACTCTTAGCAAGTAATAAATTGTAAGATACAAAGGCCTCTTTCCAACTTTGCTCATCCCAGGATATTTTTTGTGATTCAACTTTTTGAGATTTAGGCAAAAACACATAACATAAAATGGGAACAATAATTAAAATATGAAATAAAGTGAATGCAATTTTCAAAGCTCCAAAATAAAACGGAAACATAGAAAATAGCATTGATAAAACTACAATATTTAAGGTTGGCGATGAATGAACTGTGCCTAAAACAGTCTCCTCATTCATACCTCCTTTTTGCATACTCTTTCCAATTGGTGTTACACAATTTACACAAACTCCTAATGGAGTCCCTATAAATAGACCTATTAAACTTCCAAGAAATTTATTTTTGGTTTGATATCTTTTTAAACCTAGAATATTAATGATTACTAAAAAGCATGAAGCAAACAATAATCCAAATGTCATGCCTTTCATATTTGTATAAGACCAATTAACAGTCGTATAAAAAATTCTTTTATAAAATGGAAAGCTTTTTTCTACCCGATATATAGTATCAAAACTCAAGGACTCAGAGATACTAAACTTCTGCCCCATAAAGGCCTTATTATTTAATGATGGATATCTAGAAAAAATCCAAAAATAAGCAAGTACACTTACACAAATAACAATAGCTATTCCGAGGGTTTTCTTAGAAAACTTTTGTGGGCCCAATGTCATGTTTGTTAAATCTCCAACAGTGTACGTGTTTTCGATAAGTTATTGTCTAATATTTTTACATGAAAACAGTGTTTTTCCAATTTATATGATACAAGTCCTTAGAATTATGCAATTTGTTTGGCATAAACAATGCATTAAATAATGTATAGCTTTTTATAAGCTTAAGAAAATTAAGGAGTAAATTAATGGAAATTATAAGAACAGGGCTTTACTTATTTGTTCCAATTTTTACCTTTGTTGTTTTGCTTTTCCCAATAACAAGAGCGACAAAAGAAAAATCGGAAAATGTTTTTAAAAGTGCAAAATCAATTAAAGTTAATAAGGCAAAAATTAAAGTCGCTCAAAAGAATTAAGTTTTGATGGGCATTTATAATGCTTATCTACTTTCACCAAATCTACTCGGGCCGTTGGTGGGCCGTACTTTAAAAACTCGAGTAATTTTTTGATTGAGACTTCATCTCCGGCGGCAACAACTTCAACGCTACCATCCTTTAGGTTACGTACAAAGCCTTCAAGATTTAAACTATTAGTATTAACAAAATCAACTGTAGATTGTCTAAAATAAACACCCTGAACTTTACCGATAATATTTGCTTTTATTATCATAATGGTGAAAGGGCCGTTCTTCTTTTTAGCCACTCTACTTTTAGTACACCTTCAACATCAAATAAATCTGAATCAAGTTGTTTAGTATGAGTTGGATTAACGGAACATAATACATTAATAATTAGGTGACCTTCTTTTTCTGGATCTAATTCTTCATATATCTGATCAATATGCTCAGCTTCATTTCGAATTAACCATTTTACTTTTTTCTTGGCCAATTGATGGGCATAAATTTTTAAATGAAAAGAGTTTTGAATATCTAATAATCTATATAGAGGCCCCAGTAATCTGAGAACGCCCAAAATTGTAACAGTAAACAATGTTGCGATTACGGGAAAACCAAATCCAACGGTCATTCCTACTGCAGCGACAACCCAAATTGTGGCCGCAGTTGTTAGACCAGTAATATAGCCACCATTTCCTCTTAGAATCGTTCCAGCACCAATAAAACCTATTCCACTAACAATTTGAGCTGCTACACGTGAAGGGTCAGCTACAGCTCCTGGAGTTAGAAACTTTTGTAGAAAATAGGAAGCTGCTGTATAAAGACATGCCCCTAGGCATATAAGCATATTAGTTTTGATACCTGCGGCCTTCTTTTTAGACTCTCTATCAACCCCTATTAATAAACCTAATAAGGCGGCAACAACAATTTTTATGCCAAAAGCAATATAAACATTTACTTGACCTAAGAATTCAATGTATTGAGTCTGTGATAAAACTTCCAGGTTCACGATTAATCCTTTAAAATAATATTAGTTCATGTAAAAATTATTAACTGTTTAACTGTATTTGTCTAATGATTGTAAATGTTTGAAGCAAAAAGACCTTATCTTATTCATTTTAACGCTATAAAAACTGAAGATCAGCTTCATATTAAAGCTGCACTTGTTTTGAGAAACCCGAATAAAATTATAAAGCTTCAAGCTGAAAATAGAAGACCTTCATTTCCTATTCAAGCCTATAAAATGTTAACTGGAAATAATTTTGTTATAAAAATTGTAGGTTTAAATGAAGAAAGAAAACAAGTATTTCAACAACGATTTGAATCAAACTCATTTGGAAATTTTAAAATTAAAGTAAATTTAAATAATGAAAATAAAGATCTTCATTTTATTGAAGTGTATGAAGTTAGTTCAGAGCAAGGTATAGAATTTAATATGGGAACTTTCATTCCAAATATTATTGAAAACCCTAAAAAATTAATAATCTGTGACTTTGATAAAACACTTGTTGAAACAAAATACTCTTCAACTAAAGAAGTCTATAACTCACTTACTAGACCTCTAGAATACTTTCCAACCATTCCCAAAAGTCTTGAAATAGTAAGAGAGTACGTTGATAAAGGATACCATCCCTTTATTTTATCCGCCTCTCCTCACTTTTATGAAGAGGCAATTAGAGATTGGCTTTATAAAAATCAAATTTTTACAGCAGGAATTTTTCTAAAAGATTACAGACATTTTTTTTCAATCAGTGAAGGTTTTCTTTCTCCTAAAGATATAAAAATTCAAGGCTTATACAAACTGAATCATCTCCTTGATATAATAATTATGACCGGTATTCCTCATGAATTAGTTTTAATGGGAGATAATTTTGAAAGTGACCCTATTATTTACTTAACTCTGGCCTCTTTGTTATTAGACCAAAATGATCCTTGGGTTATTTGGAAGCAATTACAGAAACAAAAAGTTTTTGCTCTATCAGGAAGCCAGCATTCAAAATTTTTAAATAAGATTTATAAAATAAAGCATATAATTAAAAACTCTAACGTAAAGTCTGAAATTAAAATATTTATTAGAAAACGACATAAAGAAACAGATATAGATGTTCCAATTAAAGAATTAAGGGATAAAAAAAGTTTTATAGAACTATATGATGCACCACCTACAAGTGGCCCAGGAAAAGTTGAGCAATTAGCTGAGTAAAAAGCTAGGAGCAAAGAATAAAATATAGCCAATTGAAAAATAAAGGCCCATTTTATGAAACTTTTTCATTTGAGAGTTTTTTTGATTTAATGCTTTAGTTAATGGAAGTTGATTAAAATCAAAGTTTATAACTTCGAGATAGACTCGAAATACAGCAAATAAAAGTAGAAATAAATTGAAAGAATCGTCAAAATTACCCATCACTAAACTATTCGGAAACATAGAAGAAAACTTCTATCAACTTGGCCTAAAAGAAGCACAACAGGCAAAATCGTTCTATGAACATTTAAGTAAGTTTTATAAGACAAGTATCGGACCAATTGACTCTGTTTTGGAAAATATATTAAAAAAGGTTATTTCTACTTGGCATCATAAAGATTCAAATTTCTCTAAACTTTTAATGGCCTACGGACAAGGGCTTGGAAAAGAATTTGATAAGCTCGCCCTTTATATTAGTTTTCCTGAATTAATGTCTACTATGTCTAAGTGGATGCCAAATGTATCTCCGGCCCTATTTGGTTGTTCAAGTGCATTTATTTGGGATGAAAAAAACGAATGCCCCCTACACTTCAGAGTTTTTGATTATCCTATGGGAAAAATTTATGAGGACTGTGAAAGAATTTTAATAACTGACTTTGAAAATTCTCATAAAATCATGAGTCTTTCACTTGCAGCAGTGCCTTTTTCAAGTATTACTTGCATGAATGATAAAGGTCTTAGTTTAGCTCTCCACCAAAAGTTTTCAGAAGTATTTAATTTGAATGGAAGATCCATTTTCGAGTTAAATCAAATTTTTATGTCTACAGTTTCTTCAGTTGAAGAAGCGATTGAATTTCTCGATCAGTATAGATCTATAACTGTATGGTCTATGTATTGCTCTTTTTCAGATGGTAGAATTATGAGTATTGAACTGTGTGGAGAAGAAAACTTCTATAAAGTTTATGACTTAAAAAAGCAAAAAACACTTTATTTTAATAACCTCATAGAAAATGAAAATATTAATTCAAATTGCACTCCACATGGAATGATTTCATATTGTGAAATGAGAAATAAAAATGCTGAAAAAAAATTAAAAAAGATATTAAAAAAAGAGTCTATAAGTAAAACAGAAATTTTAAAGATATTATGTTCTCCCCAAACAACTAAGAAAGAGTTTGAATTAGATATTATAACTCCCACTTCACTAGTTTCAATTCTAATGGATCCAAAAAATCAAAGTGCTATATATATAAATTCTAAAGCTCCTAAATTATATCAAGGAAAAATGACTGAATTAGTTGATATATTTGGAAAATGTGAGCAAAAAGAAATTAATAAATCTTTCACCAATGAAAAACACATTCGATACCAAGATGGTATGAGAGATTTAATGATGGCCCAATATTATAGGGATGAAAAAGATAAAACTATGGCCTATCACCATCTTCAAATGTCCATAGAAAAATTAAATGGTGAATCGATAGGCGCCGTTGCTAAATTCTTTTTTTTAGTAGAGCAGTACTTAAATGAGTCCAATAAAATAATACTCAGTGGGATTTCTAAAGAGCTTGAAGAAATCCGCCCATCTCTTACAAGTTATTTGCAGGATCAGGCCAATTTATTTATAGCTAGAATTGAGTGGACTTTATACGGAAAAACTAAGATTTCAGATGAGGATATAAATCACGAATATTTAAAATCAATATATAAAATTGAAAATAAATACTCCCATAACCTTGTGCACAAAATCACCAAACCCTTTATAAAACCTCGATTAGACATCCTAGATATCTTATATTTTCATCACAAATGATCATTGGCAAATAACTGATTTTATATTAAATTCTGCCCATGGGACTATTATATTTAATGCCAATTGATGAAAAAGAACTCGCTAACGTATCTATAAAGAACGACCAAATTGAAGTTAGAAGCTATGGACTTCCGCTAATGTTTTGGGGCTATTTGGCTGCCTCTTTAGTCGTAATCATTATGATGTTTGTGGGAATTAAAGGACCTGCCCTAAAGTTGGCAAATACTGAAGATACAATAAATAAATTTTTAGGTCTTGGCATCTTAGTATTTCTAGGAGTTTTACCTATCACACTTACGGCCTTTTTCTTTTATCAAAAAAGAATTGTGAAAAAAAATAACTTACTACATATAAAACATATCGTATTTGGTTTCCCAATTTATAGTAAAGTATATGATATAAAAGAATTAATCGTAGAGCACTTTATTGACTCTCCAAATATGGCCCGAATTAATAAAGAAGAAGGTCATGCAGGTTTTGAAAATAAAGGTCACTTTAATTTAGTCGCCCTTCTTTCAAATGATTCAAAAGTAATAATAGATAGAAATTCACAGAGAAGAGAAGTTAGAAAGTTAAAAGAACTACTTGATAGATTCTAAGACTTTTTGACATTTAGCTGGATCATTGGTTGTTACAAAGTTAACACCTTGTTTGAAATACCACTTCATTTGTAGTGAGTGATCTTTAGTCCAAACTCCTGTTATTTTATTTTTATCTTTTAAACGCCAAGAAAAAGCATAAGAAACATCTACTCCATCGAAGCGATCTTTTTTCTTATCATAAAACCTCATTAATCTTATAACTTTAACATTTGACATTACTTCTCTTTGCTTGGCCAACATTTTAAATTTATCTAAATAACTAGCATTAAAAGAAATAATAAAAATTTGATTTTCTTTCCCTCCATAATATTGATCTAATAATTCAATATCATTCATAACTGGTGCATCTTTTAATTCTATAAATAAATATCTATTAAAATTTGATGTATAATCGAGAACATCTTCAAAAGTAGAAATTGTCTCACCATTTTTTAAAACACAATCTTTAAGATCTTTATAAAAGTATTTTTTAAGTTTTCTTTTTAAATTACAGGTATGTTTTTTAACTACTCTAGCAAGAGTCTCATCATGATTTAATATTGCGACTCCATCTTGGGTATGCCTTATATCAAATTCAATTCCTTTTACTCCTGAATCAATTGCTCCAATAATTGCTTCCATTGAGTTTTCTAAATAATGCCGATTATCACCTCTATGGGCAACACAAAATTGTTCAGCATAAGTTAGTCCACTCCATAGCAAACTTATTAAAATAATTGTCTTCATATAAATTATTTTCGGACAAAACTTTGAAAAACTATAAACTTAGTTTCATTAGATTTTTATTAGGGATTTATTTACTCAATTAATTTTTTGTTGAATTATTTCTTGGATTGCTCTTATTTTATCGTCAGTTTAATTTAAAAAACTTATCGAGTAAGATTTAACATTATATAGTTTTGTTTATTTGAGGATTTTAGTTTGGATACAGTTGTTTACGAATCATTTGGTAATATAATGCTTGGATTAATTGAAGGGGCCCTAAAAGAGCATCAAATTCCCTTTATGGTAACTGGCGCTGCCGATGTAGGACTTGGACACTCACCTATGATTTCAATTCGTGTGCCTAACGAATACGCACAACAGGCCAGAAAAATTATTGAGTCCTTAATAAGCTAATTTCTTTACAAAGATTCTTTATGTCTAAATGTGATTTATGATTTTGACATATAAACTCAACTAATTGATAAATACTTTCAACTTTAGAGCTATCATTTGTTTCACATTTAAATTGCATATAATATTTTTTCTTCTCATTTTGAAAATTACTTTTAACTACATCATATTGTTTTTTTGATTTTAAAAGACAATATTTTACTGCGAATAAGTCAGCACTCGCAGCCAGTTCTTTTTCAGTGGCCTTAGACTTAGAATCTATAACGAGCTCATAAACTTTTTTTCCAATATCTTTAATTAGAAAGCTCATTAATCTTTCTGATGCATTACAGTTCAAGCATAAAGAAAAAATAAAATTTGAAATTAATAAACCAAAAACTAAAAGTATTTTTATATGCCCTCCTCAACTTTCAAGATGATGAGATATATCTATTTCCACGTTGCCGCTACATTTTGTCTGGCATGCTAGTCGCTCTTTTGTAATATAAAAAACATTACCTAAAAGTTGACCTTCTTCAAATGTGAGTGGGTTCAAGCTCTCTTTGCCTTCAATAACTTTAATCACACAGTCACCACAACTTCCATGACCACCACAACTTGATTTTATACGATAGCCTTCTTTAACAAGAGTTTGCAAAAATGAAGTATTTTCTTCAATTTCTATTTCTTTATTATCAGGTTTAATTTTTATTTTACTCATTATAATAACTTTTCAATTTTACGCTCAAATGACTCTAAAATTTTAGACTTAAGCGGTTTTAATAAGAATGAAAGATCGAGTCCAAGTTCAACCTTGTCCTCTTTGAAAATTATATCAAGGCCAAAACCTTTGCCTTTGGCCTTAATCGTTTTATCACTGTCATTATAATCAATATCTGCTTTTACTTTAAATTTTTCTACGTATTCAGGAGTAATTTCAGATTTAACTTTTTCATAAGCCTCATCTTTACTTCCAACTTTTTTATAAGAATATGAAATATCCATTTTTATATCCTATTTTTTACCAGTAGAACCAAACCCACCTTCGCCACGATCAGTGTCAGATAGTTCATCAACTATTGTATAATTTGCCTGTATTACAGGTGCCAAAACTAATTGAGCTACTCTATCACCGTGTTCAATGATTTGATCTTCACTTCCAAGATTTCCCATAATAACTTTAACTTCGCCTCTATAGTCACAATCAATTGTTCCTGGAGAATTTAAAACCATTAATGAAGTCTTAAAAGACATTCCTGATCTTGGTCTAACTTGGATTTCGTATGCGTGAGGAATTTCCATAGCAAGACCTGTTGGTACAAGAACTCGCTCACCTGGCTTTATGATAATTTTTTCACCTTTACCAATACTGGCCCTAACATCAGCTCCCGCTGCCCCAGTTGTTTCATAACTAGGAAGCGGAAGTGAATTATCATAATTATCTAATTTTTTAATTTTTACAATTACGCTCATTATGCTTTTTTCTCCAAAGGCTTTGCCGCTTTAGCCGAAAGTTTTACTCTACCCATTTTATCGATTTCTAAAACTTTAACGTCAATCATATCACCTTCAGATACGTACTCATTTACATCTTTTACTCTTTCGTCAGAAAATTCAGAAATATGAACAAGTCCAGAAACACCTTCAGCAATATCTACAAATGCACCGTATTCTTTAATTGTTACAACCTTAGCATTGTAAATAGAGTCAATAGCTGGTCCGTTAATTTGTAAATTGATCACATTAATCGCTTCTTTGATAACGTCAGTGTCTTCACCAATAACCTTAATAGTCCCATCTTCTAGACACTCTATTGTGATTGCAAATTTTTCTTGAAGGGCCTTAATATTTTTTCCACCAGGTCCAATTAATGCACCAATTTTATCTGGATTAATTTTAGTAGTTCCAACTCTTGGAACACCAGTTTTAAACTCATCTCTATGAGATGTAATTGCTTTAGTCATTTGATCTAAAATATGAAGTCTTCCATCTTTTGCTTGAGCAAGAGAATCTTTAACGATTTCACTTGTAATACCAGTAATCTTTATGTCCATTTGGATCGCTGTAATACCGTTTTTAGTTCCCGCAATTTTAAAGTCCATATCACCTAAGTGATCTTCATCACCTAAAATATCTGTTAAAATTTTAAACTCACCACTATCTCCACTTACTAGCCCCATTGCAATACCGGCCACTGGGTTTGCCAAAGGTACACCAGCATCCATTAGTGCCATTGAGCCAGCACAAACAGAACCCATTGAAGAAGAACCATTAGATTCTAAAACTTCACAAACTGTTCTTATTGTATATGGAAATTCATCATTACTTGGAACGATATTTTTAAGAGCTCTTTCAGCAAGATTTCCGTGTCCTAATTCTCTTCTACCTACACCTCTAACACCTCTTGCTTCACCAACAGAGTATGGAGGAAAGTTATAATGAAGATAGAATTTATCGAAATTTGTACCAACAATTCTATCACTCATTTGATCACCTGCAGATCCACCAATTGTTACAGTAGATAGAACTTGTGTTTCACCTCTTGTAAATAATGCAGAACCGTGAGGTCTTTTTAGAATATTTGTTTCAACTTCAATTTCTCTAACTTCAGTAAGTTTTCTACCAGCAATTCTTTTTTCTTCCTTTAAAATATCATTTCTCATCATATTATAAAGTAACTCATCAACTGCTTTATATGCTTCTTTTCCAGCACTAGAATCTTCTGTTAATCCAAAAGCAGAAGGATTTTCACCAATTGCTTCTTTAACTTTTCCTTCAAGAGCTTTAACAGCATTTTGTCTTTCTAGTTTGTCTGTAATATTTAAACAAGATCTTGCATCTGTTGAATAATCAGCACTAACCTTTTCAATTAAAGTTGTATTAGCTTGCGCTGAAACAAATTCTCTTTTAGGTCTACCAATTTCTTTTTGCATTTTAAGAACTAGATCACAATAACTTCTAATTTGATCGTGAGCAAAATTCAACGCTTCAAGCATATCTTCTTCTGAAACTTC
Source organism: uncultured Oligoflexia bacterium (assembly GCA_964015265.1). Classification (GTDB taxonomy): domain Bacteria; phylum Bdellovibrionota; class Bacteriovoracia; order Bacteriovoracales; family Bacteriovoracaceae; genus CAXHCD01. The sequence goes on from CAXHCD010000016.1 coordinate 28,857, forward strand.
TTTAGCTTCACCTTCAACCATCATGATTGCTTCTTTAGAAGCTGAAACCAAAACGTCCATATCAGATTTTTCAAGTTCTTCATGAGTTGGGTTTAAAACTAACTGGCCATCGATTCTACCAATTTTACAACTTCCAATAGGTCCAGCAAATGGGATGTCTGAAATACTTAGAGCTGCTGAAGCACCTAAACCAGCTAAAACTTCAGGATCACCATCAACACCATAAGACATAACTGTACATGAAATAACTGTATCAAACATATATCCTTCAGGAAATAATGGCCTTAAAGGTCTATCAATTAATCTTGCATTTAAAGTCTCTTGAGTAGATGGTCTACCTTCTCTTTTTAAGAAACCACCTAAAAACTTACCGGCCGAATAAAACTTTTCAGTGTATTCAACAAGTAAAGGGAAAAAATCTTGTCCATCTTTCATTTCTTTTGCTGAACAAGCTGTAACGAGAACTTGAGTATCACCACATGTAACAAGAACTGAACCATCTGCTTGTTTGGCCAAACGACCTGTTTCTACAGTTACTTCTTTTCCACCATAATTAAGTGAATACTCTTTTTTGTTATTTAACATTTTAACTCCTAAATGATGAACCCAGCTTCTTGTGGATGCATCGAAAAAAATAATATTTGGAAAATCTAGAAATCGGAATTTAAAAGATATTTAAAAACTCTTAGTCAAAAATTTTTAAATATCCTCCAAATTCATCCTCTCTAAACTCTCCTCCTCAAATAAAAAAGGGGCCATCAGGCCCCCATATTTTAACTACTTTCTTAGTCCTAATTCTTTAATAAGATTAGTGTAACGAGTGTGATCTTTCTTGGCCAGATACTTTAAATGTGCCTTTCTAGAACCAATCATTTTTAGAAGTCCTCTTTTTGAGTGGTGATCATGGATATGCTTTCCAAAGTGATCCATTAAGTTGTTAATTCTTTTAGTTAGAATTGCAACTTGAACCTCTGGAGATCCTGAGTCATTTTCACTCTTTCCAAACTTCGCTTTAATTTCCGCTTTTTCAGCATGTGTAATCATAATTTACTCCTACAAATTATCTACTGTCCTAGTGAAGACCGTGTCGGTACAAACCAAGATCAGAGACTTGAACTATTAAAGTGACATTTTTAACTAAATTTAATGAAAAAGTAAATTCAAATTATCGGCTATTTAGAGAGTTGACGCACGGAATACTTATTGAAATTACATTACATCAAGAACTTTGACATATATTCACGTAAATTATCCAGTAATCTCGCTTCAATTTGTCTAATTCTCTCCCGAGAAACACCATAATCATCAGCGATACTTTGAAGAGAAGGTTGAACTTCACTCAGAAGTCTTTTTTGAAAAATTTCTCGATCTCTTTCCTTAAGGCCTTTCATAAAATCTGATAAATGAGTTTTTAAGATTTCTAGATCTTGTGTGTCTTTTAATAAGTCATCAATTGCCTTATTTTCATCTTCTAAGAAATCACCCAATGTAGTCGTACTTTCACCGGCCTTAACTGGACTGTCAATACTAACTTCTCCACCAGTAGAAGACAGTCTTTCGTTAGCAACAATCACTGCCTTTTCAGAAACTCCTAAATTTTCAGCGATTGTCTTAGTATCTGGAGTAATCCCCATATTTTCTAAACGATCTTTTTCTTTAAGAAGATTATAGAAAAGCTTCTTTTGATCATTAGAGGATCCCATTTTAACAAGTCTAAAATTATCTAAAATAAATTTTAGGATATATGATTTAATCCACCAACTAGCGTAATATGATAATTTAGCACCTTTTGTTGGATCATACTTTGAAACGGCCTTCATTAAGCCAATATTTCCTTCTTGAATAAGATCCATTACATTTTGATGAGCACTTCTATATTCCATTGCAATTTTTACAACGAGTCTTAAATTGGCCAAAACTAATCTTTTGGCTATATCAATATCTCCACTATCGATCATAGCTTTTACTAAGGCTTGTTCCTGTTCAGGAGACAATAATTCATATTGATTAATCTCATTAATATACTGTTGAAGTGGATCGACTTTACCCGGTAAAGATTCTGATTTAACAATATCACTAGCTATTTTTTTTACAGGTAAAAAACTATCTGCATTAGTATCAACCACTTCAGGAATTTTGATATCTTTCTTTTTACTCATATTCAGCTAAGATAGTATTAATTCCTCTAAGGTCAAGGGCCTATTTCTTTTTAAATGCAAAAAGACTGGATTCTATTTCTTCATTTTTTTGATTTCGTTTAATGCGATACATATAATTAAAATATTTGAGTGCAAATAACGATACATTTACTCTTACTGGAATTGTAATAAGTTCGTCCTTTTTTGGTTTAATAAAAAACCTACCATAATACAACGATACTTGAGATAGAACTTCTTTGGCGATTAAGTCAGCAAAGGCATCATTCCAAAATGGAAGATCCATCGTCTTCTTCGCTTCATCAGTGTATAAAGAAATTCTTTTTCTTAAACCAGTTATTAAATTATCTCTGTATAAAGTATTTCTTGGGTCTAAAAGTCTCCATTCTCTACGAAGCCATGCTAAATAAACTTTGGATAATTTTACATTTTTTACAAATTGTAACTTCCCCACACCTTTTATTTCTCTATCAAACTCGCCCATATCTAAATCAAATTGAACACTAAATTTAGGAATTGAATCTTTAAAATAAAAACTTCGATCTATTTTTTCTAAAGTTAATGGGTTTTCATGTAAAAGGTTCTTTTTATAAAGAGAAATTTTATTATTGGCCCAATTATCCCAATATTCATCTAGATTACTTCTTGCAAGTGTTTGTACATCACTATACTTATCAGCGTAGAAAATAATATCAGGCACACCTGTAATTAATGATATTAAATGTGAAGTCATAATATTTTGTTGCTCAAAGTCTAACTCTTCAATCCACTTGGCCACTATTTTTGAACTAGGAGGATGTCTAAAATCTGTATATTTGAAATCATTACAATAAAGTCTTTCAATATCTTGAGATATATCTTCACTCCCGATAGCTCTTGGAATTTGAAAATTAAAACTATATGGATGATATTTTCTACAAACAAAGTTTTCACAAACTACTTTAGAGTCATTCTTACTAGTAGCAAGGTATACTTTTTTTAATTTTTCATTCCAGGCCAATTCTTTTCCACCCATTGCCCTAGAAATATAGCTCATAATTATAGGATTTCTTAAAAAAGGTACCATTAATCTTAAATCCTGTTCAGAGTTACCCCAAGAACACATAGATCTAAAAATATTTAGCGTAGTATAAAACTCATTTTTTCTAACTAAATCTAGAGATTTTCTCTTTACTAAGTTTTTAGGAAGTACTTTACCACTTTCAATATTTGGCAATTCATAGTTTGAACCTTTTTCAAATCTTGCAAGCATAAGTGTCTTTAATTCTTTTTTGGATATAATCGTTAAATTAGCTGAACAATAATTTCCTACCAGATTATTAACTAAGTTATTGTATTCATCTTGAGAGTATTCAAAATATTTAGCATACTCACTAATAGCACGTGTTGAAATATCTAGACCAATGTATTGAAGAGTTGCAACAGATGATCTTTTCGCCATTTTTTTCTGATAGTCTTTAAAATATTCAACTGATTTTCCTAATTCACATTTATTTTCGAGAGTTTGTCCTTCTTGATAAAAACCTCTGTATAAAGAAATCGCTTTTTTTGAAGACTCTGGTGTAACTCTAGTAAATTGATAATTTATTGGATCACTTAATTCTAAATTTTCCGATTTATTTTTTCCAAGTAATACACTGTCGATTGGATTTAGCGCAAAAGCATTAAATGAAAATACATACAAAATAAAAATAATTAATCTGATCATGCACATTTATCGACAATATTATTTAGTAAAATTAAGTAAGAAGAAGTAACTACATATAAGGTGATAAAATTTCCTAGTTGATCAAAAAATAAGTACTTAATCAAAAATCAATATGAATATTCCGAAGAATTGGTATGTTTAAATACCTGATTATAATATTTTATTTACTAAGCTCACCTATCTTTGCACAAAACACAAGATACTTGAGTATTTTTGATGAACTTAGAGTTTTAAACGAATCTTTAAAAAAAGAACAAGACTTAAACAGAATAAAATACGCTAAATACGCTTTAATTGAAGGTAAGATTAGTCTAGCAAAATACTACTTAAATAAAGTAGATATTTCTAAAAGTCAGTATGGACCCATCAAAAGAAGATATGTGGGCATGATTGCTTTTTTAGAAGGAGATTATAAAAAAGCCTATGAAGTATTAGAACATCCCGAGATGAATACAATTGCAGGTTTAAAGAGTACATGTATTTTAAGATCACTGACTTTAATGAGTCTTTTCAAAGAAAAAGAACTCAGAAAATTAACAGAAGATTGTAATACAATTTTAAAATCAAAAAGTACTGTTGGACTATTTTGGCAGAACCAAATCTTTGATCTTTTCTTAACAAAATCAGAAAAAAAGTTAGAAAATATATTAAGTGCTCTTCGAGTAGAAACGTTAGATACAGATCTTTTAAGAGTATGGATTAAACTTGGTATTTACCTGAATAAAGAAAAAATAATTGCTAAATTATTAAAGAGACTCCCAGATTCAGCTTATAGATCAAATAATATAAGAGAGCTAATTGCATTGATATATTATAGAATTGGAGATGAAAAAGAAGCTAAAAAATTTATTGAAGATATTAATGGCCAGTTGGCCGAAAATATTAGAGGTAATATTTCCTTAAATAATAATGATTATGAGGTAGCTTTTGGACATTTTCAATTAGCACTAAAACGAAAATCGACTTCATTAAATGCACTTGAAAGATCTATACCTCTTGCATGGAAACTTGAAAAATGGAAGAAAGGAATAGATTTATTAACTCAACTAAATTATGACGACTTAAAAGAAAGAGATCGACAGGCCTTAAAAGCAGCTTTCAAAATTCGTCTTGGTAAAAATATAGAGGCAAAAAATCATCTAAGATATATGGAAAAGCTCTATGGAAATAATCTCCCTCATGAAGGAGATGTCATGATGGGAATAAATTCATTAATATTAAATGATGATGAAAATTTTAAACTATATAGTGATAAGGCCTGCAGAAATTTCGATGGTACAAGCTGTTGGTTACTCCACCAAACTTTAGTTTGGAGTAATTTTGGAAAACTATCAAACATTTACAATAGTAATAAAGAAGTCAAAATTAGTTTTGCAGATGAAAGCATAGACTCTTTAAGAAATGAAAAAGAGATTACCGGTTTAGACGAAGAAGTTCTCATAGATCAACAAGATATTGAAGAACTTGATAGCTCTGTTTTCAATTTAGAATTTTAATAACCACCTCTGATACCGCCACGATTAATTGGTTTATCAAGTATTGGTAAATCAATATTAAGATCTCTTCTATTTGGTAAATCTAAATCTCTAATTCTTAATCTATCAGAAAGATTCTTAAAATTAATATTTATTAATCCTTTAAAGTTTGGCTGAAATTTATTAACTGGCATTTGAAATAATAGCCATTCAGGAGGAACAGGTCTTATATCATTTCCATCATCATCACCTAGAGAGATTCTATCTTGCCCAATATTGATAGGAAGATCAATTGATGGAGTTGTATTTTTGAGGAAGTGATTTATTTCGTGTAAAGGTGTTGCTACTACCCTACCATTTATATCCTTTATACCTAAATTTATTCCAATTAAATGAGTACTGTCCTCAGTACTATAAACCAAAGCACTACCTGCTAAATTATAATCCTCAATATTTTCATCAATATAACTTAAAGATTGTGGGCCAGAATACTTTACAGATAATCTGGAGTTAGATTGTTTTAATTGAGTTTTTATAGAGCTTATAATCATAGATGTATTTACTAAACTTACTTTTTCTTCTGTTGTTAAGTTTACTTTAGGCACTGATTTAAAAGATTCATACGTACCTGTCTTTCCAATAAACTGGGCAAAGTATGTATTATTATTAATAGATTTAAATGATGTAACTAATCCAGAGTTGCAAAATTCAGTTTCTTTTATTTTGGCCGAACTCAGTTCAACTAAATCATTTATTGATGATCTCTTCTTAATTTTAACTATTTCATCAGTAATTGCAGGATTAATATAAAAAGTCTCAAATGCCATGGAGCTATTTGTTGAGTCAATTAATTCATTACTTGGAACAGATGATAGAGTAAGATTTCCGCCCTTAACACACAATGAAGTAGTTACTAAACGACATTCGACATCCTTTTTAACTAAAACAGCATTGCACTTTAAGTTCTTTGCGACGTTGACAATATTCAGCACTTTGAAATCGTTGGCCAATGCAATATTATTTATTGAAAGAATAAGAATTAAAAATTTTCTCATAATAATAACCTTATTGTGTAATTTTATATGTTGAATTTTCCATCACTATATTTAAATCTGTAGTTTTTTTAAGTCTCTCAATTAGTTTATAAAAGCGACTATCATAGCCGGGTCCATAATTAACATTCCACACTTGCTCAATCAACACTTCTTTTCTAAGTGCAACACTAGAATGGCTCATCACTTCATAAAGCTTATGCATTCTACTACCCTTTCTGATATTTAGAATTTGCTTCTTTTCTCCATCAAGTTTCAATTTTTCTAAATATTTAGAAAAATGATTTGAAAAGTCACCTTTATTACTAAAATTAAAAGGTGTTAAATATTTAGATGGATTCATTTTTCTTAAATTTTCCCACTGTAAATTTGCTTCAAATGGATCACCTTGTTCTAGGGCCTGAAGTGTTTTCCAAAGATAAAAATATTCCGATGATTGTTGAATAGAACGTGGTAAATTTGGTAGTTTTTTATTTTCCATAATACATTTTAAAATCGTGAATTCATAATCAATTCTAGCTTTATATATGCTTTTTCTATTTTTCTTTAATTCAATATATAACTGATTTGCTTTTTCAAGGTTTCCACTTCTAAAATAAACATCGGCCATAATATTTTTTAAAATGTCTTTATTTTGTAATTTTTCTAAATCTTCCTTTTCAATTTGATCAATAACTTTTAATGCAGACTTAAAATCACCTATTTTTGAATAATAATTTAAATAAACTCTTTTAATTGAATAAACTTTATCTAAATCGTCAGCATAAACTAATGCTTTTTCTAAATAGCTATTTAATAATTTTTCTAATGACAATCTAGAGTAGCAAACTGCTATATGGTAATGGCCATTAAATAGGGACTGCTTATCTTCTAGATTTAATAAAATCTGAATTGCCGCTAAATTCTCTAATATGCTTAACTCAAAATCTCCCATTCGAAGATATGCATTTCCTCTTAATAACAATCTCTGAGCATCTAAATATTCATTATCAAATTTTGTTTTTAGCAAATCCAGGTATTTATCCCAGTTATTATTTAACCCCTCTAATCTAGCCTTAATTAATAACTTTTGAGATCGATCTAATTTCTGAGTCTTTAGTAACTTCTTCAATGGACTCATATCCCTTTGAAAATAAAGGTCTAAGGCCTGAAAATAATGTGGGAATGCCTTTTTATAGTCCATAACCTTTAATGCCATATTACAAAATCTTCAGCAATCAAATATCTCATTTTTGAATTTTTTTCATGTCAGAATGTCAGAGTTTTAAGAATTAAAAAAATTTAATGTGATGGCATAAAACCTCTACCTAAAGGGAGGATATATGAAATTTTACTTATTATTATTTTTAACATTTTCAAATTCATTAAGAGCAAAAGATTTATCATGGGGACTCATTCCAATAAGTCTAAACAATGATCCTAAAATAAAAATTATCCACGAATACAGAGGACAAGAAAAATATGAGATTAATGAAGATGTAAATTGCGACAAATTAACTATCAATTCAAGAGCAATTATTTTTTCAAAAAAAGATAATCTATTTATTAACTGTGAAGAAATTGAATTCAAAAATGGAGCATTTCTTACTTCAAATACAAATTTAAAAATAAGAACAAAACGATTAGTTGGGGATGTAAATATATATTCATACTCAATAGTTGAAAAAACATTAAAAGCAAAACCTCATAATATTAAAAGAGCATCAAATGGAAACAGTGGTTTAAATGGAAGAAATGGGAAAAATGGTAGAAATGCCGGTTACAAATGTAATTATCTCAATTGTTGGTCTAAAAAATCAAAAAGAGGAGAAGATGGTACACATGGAACCCATGGTACGAATGGTAGAAATGGACTAGATGGTTTCCATGGTGGAAATGGAAAAAGTGGAATAAAAGTTATTCTTCAAGTTCATGAATTTTCTCCAAAAACAAATATTACAATTTTAACTCCTGGTAATAATGGAGAAAGTGGATCATCTGGAGTTCATGGTGGTCACGGAGGTCATGGTGGCCATGGAGGAAATGGTGGCAAAGGCGGAAAAGCGGATGCAATGTTAACGGCCTCTAGTGGCGGAAGAGGTGGCAACGCTGGTAATGGCGGTCAAGGCGGAAACGGCGGCAACGCAGGAAATGGTGGAAATGGAGGCAATGGCGGAGTTGTTCAAATTCTATCATTTGACTCTCTTCCATTGGAACAAATTAATGTTTTTACAAATGGTGGAAGAGGTGGACTTGCAGGAAAGCCTGGACTTAAAGGCCTAGGTGGAAAAGCAGGAAGGCCTGGAAAAAAAGGAAAAGGCGGAGATGGAAGCTGGGGCAATGGAAGAGGCTCAAGTGGAGATAATGGACTATATGGCCGGCAAGGTAGAAATGGAAAGAATGGATTAAATGGTAGTCACGGTAAAAATGGAAGACAAGGTTCATGCTCTCTTCCAAGAATAGATTTTCATGTAAATGAATTAGATGATGATAAACAAGAGATTGAATTAGTTCCTTGTAAATATTCTACGGAACATGAAGAAATTTTATCTTTAGCAATTAAAAGAATTTTAGCGCCTAAACCTAAGGGTCTTAAAAACTCTCTTAATAACAGAAAACCTATTTTAAGAAGGCCAAGATTCCCAAACTTAGATCCTTTAATAAATCCGAGAAAGGATCCAATTATTAATCCAATAAACAATCCTAAATTAGATCCAAAACTAGATCCAAGAGTAAGAAATTTTTCAAGAGGAGGTATGTAATGAAAAAGCAAACTAAATGGATACTATTAACATTATTAATTAGTTCAGGTGCTCATTCCTATGAATATATTGGGCCAGAAGGCGAACTAAAAAAACGCGTTGTTCAAAACATTATTAGATGGAATGAAAAAGACTCTCCTATTAAACTTACAAATTTTAAGTGTAAACCAAATGAAATGATTCTAATTAAAGGCGATGTTGAAATTATGCATCCTAAAGAAAAGTATTTTGATCACAATGCTAAACATATTAAAGTTCAATGTGATTATTTAAAATTTGAAAAAGATGCGACCTTAAACACACGTTCTAATTTAAAGATGCTAATTTCTGAAAATGTGGAAGGAAACTTATTAGTACATAGCTCACGTGGAATAAAGGGAGAAAACGCCACAGAAATTGAAGGTTATGATTCTATTAGAAAAGCAAAAAATGGTGCCCACGGCAAAAAAGGTAGAAGTGGAAAAAATGCTTCAGGTGACCTTTGTTCTATTGGTGTTGAATGCTCAGAAGCTAAAAGCGGTGGAAAAGGTCATGAAGGAGAAGTTGGAGAAAACGGACTTTCAGGAGCAAAAGGAAATAATGGGAAAAGAGGAGCTAACGCTTCAAATATCAAAATAATTATTGGCTCACTTAGTAAAAATGCGGAAGTTTTAATTACTGCTCAAGGAGGAGAAGGCGGAGCAGGAGGACTTGGCCAAAGAGGTGAAGATGGTGGAAATGGTGGAAACGGTGGAAAAGGTGGTAACGGTGGCCATGGAAAAGGATTAAAAAGACCACGACCAGGCGGAACTGGTGGAAAAGGTGGAGACGGTGGAAATGGTGGAAACGGCGGACCCGGTGGAGACGGTGGAGACGGTGGGAACGGTGGACACGTAACTTTTTATGTAAAAAACAATGGTGAATTTAGCTCTTTCCCCGATGTTATAAATGATGGTGGCGCTGGAGGAATTCCAGGTCTTGGTGGCGCTGGAGGAAAAGGCGGAAAAGGTGGAATTGGTGGAAAAGGTGGATCAGGAGGAAGACCTCCAAGAGACATCGTTACTGATTGTCATACTCAAAATTGCGATGCTGATAATGGAAAAAAAGGTGACGATGGAAAAAATGGAGAAGACGGACTGGCCGGACCTTTAGGAAGATTTGGCGCCGATGGACAAGCAGGTGAAAATAGAAGTGTTGAGTATGGAAGACTTTTTTCACATGAAGCTGGCTATAACAACATTATGTAATGAAAAAGAATGGAGAAAATCATGAAAAAATTAATTTTACTATATTTATTATTAAACAATACTGCATTTGCTGACATCATTTTTAATTACAATGCTCACTCCCACTTAAAAGTGGGAGCTGGAATTGATATCGAAGTACCTCATATGGGTAAAAGATCTTGTTACGAGAATGTTGAGAGACAGTGGCTAGACTGTAACGAAGCTTGCTCTCCAGTAAGTAAAGTTGAAATAAAATATATTAATACTTTTAAAGAACTCATTAAAGAATTAAAAATTGATATGAGCATTCAATCAAGTGCTAGTTTTTCAGCAAAAATCAGTGGTTTCGGCGGTGGAGCTGATAGTAATTATAAATTAACTTCTAATTTAAGAGATTACCAAAAACACCAAGAATCTCGATCATTAGTTATCATTAAGGCCTACTCCGATTTTGGTAGACAAGAATTAAAAAGTTATAAGCTTCTTCCAAGATTTCAAAACTTATTAAATGAAAATAAATTTGATGAGTTTAGAAATGAGTGTGGAACACATTTTGTTCATAGAGAAAAGAAGAAATCTATGATTACAGGTGTGATTGAAATTAAAAACATCAATTCTAATATTAAAAGACATCTAAAAACGTATTTTGAAACAGAGATGAAGTCTAACTTATCTTACGCCGAGGTTTTAAGTGGAAATGCAAGTTCAAAATTTACAAGTGATATCCAAGCATTTTTAGAAGAGGCCAATAAGATGGGATCTTTAGAGATGTCGCTAACGGCCCATGGTGGGACAGGACTTACAGCGCTTGGAAGTGTAATTAGTAATGCGACATCTGATGATTTTAAATCTCTTCTTTCGGGAATGAGCTCTTATGTTACAAGTATGTCTGCTGCAACATCTCCAAGTGAGAGTTATTACTTAATACCTTATTCAACTTTTGAATCAGCGGCCCCAACAGTTAAGTATGGGCCAAAAAGGTTTAAGTGGTTAAATAAGCTTTTTGATTTAGACCTTCAAGTACAAGGAAGAATTGAAAGATTAGGAGATATTGCTGAGAATACACCTGAGCTTTTTGAAACTTATTACAGCAGTGAACAAGCTTACTATAAAAAGATTCAAGCATTTATTGAATCCCTTGCGACTGATTGTATAAAGAACAATATTTGTGAAGAAAAGAACTTACAATTGGCCGAAATTTTGTGGCCCAATGATTTATTAATCAATAATAAATTAATGGAAACTTGTCATTACACTGATCTTTATAGCGAAGATGGATCCAAAAAAATTGGTAAAATACTTTCAGAAGTTAGTTTAAGTGTTAGAGGTGAACTTCCTTTTTTGACTTTTACTAATACAGATACATTAAATGTCTTTTATTTTGATTCTAAATCCCAACTTCATGAAGTTGATAATAGACAAGTATCTTGGGTAATAAAAGACATTAACAAAGACTCATCTAAGTATTTTGCTCGTATTGATCATGTGAAGTTTGATTTAAAAAACCTAGGTCTTAAGAAAGTTAAAAGAACTCAAAAATTAATAAATGAAATTTCTCAAAGTTATAAGGAAACGAGAAAGAATTCTTATATTATTGAGGCACAAGATTTAAATAATTTCACACAAAAGTTTCGAGTTATTCAAACTAAAAGAAAGTTATGTCCAGTGGAGAAGAAAATATGAAAGCATTGATAATTAGTATTTTAATTACAGTAAGTTATTCAATACAAGCTAGACCTATATTTGAATGTATTGATGAAGTAGCTACAATATATGAACAAGGTTCGAAAGAGTATATTTACTATAAAAACTTAAGTTCTGTAGTTAAACAAGAGTTAGGAAACAAAGTTGGTATTGATGATCAAAATGTTGCTGATTTGAAAATATCAATTTCTAACAATGATAAAAGAGCTGTAAAGAAAATACTTTCAAAGGTTAAAAAGTTTCTTCCTATGGCCAAGCACTTTGCTTTTGCAGCTATAGAAGTAAGTTTACTTAGTGTTAGTATTATATTTTCTTCAGAACAATTAGTTCACGATGAAGTTTATGTTTTAAATAACCCTCATCAATATGATGATGAAGTAAAACATCAAAGTGCAGTTAGAATGCTTAACTCTACTGATACTTATGCATTTAAAAATTGGATAAAACAAGATCCGATAAGATCTAAAAGGATCTTATCATACCTCACTCTTTAGGGATCTGAGGGAAGGAGTGCATACTTCTTCCCTCTTTATTGATGAAAGCCATATGTTAGGGCTATTCCATTTGATTCAATTCTCTGTTTAGCAGAAAAGTCAGATTCATCAATATGCATTTTACGATGATCATTAAATACAAATATTTTAAACCATTTTGAAGAGCTTAAATAATAATTGAGTCCAATTTTTACTTCTGTACCAAAGGTAGAGTCAACTTTTAAACCATTCTTTTTCTTCGAATTTGCATAGTATCCTGCTAGATCAAATATTAAACTTAACTTTTTATAACTTAATGGCCTTGTATCAAAACCAATTTTTACTTGCGGAGTCCCAATGTCTGTTAAGTTAACACTTGTATTTGGTTGAAATTTATTTTGAAATTGAACATAATGATGTTGTTTTGTTTCAATTTTAGCATATGGACGAAATCCGTGAGTCCAAAAATACTTAACTCCAGCTCCTAGTGAAATAGATGTACTATTACTTTGATCACCCGGGTAGCCACCAAATTCTTTATATTTATTTGAATTGATATTTATACTACCGATGAAGTGAAGTTTCTTTTTTAATAAGGTTAGCCATGTAAGCCCTACTCCAGATGATCTAGCTGTCTCTAATCTAGGAATTCCAAAGTTAGAAAAACTTTCTAGCTCAATACTTTGTTCACCTTGATGTAATCTTACTTCAAACATTGAATCGGCCAGAAGCTCAGGAATAACTAATGGTTTTTCTTCAATTTTTTCTTCCTGCTCATTAACCACAATATCTTTTTTAATTAAATCATTCATTTGTTGAGTTCTAGCTAATAATATTGGTGAAGTTTTAGATTTTTTTTCATCAACAACTACAAAGCCTTTTTGTCCATCAAGCTCAAGCCCCTTTGGTGGAATATATTGACCAGTTTGACCATCAATCTTTCCAACGTTACTAGGACGATATGTATTTGTTTTAGAACTCATACCACTATCATTACTTGGTGGAATATAAAGGCCAGTCTTTAAGTCTAAAAAACCTCCGGATCTAGGTGCATACTCACCTGTTTTCTTGTTAAAAAAACCTTCAGGAGGAGCTTCTTGAGCTACTGGCTTAATCACCTTTAATTTTTTTGTATTATATTGAAATCTAGATTTACCTATGAGGTTTTTAGGTTTTTCACTAAGATCAACATTTCGATAGATTACATTTAATTGAGTTGGATTAATCACGACTGGCAAAGACGTTTTTTCTAAGGCCTGTGTTGTACCTGAATATTGTCCTTGTTTTACAATTGCTGCATCATTTGAAGAGAGTATTGAATCTAATTGTTTAATTTCCACTTCTTTTAACTTTAATTGAGTGTCTTTATTTATATTTTTTGATCCTTTAAAGATAGCCTTCTTTTTTTGTTTACTTAATTTTACCATTGCAACTTCACCCTCAAATGTAAGCAAGTTTGTTACTTTATTCTCAGGATTATAATGCGTCTGAAATTCTGTTCCTCTTACTCCCATGGCGGCTGTTCTGGTCTGAAGATATAATTTATTTTTCACAGGATTTTTTTGTTTTTTAACTTTAGATCTTAGTTTTCCCTTTAGTAAAGATACAAAACTTGCTTTACTACCGGCCACAGTGTCTAATACAACTTTTGAAGATGGTCCAATTGTCATAATAGAATTATCACTTAACTTTACTTTAACAAAACTTTTTTCTGAAGTAACAATGGAAGTATCCTTTAGAATTTCATCACCTCTTTTAACTCGCCTAGCATCTTTCTCTCCAGGTCTTAATTGGGTCGCATTACCTTTTATGATAATAATTTTACCAATTACTTGACTTGAATATGCTTGATTAACTAAAAAGAATAGTGACGATATTAAAATAAATGTTTTCATATAACTATATATTGTCCGTCTAATTAATTTTTCAGTCAAACTTTATTCAAATATTTAGGTGTAAAAAAAAATAAAACTTGTTAAAATTTTTTGATTACGTTCGATAAGTTATAGCCTGTAAAACTTCTTGTTTTTAGAGAGATATATGATTCAAAGGTTGAGTGTTTTTCTTTTTTCTATACTGATTGTATTCACAAGCTGTAATAGCGAAAATCTACTTAGTTTTTCTTATGACGAAGGCGACTGTTTACAAGAAATTAATAAAAGATATATTGCATCAAGTTCTGAAAGAAAAGGAATGCTTTACAGAATTGATAAAGTTGACAAAAACGATGTGCTAATATCCACATGGCATAATGGGGGTTGGCTTCAAATCGGAAGAAAACCTTATTCATATTTTGATGAAGGAAAAACCTTCAAATACGATACAACAAGTTGTCCTGACGGTAGAGCTAAGGATAAGGCCATTACTGATAAAATTAAGAGTATCGATGTATAACTTATTTTAAATTTGAGTATATACTTATATGATTTTCAATCATATCAACGCACTCAATAGTAGAAATAGGTAACTCTTTTGGTATTGTTGCTCCCTCTTCAAATACTTTTTCAATATCATCTGACTTATGATTAAGAATACTACTATGTAAAACTTGATGAGCTAACTCTATTCCAATTCCAACAAGAGGAACTAAGCTAGTTATTATTCCAGTGCAAACTTTTGACTTACTATCAAATACAGGTCTTGCTTCTAATTTACTTACTGACTTTAAACCTATATTTCGTCCTTTATTAGAAATAACAGGAGCAAAATCTAACTTTATTTCCGTTGAGTCAGCATTACAATAAAGAAATCCAGGGATAACACCTAAGTCCATCTCCCGATCTATTTTAGGAATACTTAATTTATAGGACTGCTTTTCTGGGTCCCAATTAACTCTAGGAGCTTTATCAAATTTAAACCTATGTTTAGTATTGGTAAAACTAAAATCATCACACGTACCAAATTTATTATTTGTATAACAAAAGTCTAAATGACCCTTTTTATATAAGCTTTTTAAATAATTATTTATAGTTTCTATATTAATTACTGCTGCTGTATCATATTCTCCCTTGCACTTTTTAGAATCGAAAAGATCTAGACTTTCATCTATACTTGCCGGTATAAAATTATTACACCCAATACTACATCCAGAAAGAACGACTTCTAAATCATCACTACTTCGATAAAGTCCATCCAATGTTATACCTAGTTGATTAGTTAAATCTTGTGAACCTATATTTTTGAGTATGTTTTCTTTTGCCTTTTCTATTTTACTTAACAAAGAATCTAATTTTCTCTTTTGGGACTTTGCAGAATTATGATTTCTAAATGATAATTTATTTCCTCTATTTGCGAAATTACTTTGGTAAGGTTTTATCTCTTTAAAATTATTTCCAATGTCACTTTTTATTTGTTCTAAAAATTTTACAGCTTCACTAGAACTCATTTTTGAAAGAGAATTTACGAGTGTTTGCAAAGAATTATCAAAACGACCATATTCACCTTTTGATTTTTCCATTTTATGCAGTAAACCTTTAGGTTTTTCATAAGATTCTCTAAGCTTAGCTAAATCTACTAAGTCCTGACCAATTAATGCAGGAGTAGTCACTTTTACCCCTGAATTGAAAACATCTAACCCTCGTAATTTTTCTTCAATTTTAATTTTTATAGAACTATTTAATGCTTCATTAAACATTGGAGAAATAACCAAAGGCTCTAAATTCATAAGAATATCTCTTCTTTTAAAACACTCCTTAAGTTTTTCTTTATCTTCTCCAGCTGCTTTCACACATTCACTTTCTTCATAAATTGTTCCAAGACGGCTTAAACTTATACTTCTGGCCATTTCAAATAATGTTCTAGTATGATTACCTCCCCTACTATCATAAAAAAGATTTCCAATCTTTTTATCAATTTCACTTTCTTGAGATTGGGCCAAAATCTCATACTCCCTTAAAAATTTTATATCATCTTCATTTGGACGATAATCTTGTATTTGTTCTGGGGTCATTTTTTGAAGCTCTTCACTAGTTTTTTGTATAATTTTTTGAAGTTTGTCTTTTTTTTCTTGGGACGTGTTTACTAGTGACCAACGAAGATTTGCAGGATCAAAATGGCCATTAATTCCAATCTTTAAAGAAGTTTCAGGTAAAAATATTTCTCCAAACCTATCTGGAAGATTTATAAACTCTTCAATTTTACCATCAGAACCCAAACGAACTCTAATCCCCATTTGAGGTGTATCTCCATATACATTATGGTTTGCAAGCAAGCTTAAGCCCTTAACTCCGAAACCAATCGTTTCTGGCATCTTTGCAGAACTTAGTTCTATACCAGCATTTAATTGAATACTATTGATATCTAAAATTATGTCACAATATGTTTCATTTTCTGGGCATGAAACGCTAGCTTTTTTTAAATCAAATTTTTCAATATCTAACCCCGTCAACTTTGTATTTACCGGTATCATTGCCTTTAATCGATAATCTTCTTTGTCAGATAAAATAATACCTGGGACCTTCATGCAATTTAATTTACTTTTTTGATCATTAGTCAGCTTTTCATAAATTTTTGGATCACATTTTACCTGGTCATAAGTTGTAGAAACATCTTCAAATTTCGCATTATTTATTTCTTCTTCTAATTTAGGAGTTAATTTTTCGAGTGCATAATTCAAAGATTTTTCTAATCCATTTTGAGTGAACTTCAACTTGGCCAATTCTTTTTTACTTTTCCCTTTGCATATATCTGAAATCATTTCTGCACTTTGTACAAAATCTATAAGCACTAGAAATAATAGAATAAAAATAGGTACTCTCACTTAATACTTTTCGGTATCCCGACTAAAAAACTTTAGTATTATAATCTAATTAATTCAGGTAGTTGGCCTAAGGTTAGTTCAATGTTAAAATAGGGTTAACTCTTCTAGATGCTATTGGCATATAATTAAAGTTCATTCTAAATAAAGGATATGAAAATTAATATTACGAGATTGATTTTATTAGGTGTTATTTTGTTTTCTTTCAGTTCAAAAAGTAACGAACTAGTTGATATTGCGAAAAATAAAGGGATTGAACTTAATAAGGAAGAGATAGAAGTATTAGATGTAGGTGAACTTGGAGTTCCGGCCTATGTTTTAGGGGGACTAATTGGAACTTATCCAGGTTTTGGGATCGGTCACGCTCTTCAAGGTCGATGGTCTAGCAAAGGTTGGATATTTACAGTTGGGGAATTTGTTACTGGAGTAATCTTAGTAATGAGTGCTGCTGATTGCTTAGTAGATACTGTAAGTGGAAACCCTGATTGTGAAAGTAGATTTTATCTTACCGCCAGTGCAGCTGGATTAATTGGACTGAAAGTTTGGGAAATTTTTGATGTTTGGTATGGTGGCCATCAACAGCGGAAAAAATATAAAAGTCTAAAAGATAAAATTCAAAGCAAAAACTTTATAACCAAATATAAACCTTTCATAAAACCACAATTCAGTACTGATAGTGCTTCTCTACAAATTGGAATGAGTTTTTAGTTATTCACAACTCTGTTCACTGTATTTAAATTTATTTCCAAGTTTTAATTGTGGTACTGAAAAATATTCAATTTTTTCTAAATGACAGGCCTCAAATACAAATTGAAACTCTTCATTGACTCGAGATCTGTCTCGACAATAGCTCATAACATCATCTCTCGATGGGGATAGTTCGCAACAATTCTGAAGAGCATCTTTTCCATGACAAATATTTGAAGCGTGCCCTAAACCTATAAAATGACCTATTTCATGAATAAGTTCATCTATAATTTCAGCATCTGTTAAGTGATAAACTCGTCCTCTACCTTCTGCCTCCCAAGCAATTTCTCTTGGATGTTCGGCCATTGCGACTCTTCCAACTTGAATACCAAGACCTTCGAATTGAGCTCCTGAGACTAATAAAAGTAGATCAATTCCTTTTGTCTTTTTCTTTCCAATTTTTTTATAAAGTAAATCTAAGGACTCTCTAGCAACTTTTTCAGGAGTTGAATTATAATAAAACCATATTCTTTTTTTTCTACTTTCATCACTTGGAAAGTTTTTATATTTAGACTTATTAAAATTGTGATCTTTAAAGTTTAAAACGACAGTTTGTTTAATACTTAACTCAATCATTGATTGTGTTGCAATTTGAAACCTCTTAATTAATTTAGGCGCTATTCTTTCTAAGTCTTTTAAAGTTGTAGTTTCCCCATAAGAAGCAAGGATAGTATTTATAACTACTTTATCTCTTTTATTATAATTTGAAATTGTATGCCCTCCACTCAAATCATTTGGACGATTGAAAAACCCTGCGAAGGAAGAATTTATGTTTAAAAAGAGGCTTATTAAAATTAATGTTTTCATGGTTAATAAGATATCAGAAAACCAAGCACTACATCATTGGAATGTAATGATTATAGATTAGTTAAGCTATTGAAGTTACTAGATTAGTTCAGAGGTCTTAGCTCTTTTCCATCGAAAATAAATACACATTCTTTGTCTTCATAAACTGTTGTCAAATTTATTGGTCTTTTCCAAAGAGTATAAATATTTCTCATTGTATCAGCGGCGTAGGCCATATCTAGATCAACACCATGATGGACATGCTTTAATAAAAGTTCACCTCGATTTCCAAAATTTGCATCAATAATATCAATCATTGGACAACCAAAATTTGTAAGCTGATTTAACATCTTTTCTTTTATAGCAGCAAAATCCTTTCTGTCTATTTCCATTCTTCCACTACGTGGATTGTATTTGTATGTAAACAATTGTTGTCGTTCACAGAACTCTGGAGTCATAAAATCATCTATAAAAGATAAGTCATTATAGGCCTTTCTAATTTCAAATATCTTTTGTCTACCAAGTCCTGAGTCTTTATTCCAATTGGCCTTTTCGACCATATCATCACACTCTAAATAGTCTTTACCAAACCTTCCAGTGTTCCATCTATATTCGATATCTCTAAATAGTTCTATACCTACTCTATAAGGATTTATATTTTGAGGCCCCATGGCCATTACTCCAGCATTGTGATCCGCAAAATCAATGATCTCACTGGCCTTAAGTGCTTTTTCACACATAATTGTTGAATGCCAATAACTCGCCCAACCTTCATTCATTATTTTGGTCATTCTTTGAGGGAGAAAATAATAAGCTTCTTCTCGTAAAATACCAATAACATCTGATTGCCATTCTTCAAGAGGAGCATGCTCTAAAAGAAATAACATAATATCTCTACAAGGAAGTTTTTCCTTCATAGGATTATATTTTTCTTCTTCATCTTTTTTAACTTTTGGATTCTTATCATTTTCATGTCTTTCTTTACTTCTCATAAATGATTTTAAAGCGGCCGAACGATCATCGCTATCGTCAAACTCCCCAGCATCATAATGAGACTTAGACATAGAATTGCTAAATAAGACATTGATATCCATCAAATTTTCTAGAGATAAAACAGTATCAATAAAAGCTTCAACTTTATCTTGCCCGTAGCGTTCCATGTATCTTCTAATTTTAGTTCCATGATTGGCCATTACGTCCATCATATTTCTATTAGTATTTGCAAACCAGGCATTATTTTTGAAAAAATCAGCATGTCCATAAACATGGGCCATAACTGTTTTTTGATCTACCAAGTGATTTGCCTTTAATAAATAGGCATAACAAGGCTTTGTGTTGATTACCATCTCATAAATTTTTTGCATTCCATAAGCGTATCCTTTCGACATTTGGTCATAGTTCATACCAAATCTCCAATGAGGATATCTCGATGGAAAGCCTTCTTGAGCGGCTAAAATATTTACTGTATCGTAATCACATACTTCAAAGATTACTTCTTCAAATGTTAATCCGTAATCTACAGCATATTGTCTTATTTCATCTTTTAATCTTAACAATTCACCGGTAATAGGCTTAGTTCTACTGATCATTTACCCTTCCCTAAGAAATCTTTAATAGAATCCAAAATCGCATCTTTATTTTTAATTTTACTTAAAATAATGTCTTCACCTTCTTCGCCGTATTTTGAACTAAGATCTTTATAAAATTGACCTGATCCATAACGACTTTCGACTTGTCCGTAGCAAAAAACATTTGAGTTTGGAATAATATCATTATCAAGAATTTCTAAGCATAATTTTGTATCATCAGTCGACCAATTATCACCATCAGAAAAATGAAATGGATAAATATTCCATTCACTGGAATTATAATCAGCCTGAATTATTTCACGAGCTAATTTATAGGCAGAAGAAATTAATGTCCCACCGCTTTCTCTCGTTCTAAAAAATGTTTCTTCATCAACTTCTTTAGCAGTAGCATCGTGAATAATATATCTTATTTCAATGTCTTTATATTGTGATTTTAGCCAAAGATTAATCCAAAAACTTTCTGTACGAACAATTTCCTTTTGCTCGTCACCCATCGACCCTGAAACGTCCATCATATAAATGACAACAGCAGAGTTTTCAAATTCAATTTTAGTATCACTAGAACGATATCTAAAGTCTGCTTTTCTTGGAACAATAACTGGATTTTGTGGATCATATGATCCAGTAGAGATTTCTCTTTTTAAAGCTTCTTTATAAGTTCTTTTAAAATGTTTTAATGAATCAGGCCCAACCATTCCAATTGAAGTATATTTATCAGTGGTCGACTCAATTGATTTCTTACCTTTTGGTTCAATCTTTGGAAGTTCTAACTCTTCGCCAAGTATTTGTGCTAGCTCGTCTAGTGAAAGATCGACTTCTAATTCTTTTTTTCCTTCGCCTTCACCAGCTTCACCTTCACCTGGCTCACCCGGTTGTCCATCAACTGGATCTCCTGGCTCACCTTCACCTTGACCAGTACCACCTTGTTGTCTATCTCCAAACTTAAATCGTGGAGAATCGATACTGGGCATTGGGACCTTGAACTGCCCATCCCCTTTAGGAACAGGCATTTCACCCTTAGAAACATATTTTCTTAGATTATCTCTAATTTTACCTTTAACAATATTTCTAAACCTTGCATGGTCTCTTTTTATTGGATGATCCAATTTTACTCCTACGCTTTGGCCGAGTCACCTTTAGCAAAAATTGAAGCTACAAAATTTAGTGCATCAGTTGCACAAATTTCACAATATCCATGATTTTTAATTAATCTAGATTTGATAACATCAATTTTTTCTTGTGTATCTTTATCTACAACTTTAGAAATAATAGTTTTTAATTTAATTGAATCTTTTTGGTCTTCAAAAAGTTTTAACTCTAAAGCTCTATGTAGTCTTTCATTCATCTTGTAATCAAATTGTTTCCCTTCAATGGCAAGGGCACCAATATAATTCATGATGTCTCGTCTAAATACATCTTTTCTTGATTCAGGAATATCAATTTTTTCTTCGATACTTCTCATGAATCTTTCATCAGCGTCTTCTAGTCTATTAGAGTATTTGTTTCTAACTTTTTCTTTTTGAGTATAGGCCTTTACGTTATCAATATAATTCGCACATAAAGTTTGAATTGCTGTTTCATCAACACTAATTGCCTTTTGAACATCATTTTTAACAATGTCTTCGTACTCTTGTCTTGCAATAGCAAGCATCTCTTTATAATGATCTAATACATCTGGAGAATTAATTAAAGCATGGTGCTTTAACCCTGCTTCTAATTCATTAAAAACCATAAATGGGTTTAGACAACCTACGTGACCATTTTTAACTAGAGAGTTAGAAAGTTTATCTTGAATATACCTTGGAGAAATTCCTTCTAAACCTTCTCTTATTGCTTCTTTTCTCAATTCTTTAACATTGTCTTCGTTATATCCTGGAAGAGTTTTTCCATTATATAATTTCAACTTTTGAAGTTTAGTTAAATCTGATTTTTTTGGCTCTTCCATTCTTGTTAAAATCGCCCAAGTAGAGGCCATCTCAATAGTGTGAGGAGCAATATGAATATGTGGAATTCTTTCTGCATTAAAATCTTTTTGATAGATTCTCACTTCTTGATCTAATCTTGTAATATAAGGAACATCAATTTTAACAGTTCTATCTCTAAGAGCTTCCATAAATTCATTATTTTGTAATTTTCTAAATTCAGGCTCATTCGTGTGCCCCAAAATAACTTCATCAATATCAGTTTGAGCAAACTTTTTTGGCTTAATTGATTGCTCTTGAGAGGCACCTAATAAATCGTAAAGGAAAGCAACATCAAGTTTTAACATTTCAATAAATTCAACGATCCCTCTGTTAGCGATATTAAATTCACCATCAAAGTTGAATGCTCTTGGATCAGAATCAGATCCGTATAAAGCGATTTTTCTATAGTTGATATCACCAGTTAATTCTGTTGAATCTTGGTTTTTTTCATCTTTTGGTTGGAATGTACCAATTCCAACTCTATCTTTTTCTGAAAGAACTAATCTTTTAACTCTTACATGCTTCATTACGAGGTTCCAATCACCATCATATTTTTTCATGTACTCATTAAAAATATATCTATCAGCAGGACAAACCTCACCTTTAATTTTAATTTTATGGCCATCAACACCTTTGTTGATTAAATCTTCAAATTTTGATCGAACATCAATCGGAATTAATTTCAAAGGATCATCATGCATTGGAGATGGAAATAATTTAGCTCCACCAAGGATTGGAGTCTCTTCATCATCTACCCATTCAAAAGTGTATATTGCACCTTCTTCTTTTTTAGAGTAATTTTCTAATCCTTTTTTAATCATTCTTGAAATTGAAGACTTTGCTGAACCAACAGGTCCATGTAATAGTAATACCCTTTTTTCAGTTCCGTATCCAGCTGCAGCTGATTTAAAGAAATTAACTAATTTCATTAAATGAACATCTATTCCGAAAACGGCATCTTTTCCATTATCAAATGGATCATCGAAAAAATGATAACGAGTAATTTCTTTTTTATACTCAGTGTATTTAGAAGTTCCAAAAGACATAATCATATCGTGAACACGTTGAAACGCATTCCTTACCACATGAGGTTTTTCAGAAACTAAATCAACATATTCTTGAAATGTTCCCGTCCAATTCAGGTGTCTGAAGTCTTCGACTTTATAGTTATTATTGATAAATTCATTGATATCGATCTTGGCCATTTTTCCTCCGTCCTTGGTAGAAGATCCGCTCTCTAAATTATAGCAACCTCGGCCACTTTATTAAAGTAATTAAATATTTATGTGATAATTTATACATACCAGACTAAAGTGCTTCAATAAAGCAATAGAACTATTTATCTCAATGATTTCAAAAAAATAGATTTGACAAAAATGCTCTAAGAAATGACAATTTTTAAGAGTTCTATCAAAAATTTATAAAAAATAGGTGCAAATTGGGACTACTTTCGGCCGGCTTAAGCCATATAGGGATGAAGAGAAAAACAAATCAGGATTCGATTTATATTAATCCTGAAGCAAACTTATTTATTGTCGCTGACGGTATGGGTGGACATAATGGCGGAGACATCGCTTCTAAACTGGCCGTTGAACATATTCCTGAATTTATTTTAAAAAATCTAAACGCAGATCCTATTCAAGTTCTCACTGAGGCCATTCAATACGGTAACTCAAAAATTAAACAAGTTGGTATTGAAAACCCTCAACTTAAAGGAATGGGAACGACAGTGGTTGGTCTTTATTTTAAAGAAGACAAACTTTATATTCCAAATGTTGGAGATTCTAGGGCCTACTTAGTAAATAAAAACAAAATTTATCAATTAACAAAAGATCACTCTTTAGTTCAAGAAAAGATTAATCTAGGAATCTATACTCGTGATCAAGCTGCTAAAGACCCTCAAAAAAATATTTTAGTTAGAACAGTTGGTTTTGATGATGAAGTAGAAGTTGATATTATGAACTATAAAGTTTGTAAAAATGATATCTTATTTATCTGCTCAGACGGTCTTTATGGAAAAGTTAGTGATAAGGATATGATTCATATAATTAATTCTCACATTCCTGACCCAGAACAGGCCAATTCAGACTCTTTAAAAAAAGTAGCTCAAACACTGGTACACCAAGCAAACTTGAATGGTGGAAACGATAATATTTCTCTTATTATGGTAGTTGCCAAGTAAGAATCCCAGTAGCAATATTTTTTTATAATCCATGTTCATTTATTAAAAACGATAACTTATAATATAACACTGTATTAAATCCTCCTAGGAAGTAAGTTGGACAGATATTTCACAGTAATGGTCATTCCAGATAGAGAAAAAGGTGTAAAATCCGTAAGAGTACCTTATGTAATCTTTCGTGCATTTATGTTTTTCTTTTTGGCCTTTTCCGTGTTGTTAATAATTCTAGGTTACGATTATTGGAAAATTTTAAAACAGGTTCACGAGAATAAACATTTAACAATTGAGAACAAGCAATTAAAAGAACAGATCCAATTGTTTCAAATGAAAGTTAATACTATTACAGATGACATTGATAGAATTAATGTTTTTGAAAAAAAATTGAGAATCATAACTGGTGTTGATGCCATGGATACTTCAAGAGATTTTTCTGATTTAGAAAGTGACACTTCAGAAGAGTTTGGCAGAGATGAACACAATCACTCGGAAGAAGAACAAAGAGTTCCGCAGAGTTTACCTAAACAATCTCATTTTAAATTAAAAGAAATTGAACTTATTAAAGATATTAAAAAAGTTGAAAAAGAAGAGCGATTTCAAAACTTAAAAGATCTTTATGAACAAAAAGTTGCCACTAGGTTTGGTTTACAATCTGCCTATGCTTACACAAAAGAGTGGAACGAACTTACTAAGAAAAGTTTTAATATGGCACAGAAATATGCTTTATTTGATTTTCAATATGGTGTTCTAAAAGATTTAACAAAAAAACTTGAATATAGATTACATGAACTAGATCAAAAACTACTTGATCGAGTTTCATTTTTAAAATCAATGCCAACACTACTTCCAACTAAAGGTTGGATAACAAGTTATTACGGGCCAAGACTTTCACCAATTTCACGTAGAAAGAAAATGCACGAAGGCATTGATGTTGGTGCTCCTTGGGGAACACCTATTCTAGCACCGGCCGATGGAACAATCACCTATGCCGGAGTAAAACCAGGTTTTGGTAAATATGTTGAAATTGACCATGGATATGGTATTGAAACAATTTTTGCACATGCTTCAAAAGTATTAGTTAAGAAAGGACAAATAGTAAGTAGAGGAACTAATGTTGCTAAAGTTGGCAACACAGGATATTCGACAGGACCCCACCTTCATTATGAAGTAAGAGTAAACGGAATTCCCGTAGACCCCCTACCCTATATTTTAGATTAGGAGAAAGTTAACATGATTGGCCCGTTTAAAAAAATCTTTGGAACAAAGAATGATAGAGACTTGAAATCTCTTACACCACTAGTAAGACAAATCAACTCTTTAGAAGAAGACATGAAAAAACTTAGCGACCCTGAGTTACAAGCACAGACGCCTAAGTTTAGGAAAATGGTTGAGGACGGAACACCTTTAAAAAATATTTTACCTGAGGCATATGCAACAGTTAGAGAAGCATCAAGAAGAGTCTTGGGCATGAGACATTTCGATGTTCAAATGATTGGTGGGATCGTTTTATTTGAAAACAAAATCGCTGAAATGAAAACCGGTGAAGGTAAAACTTTAACGGCCACTCTTCCACTATATCTTCATGGACTAAGTGGAAATGGAGCTCACTGTGTAACTGTTAACGACTATCTTGCTTCTAGAGATGCTGAGGAAATGGGCGTTCTATATAATTGGCTAGGATTAAGTACAGGTTGTATCGTCGCAGATATGGATGATGAAGATCGACAAGCAGCTTATAAAGCTGACATCACATATGGAACAAATAATGAATTTGCCTTCGATTATCTTAGAGATAATATGAAGTTTGACCTAGATGACTATGTTCAAAGAGCACATAATTTTTGTATTGTCGATGAAGTTGACTCGATTTTAATTGATGAAGCAAGAACTCCATTATTAATTTCAGGGCCAAGTGAAGGATCTAGTGACTTATATCATGTTGCCAATAAAGTTATCCCAAAATTAGAAAAAGAAAAGCATTTCACAGTTGATGAAAAAGCTCATAATGTGTCTTTTACAGACGATGGAGTTTTGGAAGTCCAAAAAATCTTAGATGTGGATAACCTTTATAATATTCAACACTCAACACTACTACATCATCTAAACCAAGCACTTAAGGCCCATCATTTAATGAAGCTTGATGTAGAGTATGTTGTTAAAGAAGGCCAAGTTATTATTGTTGATGAATTTACTGGTCGTTTAAAAGAAGGATCGAGATGGTCTGATGGTTTACACCAAGCTGTTGAAGCTAAAGAAGGTGTTGAAATAAAAAAAGAAAACCAGACATTGGCCTCTATTACTTTTCAAAATTATTTCAAATTATATGACAACCTAAGTGGGATGACTGGTACAGCAGATACTGAAGCAGAAGAATTTAGAAAGATTTATAATTTAGATGTTGTAGTTATTCCTACCAACCTTCCGATGGTTAGAGATGATCAGGCAGATGTAATTTATGCTACAAATGAAGCAAAGTACAAGGCCATCTGTCATTTAATTAAAGAATTAAACTCTAAAGGGCAACCAGTACTAGTTGGTACAATTTCAATTGATTCCAGTGAACTCATTTCAAACTTTTTAAAGAAAAATAATATTGCTCACGAAGTTTTAAATGCAAAACAACACGAGCGAGAAGCAAGTATTATTCTTGAAGCTGGACATAAAGGTCACGTTACTATTGCAACAAATATGGCCGGACGTGGTACAGATATTAAAATCAATGATGAAGTAAAATCTCTAGGAGGTTTATTCATACTAGGTACAGAAAGACATGAATCTAGAAGAATTGATAACCAATTAAGAGGTCGTGCTGGGCGACAGGGTGATCCAGGTGGATCAAAATTCTTTTTATCTCTTGAAGATGATCTCATGAGAATATTTGGAAGTGATAAAATTAAAAACTTTATGAAAACAATGGGAATGCAAGATGACGAGCCTATTGAACATAAAATGATAAGTAATGCTATTGCTAAAGCACAGAAAAAAGTTGAAACGCAAAACTTTGAAGCTAGAAAGCACTTACTTGAATATGACAATGTAATGAATGAACAACGTCGTATTATTTATAGACTTAGAAGAGAGATTTTAGGAGATCAAGATAATGAGGGACTAATCAAGGAAATGATAGAAGACGTCGCTTTTGAACTAGTGGAAACTTATCGACCACAGAAAAAAGTTCCAATAGATTTATGGCCTTGGGATGAAATTAAGCTAGCTGTTAAAAATAAGTTTCATACTGATATTGAAATTAATCCTCTAGAATGTTCGCAAAAACACGAAGGAGATATGGTTAATTATATTGTTGCTCTAGCAAATGAATTATTTGACCAGAAATTTTCTAAGCATGATCCAGAACACGTAAGACTGGCCTTTAGAGAAATTCTTCTTTCAAACTTTGATCATCACTGGAAAGATCATTTACTCTCGATGGATCATTTAAAACAAGGTATTGGACTTAGGGCCTATGCTCAAAAAGACCCATTACTTGAATACAAACAAGAGTCATTTAAAGTTTTTGAAGATATGAAAGGCATTCTAAAAAACTCAATTATTGAAAGTTTGTTTTCCGTTCAATTAATGACCCCGGAAGAGATGGAAGAGTATAAAGCAAGACAGCAAGCAGAATTGGATGCTCAGCTTGAAGCTGCTAAACAAGCACAAATGAGAGAACAAGAAGCTGATAATACGCCAGTTCGTAGAGGACAAAGTAAAGTTGGTCGAAATGATCCTTGTCCATGTGGCTCTGGTAAGAAATATAAACAATGTCATGGAAAATAATTCAAACCTAAAAAAGTTTGGTATAATTAATACATGAGTGACAGTAAAAAAAGTGATGATATAACTTCAATAGAGGATCTAGCTGAATTTGAACATTCAGATGATCCTACTATTGATGATCAACTCGACTTGTCTCAACTAGCTCCAGCTGATGAACAAGACAATGATACAGAAGAATCACCTCCAGAATTTCCAATTGAAACAGAGCAAAGCTTTGAAGATCAAAGTTTTGATGACCAAAATTTTGAGCAAGAAGATGCCTTAGAGTTTAATACTGGAATTCATGAATTACCTGATGAAAATGAAGTTGAAAATGATGGAGAAAGTAATGAAGCTGAATTAGAGCTTGGTGAAGGAGACGACTTTGACTCTCTTGTAGGAGAACTTTCACCTGATTCTGAAAGTAACGAAATTGAACAAGAACAAAGTTTTAATATTGAAAATGAGTTAAGCTTTGATGAAACTCAAATTGAACAAGACGATGATTTTCAAACAAATATTGCTGATTTAGATGAACTAGAAAATCAAATAGAAACTATTAGTAATGATGTCGAAGAAGATATAAGTTTTAATCAAGCCCCAGAAATTCAAACAATTGAAGAAGATTCAGTTGAACAAAACTTACCAGTTAGTTCTTCTCAAAATGAATTAACTGCAAAAGAACACTTACAAGAAATCAAAGACTTTGGAGAAAATATTACTTATGGCACTGTCGCTATGGGTGGAAATCCTCCTTACGCCATAATGATTAGAAATATTAGGTTTCAAGAAGAAGCTGATGAAATTTATAGAATCTTACAAGAACATGGCATTATAACAAATGATAATGAACATATATTAAAACAAGGACTAGAAACAGGCTCTTTGTTGATTTCTCAAATTTCTGAATATTCCGCCATTTTTCTTTCACATAAATTCAGAAGATTTGACCTCGACTTACAAATGGGATTAAGTGAAGAAATTCATCCTTCTAAAAAACCTGATCCACATTTTAAAGGGCTCATTAGAAAAGATAATTTACGTCAAAATAAATCAATATTTCATGATCTTCAAAAAGATAAAATCGAAGCAAAAGATATGCTTTTAAGTACCTCACCTATTATTGAAGGTTATACAATTGCTGAATACATCGGTGTCATCAGTGAACATAAAGTTATTTCACTTGCCCAAATGAAAGAATATTTTGACTATCACAATGACAATCTTAACGATATTGATTTACCAGAAAACATTAAAAAACTTGAAGAAGAAATTGGAAATATGGACGGTGAGCTAGATTTAAGTGAATATCAATATAGCTTTAAAGATCTCTATCAAGACTTAGCTGAATCAATGGTTCCTAGGGCCTTAAAAATGAAGGCCAATGCTATTATAGGTTTAAATTTTCAAACGACACCTTTAATTGATCCAAGTGAAAATCACTCAATAGATAAATATCAAGTAACATGTACTGGTAATGTGGTATGGCTGAGCAAGCAAAACTAGATTACGACGTCATTATTATAGGTGCTGGAATTACAGGAGCAGGTTTATTTCGCGACTTGGCCTTACATGGTCAAAAAGTTTTACTTGTTGATAAAGGTGACTTTACATCCCAAACATCTCAATCTAGCTCAAAAATGCTTCATGGTGGAATACGATATTTAGAAAATTTTGATTTCAAACTTGTTTGGGAAGCATTACACGAAAAAAACCTATGGACAAAAATAGCTCCACACTTGTGTTATGAATCTGAATTTTTACTTCCAATATATAAGGGAGCAAAAAGGCCTTTATGGATGATCAAAATTGGTCTGTTTTTATATGATCTTCTTTCTAACTTTTCTAATTCTCCTCATAAAATATTAAATAAATCTCAAACTCTTTCAAAAATTCCTGACTTAAAAAAAGAAAACTTAAGAGGAAGTGGCCTATATTATGATGCCATTATGGATGATGCGAAAATTACGCTTGAATGTATTTATGATGGTTTGCTAGAAAATGGCTGTGAGGCCTTAAATTACCATGAGGCCATATCATTTAAACATTTTGAAAATTATAATGAAGTGACAATTAGAGATACCTTAAAAGATAGTTCTAAAACTTATAAGGCCAAAGAAGTTATTTTTGCACTTGGTCCTTTTACCGATAAAGTTTTACATAACTTACTTCCAATTTGGCATGATATTTTAGTACCTAGTAAAGGAATTCACATTTGGCTAAAAGCTGAATCCATAAATCTACACTCTCCTCTTTTATTACAGGCCCAAGGAAATAGAGTAATTTTTGTAATTCCTAGAAATAATGCCATTCTTGTGGGGACAACTGAAACCCAAGTAAATGAGGAAATGTTTGATATAAAGGCCCACGATGATGAAATTGAATATTTACTAGATCAGTTAAAAGATTATTTTCCAGAGTTTAGTGGGGATAAGTCTGAAGTACTTTCAAGCTTTGCAGGTATAAGGCCTCTTGTAAAAGATTCAGATACAACAGATCTTGGAAAAACAGCTAGAGAACACAAAGTCTTTCAACCATTTTCAAATACATATGTAATTGCAGGTGGAAAATACACCACATTTAGAGTTATGGGACAGGAAATTACGAGAGATATTTTAAGTAAATCCGAAATAAAATATAATTGTAATAAGACTAGAAGACCTCTAAGAGTAAAGTCGACCATTGCAAGTTTTCCCATCCCTACAATCACATTAGAAATGGTTTTAAAGTCTATTAAAACAGAAAAAGTTAGAACAATGGATGATCTTATCAGGCGTCGAATTGGAATAAATGGCAAAAATCATTGGCCTGGTGGCAGTGAAGAATTTGATAAATTTTTCAGCACCAATAAACAGATCATTGAAAGTGAAATGATCTAATTCTATTTTTTATACTTTAGACAAGAATTTAGTTATATTAGTAATTACTACATAATTGCTGTTTTTATGTTTATCAAAATCCATACCTATTATATATGAGTATAAATTTTATTGTCTAAACTTCAGGGAGACAAAGTGAAGACTCTAATTTCCGTAACTTTATTGTTATTTTCAATAAATATATTTTCTATGACTAGTGAACAAAAAGAACAGTTTTGTTCACCATATATTAAGGTCAAACTTTATGACTCCTTAAATCATATTGGTTTTTTAAACCGTGGTGGAATAGCTAATGCAGGTGTATGCTGGTGGCACTCAAGATTATTAAGAAATGCAACTTTTATGGCCTATTACTCTCCAGCAAAGAAAAAACCAATTGTTGCATACGTATTGAAAACTGTATCAAAAGGTAAAAAGAAAAACGTTCCCTTAAAAGGAAGCGTAATGGACATTCTACAAAGGCTTAAAAAAGCTAAAAAACCTGTAGAAATTCCTGGGTATGCCAATTTTAATGAATTCACAAAAGCACATCAAAAAGAAGTTCAAAAGCTACTTGATAATTGGCAAATAGAAGATGGTATCTTGAAATTAAGTTGGGTTTCCGGTCTAAAAGGAAAAACCAAAACAACTTCAAAACATTTAAAAACCATTATGGATAAAACATATTCTAAAGTTTTAAAGGGTGAAGTTGTATTTCATAAATTACAATTAGAGGGTATATCTGCTCATGCATGGCTTGTGATTGGTATGAGAGAAATTCCGAATGGTTATCGACTTGATATCGTTGATAGTAATTTTTCAGGTATCATAAATTATTACTATCAAATAGGTGAAACATCCTTTTATACAAGTTCCTATGGTAATTTTGTACCTTATATAGAAAATTCTAAGGAATTTAAGAAAATGACTAAGAATAGAAGCAAAGTATGTCAAAAGTAGAACTTTTGGTTATTTAATTTCTATATAATTTACAGCTCCTTTAACTTTTTCAGCACTTTAAAGTTATTTTAATGTATTATGCGACAAATTTGCATAGGAGAATTCATGAAAGTAATGCTGGTATTATTAGGAGCAATCCTAAGTCTAAACGTCATGGCATCTGAAACGTTGATGATGGGACGATTCGAATTTAAACAAAAAAATGACTGTAAATTTAAAAATTTTAGGCCAAAAGGTAGATATATAAATATCCCTATAGATGGACTTGGTACAAGTGTGAGACCAGGTGATATTTTTAATGTAGTAGTTTATAAAGAAGGTAGAGAAGCGTACTTAAAAATTTCTAGCTATGGTGGAACGTGGGAGTGGCCACTATTTATGACTAAATCAAGAACTAAGGAAGCCTATTATCAAAAAGGTAAGTTTCAATATAATAAAAACTCTGTTTCATTTAAATCAAATGGAAAAAAGTTTGGTTGGTGTTATGTTGACTATGCCAATAGTAATACAAAATATCCTTGCTACAAAAGTTGGGATGAAGCCTGGCAATTGAAAATTAACAAAAATGGAAACCTTGTTTCAAAATGGGTTGATCATAAAAAGCAAAGCGCTAGCGCTTGTGTATTTAAAAAGTTAAAATAAAATCTAAAAAGGGTATCATTTGATACCCTTTTTTAATTACCTCAATGTTCAGTATTTAAAAACTCACTCCCTTTAAATTTGTTATGATTTGAACATAACACTTGAATATTTTGAAGATTATTAAGTCCATTTCTACTAAAAGGTTTAACATGATCCAGCTCTAGGAAGCGTTTTTCACAACATCTTCTTCCCGATCGTGAAACAAATTGGCATTGGTGTTGTGCTTTTGTAAATGCCGCGTGCCTTACTTTTTTGGGAATATAACGAGAGACTCTAGCGACTGTTTTTATCTTATTTTTTGGAGCACTATTATGTAGTTTTTCAGATAAAAGAATTTCTATAAGTTCATTGTCTGATATATCGCCGTAGAGCTTTCTAACTTTATCTAATTTTTGAACTTGAGATTCATTTAAAATAATATTTTTAAACTTAGCTCTTTCAATCTGTAAATGTCGCCTTACAACATCTTCAGTATGCCTCACTGATTTGTTTTTTATTTGATCACAAATAATGAGTAGATCTTTTTTCTTAACTTCAGTTTTAGCTTTTTCAATTAAATTAGATAACTTCGCTGCTTTCGATAAATTGATTTCTCCATCCTTGATTTTTGACTCTATTAAAGGCTGCTTCATCATAAGTTTTAATGCTGAAATTCTAGTTACCGCTTCGCCTTCAGAATAATTTAATTCTTTAATTAGAAATTTATATAAAGAAGAATATCCAAGTTTTAAATGAAGTT
>CAXHCD010000017.1:0-59344 GCA_964015265.1 uncultured Oligoflexia bacterium
ACTATTACTTCCTTGGAGCACTACTTGAAGCATTTGTTTGGAGACTAGCTTCAAAACTATTTTGATATGTATTTATAGTAAAACAACACGGAGCGCAATTATAGGAAGAAATTTTAAAACATTAAGTAATAAACTATGGGCAAAAAAAAAGGCCTGACCGGAGTCAGACCTGGGTAAAAGAGGAACTATTACTTCCTTGGAGCACTACTTGAAGCATTTGTTTGGAGACTAGCTTCAAATCTGATTTGATATATAAATAATATAATGCATAGCATCATGCAAAAAAAGTAAGAAAAACGAGAAGGTCTAACTTATTGAATATATAGGATTTTTTCCTGAGCTACTAATGCTTATGAGGTCATTTTCTAGCCATGATTTTATCCATGAAGACGCCGTTGAAGTTTTTACGCCAAAATCTAGCTCAATATCTTTTCTACTGAACTTATTACTTTTTGAAAGATAAAAGTTAAATTTTTCATCACCGTTTAAATTCATAGGAATGATAATAAACCCACACTTTAAGCTTTGAATTGTTGTTCGAATATAACCTTTTTCTTTTTTTAAATTAAAACCTTTTGATCTTAAATATTTTAAAATTTCTTTTAATCGATTAATCCCTGTTGCTGGATCTATAAAGTTTTGTCGGTAAAGAAAATCACTTAGAGCATATTCGTGAATTCCAATTTCACCAGAGCCAATTACTGCGGCCAACGTTAGTTTTTGAAGCTGGGTTAAATTCAAAACTTTGCCATCTTTTTTATAAAGTCCAATATTTAAATCCAAAAAATCATTTTCAGGTCTTTCTAAATTTGAATAAAACATTGGCCTAATTTCATTATTTTCAATTAACCAACAATCATTTTGAGTTTTTTCGTAACGTTTTTCTACCCACTTTGGAAGTGGATGCTTATTTTTAGAATCTAAATTTTTTCCCAATAAGAAACTATAAGGAGAAAAGCAAATATGAGTTCTAGCTGTTAATTTAAAAGCAAGAGATAAAACTTTTGGGTCAATTATTTCTATCCAATAAAGAATAGAAATAATAGCAAGAGGTTGAGTGCCTGAATGATTCAATATCGATAATGATTCTAAAAAGTACTTTAGAGACTTTTCTCTATTTTTTAAATTAAAATAGTAGATCCCCATATTTCTTAAGTGATAAGCATAATCTTTAGTTTTCGGGGAGGAATCATATACGCTTTGAATTTTATCTAAAAATGGTTTCACTTCTTCGCATGATTTATATTTTAGTAAGTATTCTGTTTTTAATTGATAAGCAACGCCTAATAAAATTTTATTGTTCTTAACATCTAAAACATTTTCATTCAAAATTTTATCAATACCTTCAACTGCTTCATCGAAGTCTCCTTTATCTGAAAGTGCATCACACTTTCCAAACCTAGCAAAAATATATCTTTGATTATCTTTAGGTAGAATCTCAATTGACTTATCAAAGTATTCCAATGATTGAACAAAGTAATAATTATATAAATAGTATAGAGCTAATCCTGAGTAAAACTCGGGAAACTTTTCTAGCTTCTTTCCTTTTAAAACATTTTCTAAATTTTTATACAAATTATTAGAACTATGTTTAGCTCCCATAAAATTTAACATATAGGCTAAACGAATTTGAAGCCTGATTTCATCATCAGCTAATATTTCAAGTTCATTTTCTCCTTTAACTTTTCCTAATATTTTTTTTGCTGATACAGGATTACCCATCCATTGATAAATTCTAGATACTTTTATTTTTTGTGAGGTATTTAATTTATTACTCTTGATAAAACTACTAAGTTTTTTTTGTGCGATTATAAAATCGCCTTTTATAACTAAGCTATTTATCTCTTCTAGATGATTGATATTCTTACTCCATTATGTAAATCATTTCCTTACATTTTACTAAAAAATACCGACAAGTTTCAAGAAGAGAGATCAATTATGAACAAATTAATTCTGATAACTATTTTATTTTCTTTTAGTAACTTAGCATGGTCAAAATATGTTAATAGCTACCCAGGAAGCACAAGTTCAGTACCAGGATCTGGAGATGTATCAAATTATGGAGATGGAGGAAATGGAGGTGGAAATGCCATGCCAGAGGTTCCAGTTTTCGATATCGATGGAATTAATACTGAACATAGGCCTTTATTTAGAAGTTTATTAATTGATGGTGAAATTAGACCTAAACATACATCAAATTCAAAAATCTCTCGAGACAGTCTAGAAGTTGATGATTTCTCAGTTAGCTCACAAGTATTAAGTAAATGTGAAAAAGCAAAGTCTATGTCCAATTGTAAAAAGTCTAATAATTTTTGCGGTAATACGAGTCTTCAAAAAACTTTTTGTACAAATCCAAGCTTAAGATATATGACTCGACAAAACTGTAGTCAAATCATAAAAAACACTTGTACAAATTCAGATCAATTATGTGATAAGAAAAAAAGTGGATTTGAAATTGGTTTATACACGGAAAATCCTAACAAAGATTTGGCAAAACCATTAAAAGCAACTCTATCTTATGTTCCAACTTGTGATGATAACTTAAATAAAATTCTAGAGAAGCTTTATCAGAAACAACCTGTTCTAGCAGCGGGATTTCATAATTTTTTAAAACATTATAGGAGTGAAGAAGTTTCTATTAAAAAACCATATAGATTTTTTAATAGAAAATCTTCAGATTTACCACTTGAGATTAAAAAAAGGACTCCACTGAACTGTATTAACTCGGCCCAATTATCATACAGAATTAAGAAGAATAGAGATTCAAGAATCACCTATTATATCGATCCTCAAATTGAGAGAAAACTCAAAAGAGAAACTCCAGCACATTTATGCTCTAGAGCAATTAGTCACTTATGGGCAAAAGATTTTTTACAAAAAGATGAAGATGTTAAAAAACTCATAGACTACCTTCACAGCAGCGATTTTCACTCTGATGAGCCTAAGAAAAGCGTTAGTGAATTTTTACCAGACTCATTGAATAAGGCCTTCGACTTAGACCTTATAAAAACTTCAAAAAAACTTGGAGAAGTTAATATTGGGAAAATAGATTGTATTAGTAAGTTTAAAACTTTAGAGGGCGTATTAAATTTCTTTAGAGAAAATAACTCTCTTTATTATCAAATGCTTCATGATAGATACGGAATTGAAATATTAAGTAAATAGAATCAAATAGTGCTAAGCTCATAGAGCTTAGCATACTCTCCAGACTTAGAAATTAACTCGGTATGATTTCCTTGCTCTACTAATGTACCATTTTGTAATACATAAATTTGATCATAGTTTTGAATAGTTGAAAGTCTATGAGCAACTGCTATAACTGTTTTATCACCTGCAATTGCATCCATCGCTTTTTGAACTATTTTTTCAGACTCATTATCTAGTGCTGAAGTAGCTTCATCAAATAATAAGACATCACAATCTTTCAAAAAAGCTCTTGCAATTGTTACTCTCTGTTGTTGACCTCCAGATAATCTCGTTCCTCGGTCACCTATTACAGTATCAATCCCTTTGGGTAATTTATTTATAAACTCAGATGAGTAAGATACATCGAGTGCATTTTTAATTTTCTCATCACTTAAATCTTCACCTACTAATAAGTTTTCTTTAACAGAATCGTGAAATAAGAAAATATCTTGACTCACAAGTCCCATAATTTTTCTAAGTGATTTTAATTTAATATTTTTAATATTAATTCCATCAATTAAAATTTCACCCTGCTCAATTGGATACAATCCCAACAGAAGATTCACGAGAGTAGATTTTCCAGAGCCTGATAGACCTACAAAGGCAATTTTTTGGCCTTTTTCAATCTTTAGACTCAAGTCTCTAATGACATCACCTTCTCCATAAGAAAATGTTAAGTTTTTAACTTCTATACTTTTCTTAATAGTATCTAATTCAACCTGTCCGTCATTTGGTTCTTCTTTAAGATCTAGTAGATTAAAAATCCTTTCTCCGGCCGCTCGAGCTTGGTTCATCTTGACGTTGGCCTGAGAATATTTTCTAATTGGGTCCATCAATAAAGCTAATGCTGTTACAAAGGATACAAAATCACCAGTACTCATTGAACCACTTGTAATTCTGTGATGGGCAAATAAAATTACACCTGAAAACGCTAAGGCACCAACTAATTCTACTAAAGGGTGAGCAAGCTCTTCTACTTTAGTAGTTCTCATTTGAGCATAGAAAAACTTATCCTGAGCTTTTTTGAATCTAGAAGATACAAAGTTTTGAAGATTAAATGCCTTAATAATTTTTTGCCCAGAAATTCCTTCACTAATTGCATGAGTTAATTCAGAGACTTCTTCTTGAACATCGTTTTGATTTTTTCTAACTTTTTTACCAGACTTATTAAAAATGACTACAAATAATGGTGCAACAACCACTATTACCATTGTTAATTGCCAATCTCGATATAAAGCGAGTGAAAACATTAAAATTGCAGTCAATGGCTCTCTTATTAAATCTATAGAGCTTCTAAAACCTTGAGAAAAAATATGAGTATCATTTAATATATTTGATATTAATGAGCCTTGTTTGCTCGTACCATAAAAACTCATAGGAAGTTTTTGTAATTTACTAAAAATCTCAGACCTAATTGAGCAAGTAGCTCTATCAACAACAAATCTAATCCAATAAAAATGTAAAAAGCGGCAAGGAAAGTTTAATAGGCCAAGCCCGAATAAGATTGCTGCTAAACCCATCGCTTGATTAAAAGTTGAGGCTGAACTTAGACCTTTATCGAATATAGGTTTTACTAAAAAAGCTTGATAAGTTTTAATTCCAGCAAGCCCAAAAGATAAGATGATTGATCCAATAACCTTTTGCTTATAGGGTTTTACATAGGGCCACAATTTCTTGATTAAATTTGAATTCATTGAGCAAAGTATACGCTTTATATTTCTAATTGATAAGTTATATTAATGTAGACGCATCTCGTCACATCACCATAGATGAAGTTTTAAATTGAGAAGTTTCTAATTGAAATTGAAAACATAAATATTGCCAAGCAAGTTTAACTGTAGAGGGATTATTAATATTTTTAAAATCTATTTCATCATACTTTTTAGTACTTATTTCACCCAATTTTTCCCAAAGTTCTCTACCAGAGTTACTTTCAGCATGCGAGTATTCATCAATATTTAGGCCCATGGCAGTAGCAAACCCACCTTTATCATTTAATAAAACTAAGCTTCTTTCGTCATGCAGAATCTTATCTGTTAACACACAATTAGACCTCATAGGAAATACTCCTAACTCAACTAATAATTTTCCAATAAAGATTAAAAGTTCACAGTCCTTATCAAAAGTACTGGATTTAACAGATGCATTGAGGTGAACTAAACTATTACTTAGAACTCTGAAAAGACCTTTTGTTTCCGTATCAAAGTCTATATGTTCACTATAAATATCTTCTTCAATTGATAATTTATTGATCACCTCGAGATAAAAGCACATTAAATAAAATGCTTTGTGATCCTCTCTAATTTTTTCGTGAGACCAAATAAGTTTCCACTCACTTGAATTGAAAACATTATCGTCATTTGAACTCTTTTTATATTTCAATTGAATCTGAATCATGTGACCAAGTTCTAAAATAGAACTCTTTTTTTTAGTTCCACCGCCTTGACCTCCATAAAAAATGACAGAGACAGTTTTTCCACTTCTCAGTAAAATCTTACATATCAAATGACGGTCTTGAAATTTCGTTTTGCTTAATATTAAGCCTTCAATTTCTCTTTTCACGTTATAAAAGTAGCAATATATATTTGATTCTGCCATAAATTCAGTAAAGTATTTTCAAGATATTATTAAAAAAGCTCTTATATAATTAAATAACATTTTAAAATATTCTAAAAATAGAAACTTTTCCTCTCCTAATTGAAAAAATCTTTCGTTAGTTATGATGTGACCATTCAAGTTAAAATTAAAAAAAATCTCTCGATCTGATTTACTTAAATTGTATTCTTTAGAATTAATTTGACCTTGATAACCTATTCCAAATGCTCTATTTCCATCTAGCAAAGAGTTCAAATACATTAATTCCAATAACATTTTAGAATGTACGATTGATAATTTAGATTTATATTTGAAAATATAAATCATAGAGAAGTTTATCTTAAGTAAGTTTAAAATTTCATCAGATACAAAATCTGAATATAAAATAACATTTTTCTGTCCACTGAGATCATTGAGATATTTCTGATTGTTGAATACAGAGTCAAGATTACTTATTTCTAATGAAGCATAATCTCTTAACTCAAGTTTCTTAAAACTTAATGGCAATATAATTAAAAAAGGGCCCATGCTAAGGCCCTTTCAAATTAATTTATATTTCTAAAATTCTAACTATTTAATTATAAAAGTGTTTTTAACTTTTTAGCTAAAACATCTGCATATTCAATTGATAATAATTCCTTAGAATTGCTTTTTACTTTATTTAAAAAACTCTCATACCCTTTAGAAGCACCTTTTTCTTTATCATAGAAAGTACTTAAATACTCTCCATCACCTTTTGCAAGATCGTTTCTTATAGCCTCATAATTTACAACAGCAAAATAAAACGCATCCTCAACTTTTTTTACTTCTGACACATCTTTTTTTTCTAATTCGATATAGTAAGACTTTGGAGAATATATAATTAACTTTCCAGATAATGCATCAGTTCCCCATGACAATAGAGAAGTTGTATTAAAAAGTGATGTATTATTTAAAGTTTTAGCTAGTCTAAATTGATGAGTTTCGTAACCTTGCATTTTCAACATGGCCGTCTTATTTACAAATGTTTCTCGCCTTACTTGAATTTTAAGTGGAGTAACTCCAACTTTATTGCCCTCAATATAAACAGCAGCACCCTCTGGTTCTGAAGTAATTTTTACTTCATCAGATGAATCACTAAACAGGGTTGCACATGAAGTTAAAGTTAGTAGAAAAAATAATATAGACACCTTTTTCAAGACATATTCCTTTTACGTTTGGTTTATAAAATCTATTACTTGCTTAGGAGTAAATTGATTCAGACAAATCATACTATCACAAGTACTTAGGGGACAAAAGTGAGAAATTCGAGTTCGACACTCTAAGTTTGGTCTAAAAAAATAATGATGCTTACTCT
Source organism: uncultured Oligoflexia bacterium (assembly GCA_964015265.1). GTDB lineage: Bacteria > Bdellovibrionota > Bacteriovoracia > Bacteriovoracales > Bacteriovoracaceae > CAXHCD01. Next base: position 7,118 of record CAXHCD010000017.1, read on the forward strand.
CATCATATGGATGCCACTCAATCGGCTCTTCTGGGCCAAAAAAAGTTAGGGTTTTCATTCCCAAAGCAACCGCCAAATGTTTAAGACCAGTATCATTACCGATATAAATTTCTGAACTCTTTAATTGCTCAGGAAGCTCACTAAGGGGTCTTTCAATAAATAGTGTTTTTCTAGAAATTCCAAGCTCAATCATTTTCAACTTTAAAGTTTTATCTAGTTGGGATCCCGATATTGGTATCAAAACTTTATAACCAAGACTACACAGTGCATTAGATATTTCAACAAAGTTTTCAATTGGCCACATTTTAGTTTGTCTCGTCGCAACAATTCCCAAGGTAACAATTTTCGACTTTTCCTGAGTGTTCTTTATTTTAGGTTCATAGTTTAAATAGGAAGGCACAGGAATATCCAAACCATTTTTTCTGACCATTGAATAAATTCCATCTAAGTCTCTTTGAATATTTGCTTTTTTAACACCTTGATCTAGAACTGGGCCATTTTTTAAATGGTGATTGTGATAATAGTAGGGGGTCGATCTTAGTTTTGAAAAAACTCTCAATATACGAGATGTCCTCGAGTTTTGGTGCATTTCATATATTAAATCAAACTTCTCATTAGTGAGATAGTTCCAAAAATCTAAATGATCAGATAGGTTTTTTAAATTAAAGCCAAATACACTATCTGCACAAATCTCAATTTTCTCATATAATGGTGCAATCCAACCAGGAACTCCGTAAACAATCTGAGAGTTTGGAAAAAGTTCTCTTAGATAAGACAATGCACCCAAGCCTATGATAGAGTCTCCCAATGCACGATGTTTTACGACTAAGATTTTTTTTATTTGAGGTCTAATGAATACACCCTTTGTTTCCGGATTCACATTTATTAAAAATGGACTCACCTTAGGTTATCCTATAAAGGAAAGTATTGAAAGTATTGAGCCTCTTTGTGATGAGATTATTATTAATGTAGGTTTCGATGACCCAAGCTTATTAAAAGATGATGGAACCTTTGAGTACTTAAAAGATAATTTAACTCACCCAAAATTTAAATTTTTAAAAAGTTTTTGGAATCCAGAACTTACTTCTCAAGGTTTAATTCTTTCAGAACAAACTAATATTTCCCTTAATAGCTGCAAGGGAGAAATTTGCCAATATATCCAAGGGGATGAAGTCATACATGAAGATGACTTACAAATTATTCATAATGCCTATTTAGATATGGAATCAAATAAACAGATCGATGGACTGGTATTTAAATACAATCATTTTTATGGTGATGTAGATATTGTAAAAAAAACTAGAAATATATACAGAAGAGAAGTTCGAACCATAAGAGGACAAAGAGGAATTAAAAGCTGGCTTGATGCACAGGGATTTCGCAACAAAGATAATAATAAAATCAACTGCATTCAAACTGATGCTAGAATTTTTCATTATGGGTGGGCAAGAAGTGAAAAAATAATGAAAAAGAAAGTAAAAGCAATGGATAAGTTGTATCATGGCAAAGACTTTGAAGGCGGAAACTTCCAATACGAAAGAATATGGGGTTTAAAAAAGTTTAAAGAAACACATCCTCGTTGCTTAAAAGAATGGTTAGAAAAAAATAAAAATCCTATCGAGATTATGGATCTTCCTTTAAAAAATGAATGGAAAAATGTAGGTCTTGCTATATCCGATTTAGTGGAAAGTCTAACAGGGTATAGAATTGGCGAGTATAAAAATTTTAAATTAATATGAGGGTATATGTTAAGACAAGTTGAAAAATTATTTGATGAACAAGTTAGACCGGCCCTGGCCGCTCATGGTGGAAACATAGAATTAATTGATGTTGACAATAATAAAGTCTATGTAAAACTAACTGGTGGATGCCAAGGATGCTCTAGTTCTTCAGCAACTTTAAAAGATGGGATCGAAAGACTTGTTAAGCAAAATTTCCCAGACTTAGATGAAGTGATTGATTTAACAGACCATGAAAGTGGAAACAATCCTTATATGTAACTATACTTAATCTGAATTCAGCATTTCATATATATTATAGGCAACACTTGTTGTCATAAATATTCCAAAACCATACACATAAACTTTCATCACTTGATATACATCTATTGGAACCTTATTTCTGATGTAGATTCTTTTAATTCTGTTATCATTATCAATAGACTTTAATAAATACTTTAGCTGTCCTTTTGAATCAGACCTAACGTATTCATTTGGAAAGTCTAAAATTTTTTGAGCTTCTAACTGACAAGAAACCATATTTGTACAATTAAACTTTCCTTCTGCTGCACCAATAGCGAATGACTTTGCTTTCCCAACTTCACTTTCAATTTGCTCTAATAGGGCCTGTTTTTTTTCAATACTTAAATTTAACTCTACCAATGTCGAATTTCCCCACTTCCCAACCCAATTTTCAACTGGTAACTTTGTAATACCACTACTGTTAACTATACTGTAAACTGTATCACCAATTACAAGTCCTTGGTGATGAATACTTCTTGCAGATATAACATAAACTGAATTCGGATTACTCCTTAAGTGAAAAAGTAAGTCAATCTCAGATAACTTAACTTTTTTAGAGGCCTTAATTAATTTTTCTTCGCTTTTCAAAACTTCAATTTTGACCAATTCTTTTTTAGTAGGAGCACTAATTCTCAATTTATTAAATGAAGAAACTCTTAATACTCCCGAATAACTTGAATTTGCAACATAGTATTTACCATCAGATATTTTCACAACTTTATCAAAGACATTTGCAACCAGTATGTTGTAAAAGTTTTTATCCTCTTTATTTTTCAAACTTTTATTATTATTTAAATAATTCATTATCCACTTAGTAGAGTCTTTTTTATTGCTTCCATTAAACAAAGAAATAAAGCTTAATGTATCATTTTCATTTTCTAATAATTTCGAATCTAAATGACTTATACTTCTAGCTTTGAATACATTTGCCATTTCTTCTTTAGATACTTTACCACTTATTACTAAATCTAATAATTTCTCTATTACTTCATTTTTATTTTCTAATTTTCTAAATGCCCAACTACCATCTTGATTATCCACAGTTGTTTTAGTGCCACTAATATTTAAAATATCAATCAAAGTAATTTGATATTTTTCTTCAAAAGAGAAAAACTTCTTTAAAAACTTCAACCTCCCCGTAGGTTGAGTAAAAATTCCATTAAATGCGCTATTGGAAAGTCTTTTAAACAATAGATCTCTAGCCTCTTCATTTTGACGATTAAATACAATTTTGAATAAGTCTGTTTGTTTTTTTAAATTTGTATTTTTAGCGATAGGAACGATAGTTAAAATCTTATTATAATCATATCCTCTGGCAAACAATCTTCTTAATTGTGTATTTTTAATATTTTTATCTATTCCAGATTTCATGTTTGGTAGGAAGTCTACTGCACCATAATTTTTAGCAATTTCTAAACCTTTTTCTAAGTATTCACTTAAACCTGAATTACTAGAAAACTCAGCTAAAATTAATTGCATTTGCCTAGCGGCCAACACATTTTCATCAGATATTTTAATTTTTTTCAATTTTTTTTCATATATTTTTAAGGCCTTTGTTAATTTAGAATTAAACTCATCACGAACACCTTGATCTAGCAGCTTAATCAAGGGATGAGTTGACCAGTCTATTTCAGCAAATAAAAACCTTAAATGAAATGGAGTTGTTGATAGGGCTCCATAGTTTTGAACCTTAACAATTTCAGAAATTCTTTCAAAGACTTTTTTCTTTTCTTCAGATAGTGAATCAAATAGCTTTTGACTTACAACATGAGAGTCTACATCTAAAAAAGAATAAGTAGAAAAATCATCTACAAAATCTTGCGCTGCTTTTCTCATTTCTCTTTGAATACAATTTAACCTCTTGTGACATTGTCTTAGCTCAATACCAACTCTATCACTTCCATATAAATCTGGTCTATATGCTGGTCCATAAATATATTTTAATTGATTTTTAGTTCTAAAAGTTGAAATGGCCTTGCCTTTGCTTTGAACTTTTTCAAAAGCTTTTAGCGTATCCTCATTTACAGGACCCAAGGAATGATGAGATAAATTATTTCCAGGAATTTTTGACTTATTTTTTTTATAAGATTTCCACCCATAAGAAAGAGATTGAGCTTGAGCAATGTCATAATCAATTTTTGTTTTAGCTTTTACATTATTTACTCTAACATATTCTTTTTCAGCAGAAACATGACCTTGAACAGAACCTTCTCCGATATTTTTCCAAATCCATTCAAGATCTGATTCAATTTCTCTTAAGTCTTCAGTTACTCTGGTAAGAGACATTTCTACTTTTCCTTTTTCTTCTACAACTAATCTATCCGCTAGGAAATCTGGTGCAAAATCTAATTTGATAAAAGGAACTTGACCCTGTTTTCGATATTTCTCTATTGCTTTTTTTGCCAATTCAATTTTCTTTTTTTCTGAAAAGCTTATCCAATCTTCAATTCTATAATCTTTCACCCTATAAAAATCCAATATCTTTAAATTCTCTAAAACATAGAACTCTACTTCATAACTAAACTTTAAGCTTGAATCTTTACCCAATTTATAAGTAAGAGGTGCGTTAGTGAGTTTTAAAAGCTTTTCAGCACAATCGGTGGCAAAACTTAAATTACTCATTAAATAGAATAGAATTATCAATTTTTTCATATTAAAGTACTTTAACATTTCTCCTTTATATTCAGGTAGATACAGTAACAAATTCAAAGGTGTATATTTTTTTGACACCCAAACTTATTTACTAAAACCCCCAATTTTTTGTTCTACTTGATACACTTTATTAAGGTAAAAACTTGAATTTTAGGAACTTAATTAGATGAAATTAATTCTCTCATTTTTATTATTTTATAACTCTATTGCTTTGGCATGTAATAACCAAATTGAGAATCTTTTAGTTCAGACCAATATTAAAGATGAGTATATAAAAGAAGTTGATGTTTTATATAACGATAAATTTTTGTATTATGCTGCAGGTAATTCAAGAAATGTAAAATCAATTGTAATGATAAGAATTGCTGATGGATATGAAGTTAGGAGAATCGAGCTAGACAAGTTTATTCCCATTAAGAAATTAAAATCAATAAGTTTGATAGATGAAACGCCTGTATTACTAAGTACTAAAGGTAAAGTTCTAAAAAAACTGAAGTCTTTGAAAATTAAAATAATCAATAGAGATCCAGTTAGTTATTCAGAAGTTCTATCTATAATGGAAAAGGGAAAATATGAAAGTGAACTTCCAATCACTCCCATTACACTTTTTAAGTTTGTAGCAGGTAAATTAAAAGATAGTTTTTTTGGACTCAAAAGATCAAATGAAATTTTATCTCAAGGACTTGATTATCGACTAAAGGGTCAAGTAAAACCAATTCATCCTAATGGCGTAGGCATGGAAGGCAAAGTTGTTTTCACAAATACTAAATACAGTGGATTATTTTCAGGAAGTGAATTCCCTGCATTAGCTCGATTTTCAATATCTCAAGAAAATCCACACAAAAAAGTAAAAAAGAGTTTATTTAGAAAAATATTTAATCTTCCTGAAAAAGATCAAGCGAGATCTGTTTCACTAGCATTAAAAGTATTTCCAACAAATGATAAAAATAAAAAAGTTGTTACTGCAAATGCTGTTTTTCAAAACGATCTTAATGGAGAAGTTTTAGTAGATGCCAATGGCAATAAAACAAATAATTTTTTAGATGGAGTTCTAACAAATCAACCAAGACTTGATGTGAGAAAAATTCGAAAACCTTATGAGGTTTTTACTCTTATCGCAGTAGCTATTTCAGCTCTTAAGAATCCAAACGATAGATTGAAAAAACTACCAATAATAAATCCTCAAATTAGACCTCTTCATCAATTAGGTGAATCTCAGGTAATTTCACCTTCTGAAGTCAACACACCGATTTGGATGAAAATTCAAGTAGACTCTGATGAAAGATTTGATATCAGTGATTTTAGAGAAGAAATTAATCCTGAAAACTTTTCAGATGGAAGGCTTAAATATAAAGTCTTTTTGGCCAACGAAATAGACTCTAATGAAAATATCATTTGGGAAGAAGCAGGACACTTGGAGTTTCACCGGGCAATTTACTCTGAAGGAGTAGATCAAAATATTTTGTTTCATCATTCTAGTTTAACAAGTGATTTTACAGGAATTACGATGGAAGCTCCTACAGTTCCTGTTCCAGAAAGATCAAATTAAAAAATCTTTATCATTTTTCTAACTTTATTTACCCTTTCTAAAGAAAGCTCAGCAGTAATTAATTTTTCACCTTCTCCTGCATCAGCGAGTATTTCTCCCCATGGATCTATAATTAGAGAGTGTCCAAAAGTTTTAATCTTATCATTATGATCGCCCCATTGAGCAGGAGCAATTACATAACACTGATTTTCTATTGCTCTAGATCTACACAATGTATGCCAGTGAGCCTTCCCAGACACCTTTGTAAAAGCAGCACTTATTGTAAAAATATTTGCACCTTTTTCTACATAATTACGATACATTCTAGGAAACCTAACATCAAAACAAATGGAAAGTCCTATTTTCCATTCTCCCAAATCTAAGATTTTTTCTTCATTACCAGAAGTATAAACATCTGCTTCATTGATTACTCTTTTATTTGTATTACCTAAGTCACAAGAAAATAAATTTATTTTATCGTAATGTTCTAATTCATTACCTTTAGGGTCAAAGTTATAATTACGATTAATTACTTTGTCCAAAACTCTAGTTGCTGCACTTCCACCTAAAATATAAACACCAAAATCTTTTGATAAAGATCTTATATTTTCATAATGTTCATTGCCTTGTTCAATTAAAAATGGCGTTGGTGTAGTTCCATCAGACATAGAGTAAAAAACTTCAGGTAAAAAGACATGAGTACAATTAGCCTCTTTAGCTTTTGATAAAAACTCTCTTATTTTGGTTAGATTAATTTTAAAATCTAGTTGCGAGCATAATTGAATGATCCCAACTTTCATAAATTAAACTCTTTTACCAATTGCAAAGTAAGTGAATCCCTCTTCTTTTACTTTTTCAGTATTATAGAGGTTTCTTGCATCAAAAATAATTGGAGTATTTAGTTTAGACTTAATTGTATTGAAGTCAGGATTTTGAAACTCTCTCCACTCTGTAACAGTAACTAGTCCGTCACTATTTTCTAATGCTTCATATTTATCATTAAATCTTTTTAACTCTGAATTATCCATAAACTTTTCGAAATTATCAGAAGCAACAGGATCATAAAAATTAACTTTTGCACCTGCACCAGTTAATGCTCTTGCCATATAAATAGCGGGAGATTCTCTAATATCATCAGTATTTGCCTTGAAAGCTACTCCCCAAAAAGTTAATGTTTTTCCTTCTAGGTTTCCACCAAAATGTGCTTTTATTTTATCAAACATATAAGTTTTTTGAGAGTCATTTACATCTTCAGTCGCTTGAACAATTTTTAATTCCATTCCATGATCTCGAGCCGTGTAAACTAGCGCTTGTACATCCTTTGGAAAACAACTACCACCATAACCTGGACCAGGGTATAAGAAATGTGGGCCAATTCTTTGATCACTTGCAATTCCTTTTCTAACTTCATTTACATCAGCACCCGTCTTATCACAAAGCCTAGCAATTTCATTCATAAAAGAAATTTTCGTCGCCAACAAACAGTTAGCAGCATACTTACTCATTTCGGCAGATAAATTACTCATCATATAAATAGGGTTACCTTGTCTAACCAAAGGCATATATAATTCTTCCATTGCCTTGGCTGCTTTTTCATTATCGTGTCCAATAACGACTCTATCTGGCTTCATAAAATCATCAACAGCAGAACCTTCTTTTAAAAATTCAGGATTGTTAACGATATAAAATTCTTTAGATGTATTTTCTGAAACTAACTTTCTAATCATTTCATTTGTACCAACTGGCACAGTAGATTTAATAACTATTATTGCTCCATCACTAATTTCCTTAGCAACCGAAACAGCGGCAGATCTTAGGTATTCCAAGTTTGCCTGTCCATTCTCGCCAGGAGGTGTGCCAACTGCTAAAAAAATTGTTTTAGCTTCTTTAACAGAGTCATATGAAGTAGAAAAAAATAATCTATTATCGCGAATATTTCTTTCTAAAAGATCATTAAGACCGGGTTCATAAATAGGACTTTTTCCTTCTCTTAGCATATTAATTTTTTCAGGTACGATATCAATACAAGTTACAGTATGACCTATTTCAGCAAAACATGTTCCACTTACTAAACCTACATATCCAGTACCAATTACACTTACTTTCATCTTAGTCTTTTCCCTTTTTAAATTAACTTTGTTAAGATACCTAATTATGAAGTTATCTGCCACCATTATTACTCTTAACGAGGAAAAACATATCGCTAGGGCCATCAAATCTGTTAGCTTTGCCGATGAAATTATAGTTTTAGATAGCTTCTCTACTGATAAAACTGTGGAGATTGCAAAATCTCTAGGCGCAAAAGTAATTTCCGATAAATTTGAAGGATATGGTCAACATAAAAACCTAGCTGAAAAGTGGGCCAATGGGGAATGGATTTTAAGTATAGATGCAGATGAAGAAGTAACCCCCGAATTAAAAAAAGAAATTTTACAAGTTATTGAATCAGGTCAGGCTAAAGCCTATCAATTAAATAGACGAACCTCATTTTGTGGAAAATGGATCTATAACGGTGGATGGTATCCTGATAAACTAACCAGACTCTACAAAAAAAATGAAGCTAAATGGACAGAACCTAAAGTACATGAAGAATTAAAAGTTTTAGATGGATCTCAAACACCTCTATTAAAAGGCCACCTCAATCACTACTCATTTCCATCTGTTGAATCTCAAATTGAAACAAATATAAAATATGCTAAACTTGGTTCCAGACAATTAATTGAGAAGAAAGGCCGTAAACCTTATTTTTTTGAAGTATTATTTAGGCCACTCGGAAAATTTATAGAGTGTTACTTCATAAAAATGGGACTACTGGATGGAAGAGAAGGCCTTATTATTGCATTAAATGCTTCTTACTCTCTATTTATGAAATATATATTTGCATACTCGGATAAAAGCAGTGATTAAAACATTATTAAAATTTATTTTTGCATTTGGAATTGTTTATTGGTTAGTTAAACAAGGAAACTTAGACTTCTCACTTATAATGAAGTTATCTGACTATAAATTAAATGCAACCATCACAATATTAATTTTATTTTTCCACAATATTATGACTGCTTTAAGATGGAAAATCTTATTAGAAATTAAATCAAGTAAGACCATTAAAATGTTTGATGGTATTCGTCTTACATGGATTGGAATATTTTTCAATACAGTATTACCTGGAGCAGTTACAGGTGATATTATTAAAATTCTTTATGCAAAAGACTTAGATCCTAAACTAGATCGCTCTTTTTTATTGAGTTCCATTTTTGCAGATAGGTTATTTGGTCTGATCGGACTAATGAGCTTGCTTGGAGTATCAAGTATTATAAACTATAATGAACTCATTAGTATATCGCCAAAATTAAAGAACTTAATTCATTTTAACTTTTTAATTTTCGGTGGAATATTATCTCTGCTGGCCACTTTTTTTATTCCTAAAAAAATTCAAAATTATATTCTAAAACTAATTAAATTTATTCCTGTTATAAATAAAAAATTAGCAAAGCTAGTACAGCAAGTTTGGTTAATAGGAAGTGACAAAAAAACAGTATTAAAATGCTTTTTTATAAGTTCATTTACACAAACTTTTTATATTTACAGCTTCTGGAATATAATCTCGCCATTCATTACAGTTGATATTTCTTTATCAAAAATTTATTCTTTTATTCCACTAGGTCTTGCAACAACAGCGATTCCAATTAGCCCAGCAGGATTAGGTGTTGGACACGCAGCTTTTGATAAGCTTTTTTCACTTTTCCAAATTAATGGAGGAGCTTCATACTTCAATATCTTTTTTATATTTTTAGTATGTATTAATCTTACAGGAATAATTCCATACTTACTGTCGGGGAAAAAGCATAATATTGATGAAGCTGAAATGGAAGCTGAGCAACTCGCCAATTAAAAAATTATTCTAGAGCAGTTTCAATATCATTAGTAATTTTTTTACTATCAGGTGATTCTTTAGATAAATATCTAGAAATTACCCTTCCATCTTTGCTAATTAAAAACTTTTCAAAATTCCAAGAAATATCTTTTCCTGAATTTTTTGAATGTTCAACGAGATATTTGTAAACAGGATGTCGTTTTTTACCATTCACATGTGTTTTTCTAAATATTTGAAAAGTAACTCCATAATTAATTCTACAAAAATTTTCTAATTTTTTGCCCTCTAAATCTTCTTGATTAAAATCATTAGAAGGAAATCCTAATACTTCAAAACCTTTACTCTTATATTTTAAATATATTTTTTGTAGAGTATCAAACTGAGGAGTATATCCACATTTTGAGGCAGTATTGACTATTAAAAGTACTTTTCCCTTGTATTTTTCAAATGATAAATCTTTTCCATTAAAAGTTTTTGCACTTAGTTGATAAAATGAAGAATTTGCAGAACTAGTATTAATTAAAACTATAAACAAAGATAAAATTAATAAACTTTTCATACTTTCCTCTAACAAACACTAATATTTTTTTCAGATAATAATAGAGTTGTTTTAAACTCTTGATTCCATGGAAGAGCAATTTTAGAATACATTTTTTCAGGAACTTTTGAAGAATTGAAAATTCTTCCTAAAATTCCAGGGTTTAGATCTAAAAAAATATGTTCTTCACTTGGTCTCTGTGATGTTTTTTTAATTAGCCTAACATTTTTAGCTTTAATTTTTTGAACAAACTCTTTTGAAAGTATTGAAGTTGAATCCTTTATAACCAAGTTTTCTACTTCATTAGTAAATACTTTCTCTCCAAGTTTTTCGATTCTATCATGCATTAACTTAGGATGTGGTCCCCAATAGTCGAGACATATTGTTTGATTATCAAATTTTTTTTCACGCTTTTTATACTTAGGGAGCTTCTCGTCACTATGATACATTTTTAATATATCAGTTTTCTTACTCTTATAAGCATCCTCTTCTCTGACATGTCCATAGTGAAATACTCGAGCCTCACTTTGATATACCTTATTATAGTTTCTAAAACTTTGAGCATCTCCCCAACTTTCAATTTTTGAATCTAGCTTAACGGCCCTTATTTCTTGAGGGTACCACTTCTTATTAATTGCAAGTTTATGATGACTTTGCCAAAAGTGAAGATATCTAAAACTAACAACATCGCAACCTTGTTCATGAGCTTTTTTAAGATCATCTAAAATTAATTTATAGTCATCCTCATGAAAAATTTCATCACATTGAAGATAAATTCCCCAAGCATTAGGAGTATGTTTTTCATTTAACCTTGCAAAGTTCAGTGCTTCATTTGTTTGTTCGGATAAAACAATTCCACCTTCTCTATTGTTCATGTTCCAGATAGTATCTTTAATTTGAATATTAGGAATTTGTCTTACAACTTCAGGAGTAGCATCATCACAATCTCCTAGGGCAAGATAAGTTTTTTGGCAAAGCTCACTTAAACAAGTTAAACACTCTTCAAATGTATAGTCATACTTCACTCCATTTCGAAGTAATGTAAAACCAAATACATTAACCATTATAAAACCTTATCAAATAGGAAAATCTTCGAGGACTCAATACGACCATACCTTTCCCACTTAGACTTTAATCTTTCAATCTTAAGTAAAAACTTCATAGTTTGATCGCTGCTTTTCATTTTATTAATTCTTTTAATTTCTTTTTTAATAATTGATTGAGCATCTTTTGGAATAATGCAAAGGCCATTCAATAAATAAGAGATTTTATTATTTACTAACAGTCTTCCAACAAAATAATCATTTTTCAACAGTGCTGGTCTTGAATGCTCTTTAGGAAGAACATATTTTTTTCCATCAACTAAATCTTTTATTACATATTGTTTTCTAAAATTTGTATCTAAAAACTCAAAAACTGAATGATGAACAGATTTTAGAGTTTGAGCAATTTCTTCATCTAATGACTCATTTTCAATATATAAGTCTATAACCTTTTGATTTTTCTCATTACGATTGTAGTCGAAAACATACCAGTCATTAAAGCACTTCATTCTCTCTTCATAATTATCATCGGAGTCTTTAACTTCTCCGGCCAAGTCATAATAAATTTCACGGGCCGCTAGTAACTCATTCACATTCTCATCTTTAGTAAAAATATCTAGAGCATTTTCAACATGAACTAGTAAATCATCTTCCATCATTAGTCATCATCCGTACTTAAAACAGCTAAGAATGCTTCTTGTGGAACTTCTACAGATCCAACCATTTTCATTCTCTTTTTTCCGGCCTTTTGCTTTTCTAGCAGTTTTCTCTTTCTACTAATATCCCCGCCGTAACATTTGGCCAAAACATTTTTTCTAAGTGCTTTAACTGTTTCACGAGCTAAAATTTTTGCGCCAACAGCAGCTTGAATAGCAATATCAAATTGTTGCCGATTGATTATTTTTCTTAATTTTTTAGCTAACTCTCTACCACGATAATCAGCATTTTCTTTGTGACAGATTACAGATAGAGCATCAACAGGGTCTCCATTTAGGAGCATATCCATTTTTACTAAGCTTGAAGCTCTATACTCTGAAAGCTCATAATCCATTGAGGCATAACCTTTAGTCATACCTTTCAATTTATCATAAAAATCAAAAACCATTTCAGCTAAAGGAAGTTCATAAATTATTTGAACTCTTTCTTCTGTAATATATTTTATTTCCTGTTGTATTCCACGACGTTCTTCACATAATGTGATTATCTTTCCAACATACTCATTAGGAACGTGAATAGAGAGAGTGACAAAAGGTTCTTTTATACATTCAATTAAAGTCTGGTCTGGAAGTTCAGAAGGGTTTTCAACTATGATCTCTTCACCTTTAACTGTTTGAACAATATATTTACAAGAAGGTGCTGTAGAGATTAAATTTAATTCAAACTCTCTTTCTAATCTTTCTTGAATAATACTCATATGAAGCAGACCTAAAAATCCACATCTATATCCAAAACCTAGCGCTTGCGAAGTTTCAGCTTCATAAGTAAATGAAGCATCATTTAATGCTAACTTTTCTAAAGACTCTTTTAATATTTCATAATCTGAAGACTCAACTGGAAAAATTCCACAAAAGACCATTGGCTTAACTTCTTCATAACCAGCAAGTGAAGGTGTATCTCTTTTCTTCGAATGAACTATTGTATCGCCAACATTAACGTCTCTAACAGTTTTAATACCACAAATTATCATGCCAACTTCACCAGCACCGATTTCAGTAACTTCTGTAAAAAATGGTGTGTTAACTGCAATTTTTAATATTTCATAATCACTTTCTGAGTGTTTAAAATATACTTTATCTTTTTTCTTTAACCTTCCTTGCATTACCCTTACAAGAACAATAACTCCTTGATATGGATCAAACCAAGAATCAAAAATTAAGGCCTGTAAATCGGCATCAGGATTACCTGTAGGAGCTGGAATTTTTTTTACAATTGTTTCCAATAAACCTGTTATACCAATACCTGATTTGGCTGAAACTTCATCTGCTTCACTAGCATCTAGACCTATTATATCTTCAATCTCCTGCCTAACTTTATCTGGGTCAGCATGTGGTAGATCAATCTTATTTAGTACAGGAATTATTTCTAAATCATTTTCAATGGCCATATAAACATTGGCCAATGTTTGAGCTTCAACACCTTGGGATGCATCTACAACTAGTAAAGCTCCATCACATGAAGCAAGAGACCTTGAAACTTCATATGAAAAATCAACATGCCCCGGAGTATCAATCAAATTTAAATAATATGTATTACCGTCTTTGGCGTTATAAGGAATTCGAACAGTTTGGGCCTTAATAGTAATACCCTTTTCTTTTTCTAAATCCATATTATCTAATAGACGATCACTCATTTCTCTTTTTGTTATAGATTGAGTCTCTTCTATTAATCTGTCTGCAAGTGTAGATTTTCCATGATCAATATGAGCAATGATTGAAAAATTTCTGATAAATTTGTTATCCAACATGGTAGCTTAAACCTAGTGCAGAACTCTGCGTCAATTAAACGAAAACTTCCTTCGAGAGTACCATAAGATAATAATCTAGGGAACTTTCTTTACCACGAATTGGAATAACATTTGCGTACCCACTAAAGAGAGGTTCTAAAACAGATTCAACTTCTTCGCCTACTTCATCAACTTCTTCATGAACTTCATCATTCTCCGCAACTTCTTTATCCTTTTCCTCTTCACTCTCCCTTGGAAGAATGACAATTTCGGCATTTTCAATCTTTGATCTTCTTTTAATGGCCAATTCATAAGTCTCAATAATTGTTGTTGGGACAATTGTTTCTGTCATAACTTTACCAATAATATCTTCAGACTGAACCTGAAGAAGAGAATAGAGTTGATTATTCATATACATTAATTGTCCTTCAGCATTTGCTACAAGAACAGGCTTTTTAACCAAGTTTGCTAATGCATTGAACTTTCTATTTTCAACTGAAATTCTATCAGTTCTGAGTTCTTCAAAAACCTTAAAAGAATGAATCATTTTATTCATTTCAGTAGCGATCTCACCAATTTCATCATCTTGATTATAATAAATTGAAACGTCAAAATTACATTCTTGTAACTCTCTAATTGCATCCTTAATCTTTTTAAAAGGAAGTGCTATTTTTCCCGGAACAACTAAGCCTAAAATGATTGTTCCTAAAAAGCCTATAATCAAGGCGATCATCATATTCTTTTTTGTATCATCTATAATACTTTCAATCTTCTTATTCCTTTCAATACTTTGGACATATTGAATATCTTGAAACTCGGAAAATGATTCCAAAATTTTATCTGCAAGTTCTCCAACTGAAGCAATACCAGAGTTATCTGTAATATAGTCAATTCTGGAACCTCTATTAGACAAAGTAGATTTTCCTAAAATAATTTTCAAAGAGTCTATGTACGATAACATTTGTTTTATAACGCCAGTAATTTCTTTATCATTAAGATAGTGGCCTTCTAAAGACTGAAGCTGAGAAGTAAAACTTTCGCAAAGATTTAAAATTTTATCAACTAATTCAGCATTTCCTTTTTTTGTTAAAATTCTTCTTTGATATTTTAAAATTGTTACAGCACTAATTCTAATTTCATCTGTTAACACTGAAACCTTATTAGACTTTATCGTAATTGACTCAATATCCTTATTAAGTGAGTTTAAAAAATGAAATACTGTAAGTGAAATTATGATTACTACTAAATTAGCAATTATAAAGCTTGTAGCAACTCTACTCTTTAAAGAAATATTCAAACAGCACTCCTATTGATCAGCAAGCTCTGCAAAAAGCTTATTAAAATTCTTTTCATTACCAACCAGAACAACAATATCGTCCGCTTCGATTACATCCATTGGCATTGGACAGTCATTAATCTCTACTTTGTATGCCGACTTTCCATCCTCAGTAATATAAGGAACCCTTTTTTGCAAAGCAACTATATTTAAATTGTAATTTTGTCGGATTTTACTTTCAACTAATGTTTTACCCTCAAACTTTTTGCCCAGTTTAATTTCAACAATTGAGTAACCAGCAGCAAAAGTATAAGTCTGTAAAACGTGCGGAGCAATGATCTGAGAAGCAATTATGTCTCCCATTTGTTCTTCAACCTTAATAATTTCAGAAGCACCAATCTCATGTAAAACATGCTCATGAAGAATTGAAGTTGCCCTCGCAATAACTCGACCAACACCAAGTTTTCTCAACATTGCTACAGCAAGTATACTCATTTCAACGTGATCACCTATGGCCACAACCGCCGTGTCCACATCAGAAATATTTAAGGATCTTAATGACCTTTCATCTGTAACATCTAAGGAAACAGCGTGAGTTACCCGGTCTTTAATTTTTTCAACGAGTTCACTATTTTTATCAATTGCTATTACTTCAGCACCCTTTTCAAATAACCTAACTGCGGTTTTTGCTCCAAAAGTACCTAATCCAATTACTGCAACAATCATAGTTAATTCCTTTTTAACCTATCATAACTCTTCCATCTGGAAATTCATGTGCACCAGATGATTTTTTCTCACCAATTGCTAAAACTAGCGTTAGAGGACCAACCCTACCAATAAACATTAAAACAGAAATCGCAAGCTTTCCAAAAACTGATAAAAATGGAGTTATCCCTAAAGATAATCCAACAGTTCCAGAGGCACTTACTACTTCAAAAAATACTGTTAAAAATGACTGATCAGGTTCAAGCCTCATCATAAAAAGTATAAATATACTTGTAATTATAATTGAAATAAATGCAAGAGCTGTTGCTCTAACAACAATTGGACCAGCAATATTTCTTTTGAAAATCCAAACATTCTTTTGACCTTTAAGTGTCGACTTGATTGACTGAATTAAAATGGCCAAAGTAGTTGTTTTTATACCACCACCTGTTGAACCAGGAGAAGCACCAATAAACATTAGCAATGCCATGGCATAAATAGTGTATGAGTGTAAGCTAGTTAATGGTATTGAATTAAAACCAGCTGTTCTTAATGTGACAGATTGAAAAAATGAAACCTGTACTTTTCCCCACAAACTATAACCATCAAGAGCGTTTAAAAATTCTCCAAAGAAAAACATTATCGCTCCACCAGCAATTAAAAAGAAATTTGTCCATAAAACAATTCTTGTATGTAAAGTAATCCTCGCGTAACTTTTTCCTTTAAAAAATATTTCTCTTAGCTCTCTTAATACAATAAAACCTAATCCTCCTAAAATGATTAGTAATGATATCGTTCCATGGATCATAGGGTTAGTTGCATAACTTTCAATTGAGTTATTAAACAAAGAGAAGCCTGCATTACAAAAAGCGGAAATACTGTGAAAAAACCCATACCATATAGCTTCACCTAGCTCAAAACCTTCAAACGTAAAGGCTAAAGTTAAAATTATTCCACCCCAAAATTCAATGATAAAAGCATAACGAATAATATCTACAATCATATTAAACAATTCTTCAAGCGAAGATACATCCAATAAATCCTGCATAATAATTCTATCTTTCATGCCCATAGAGTTACCCAGTAAAATTGTTAAAGAGGATGAAAGTGTCATGATTCCAATCCCACCAATTTGAATCATCAGTAGTAAAATGAATTGTCCAAATAGTGAAAAATTATCTGTCACAGATAAAGTTGATAACCCAGTAACACAAACAGCTGAAGTAGACATAAAGAGCGCATCAACCCAACTTAAGGTTTTTCCATCTTGAATAGAAAAAGGCAGCTTCAATAAAAAAGTTCCTACTATGACAATTACAAAAAATGATATTAAGACAAGTTGAGCAGGTCTAAATGTAAACTTTTTTACAATTCCATCCTGAGGCTCCTCATCATTTGGATCGATATCATATAAAGTTAAAACAGATGAAATTAAATGTGCAAGAGCTAACCAAAAACAAAACTCTGCATCCCCCCAAGTGATTACAATAGGTATAAAAACCATTAAGCTAAAAACGTGCTTACGTAAGTAACCTTCAATACTATTTGTATTTATGTAATTTATAACAACTGAAAAAAATAAAACGATTGGTATAAAATAAGATCCAATATTTATTGCGGAATTAATTAAATCTACAGACCAACTTTCAGGAATTTTATCCGTCATTTTTAATGAAAAAAGAACAATAAAAGTCCCATTAAAAAATAATTCTAATAAAAATGGGATTTTTGATAACAATTGGTGCATAACTATATAATAATATTAAAAAGATATTTTTTTTATCCTGCATTATTAACCATATGGCCGACAAGAAAACTTTTTTTAGAATAGAACATATAGACTCCTTAGGACAAGGTGTCTCAAAAATTAATGAAAAAGTTCACTTCATTAAAAATGTACTACCAGGTGAAGAGGGTGAAACGACTGTTGCTAAAGAAAGAAAAGGTGTTGCCTTTCTCAACCCTATAAAGTCTGATAAATTAACTAAAGTTTCAGAAAACAGAATTAATCCACTATGTGAGCATTTTGATAATTGTCCAAGTTGCCATTTTCTACATACAACTTATCAAAATGAGATAACCATTAAGAAAGTTAATCTTGAAAGACAGTTAAAGTTCGCTGGTTATGAAGTAAATGTGGAAACAATTGAGTCTGAAATTCGCACAGGTTATAGAAATAGAATTCAATTGCACTACTCTATTAAGAATAAAAAGTTAGGACAAATCGATTCACTGACAGATAAAATAATTGAAATCCCTAAATGTATTATTGCCAAGCAGTCGATTCTCACGAAGCTAAAAGATTTATATGAAGACTCAAAATGGACATCCTTAGTCAAAGACCAGCCTAAAAAAGGGCATATCGAAATTTATGAAAAAGATGGAAAAGCTGAGATATCCTTAAATAACAGATATGCTTTTGGTGGATTCAGCCAAGTAAATGAAAATATAAATTTAAAATTAAAAAAATTAATCCAAGATAATATTCAAACAAATTCTAATATTCTCGATCTTTTTGGAGGGAATGGGAACTTATCAGAGAGCTTAAATTTCAAGAATAGACTTGTAGTAGATATTTATGACCAAACTAGAAGTCCAGAGTTTCTCTCTTTGAATTTATACGATAAAAAAGCCTTAGAAACACTTCTATCAAACTGTAAATTCCAAATAGACTCACTAATAATAGATCCTCCTAGAAGTGGATTGAAAAACTTAAATGAGTTCATAAACAAAATACAACCGAAAGCTTTTATCTATGTTAGTTGTAATAGCAACTCACTTTGTAGAGATATCAAATTAATTGATAAAAACTATCAACTTAATAAAGCAATTTTACTCGATATGTTTCCCGGAACATTTCATTTTGAGACTATTTTATTTTTTAATGAATCTGCAAATAATTGATTTATTCACTAAATAAAGTAAAATAATTGAAGATATAAATATTAGGGGGTCCTGTGAGAATAATTATTCTAGCGCTTTTACTACTTGGAGCTTGTACTTCAAATAAACAAAAATCATTAACTGATAAGAAGGCCGATATTTTATATCAACATGGAACTCAAAAATTAGTTGATAAAGACTATACTGGAGCATTAAAAAAATTATTAAATGCTCAACAATTAAGACCAAATGATGAAAAAATATTAAACAATCTAGGAATGGCCTACTTTTTTAAAAATGAACTAGAACAAGCTAAGTCATATTACAGTAGAGCACTTGAAGTAAATCCAAAGTTTTCAGAAGCAAGAAATAACCTTGCATCTATTTACTTCTATGAAAAAAAATATTCCAATGCAAAAGAGCATTACCTAATTGTTGCAAAAGATTTAGTATACGATCAACAATTTAGAACTCACTACAACCTGGCCTTAATCTATAATCAAGAAAAAGATCTAAATATGACTATGAAAGCATTGGAAACTTCAATTGCAATTAATGATTCATACTGCCCGTCACACTATTTGAGAGGAAAAATTTTTTATAAATCTAGAAAGTATAAGGAAGCATTAAAAAGTTTTCACAAAGCAACTTTAGGTGCTTGTTTTCAATCTCCGGCACCTCATTTTTTCAAAGCTAAAACTTATTTAAAAATGAAAATGTATGAAAATGCTGATGCAATTTTAACAGAACTAATTCAAAATCATCCAAACACACGATTTCATAAAGAGGCTGATAAACTTAAGATTAAAATTGCTAAATATAGTTCAAAACATAGCAAAAGTATAAATGAAGCAATTTCACAATTTAATAATGAACAAAAGAAAGGTGAGATTCAAACACCAAAATTTTAAATATGAGTGAAGAAAACAAAAAGATAGGTGATTTTTTAAAAGAAAAAAGAGAAAGTAAAAAACTTTCAACGAAGTATATTTCTCAACACACTAAAATAAACTTATCTTCACTTGAAAAACTCGAAGCAAACAACTTTATCGATTTGCCAAAAAAACCTTATGTTAAAGGCTTTGTAAAATCTTATGCAAAAATTCTTGAGTTAGATGAGGATGAATGTTTAGAGTTATTTGAAAGAACGTATCAAGAAATTTTAGGAATAACTGATGAGCCTTTAAACTTCATCCAAGATGAAGAAAATTCTTCAACTGATGTATCAAAAGGACTTCCTCTACCAACAATATCAGTCGTCGTCGTAGTATCTATTTTAGTATTGATTCTGATTTTTTCTATAAAGTCTAAAGATACAAAAATAGTTGAGACAGCTGTGGTAAAACCAAAAGTTTTAGATGCATCTACTCCTCTAAAAAAGGAAAATACACTTACAACAAAGTCTGTGATCACCCCAGCAGTAAAACCCCAGGAAAAAGAGCAAAATGAAGAGCAGGAAACAAATAATGAAGTCGTTGTTGAAAAAAAGAAAGTAGAAATAAAAAAGGATGAGAAAGAAGAAAATAAGAAAGAAGATAAAAAGGAAGTAGCGACTGAATCAGAGAATGATAAGAAAGAAGATAAAAAGGAAAAAGAAGAAAAGAAATACAATTTCAGACCTTATCCCACTAGTGAATACAGTTACCTAAAAGAAGAAGAGCAAGAAGAAGAGTTTCTTCCACAATATGTAAAACAAGCAAATGAAGAAAATAGAGAAATTGTGTTTTTAAATGCAGTTGATGGAGACTCTTGGATCACATATAAAAAAGATCAAGAGGCCATTAAGGGCTTTACATTAAAACAAGGTAGAACGTTACTTATTAGAGGTGAAGAAATACGTCTTTTCCTTGGAAACACCAATAATATTAAAGTCTTTCATAATAGCAAACAATTAGTTGTAAAATCTAAAAGTGGAGTCAAGAGTTTAGTATTTCCACATGACAAAAAATCAAACTTCAAATTGCCTTTATTTATATATAAGGATGGAAAAGTTTATACTTCTGAAGAATACATGACCGAAAATAATATTTCATTGTAAAAAATAACCCCAAAGACATTTCTTTGGGGTTATATAATTTCTAAGCTATTGATTGAAAATTTATATACGGATCTAACTGTGTTGCTGTTGTCCCAAAAGGATTTTCAGGAAACATTGAAGCAAATTGAGCAGTATCTCCATTTAAGGCCATATAGTTTAAAATTACCCAGTAAGCTAAATTTCTCGCTGAATTAGAAACTAAGTTTGCAGTAGAGTTTACTTGTCCATCAGGATTATAATTACCAAGCTGATGTCCAACGCCAGTCATCACAGGTCTACCACTTGGATTATAAACTAACATTAAAGCAGCTGAAGTTGTACCTCTATCACCTCTCCAAACACCTTTACCTCTACCTTCTGCACTATTATCTATTTGACCATCACTTCTAACTGATCCATCAGAGAAAACATATAAAATAAGAGGCTTTTGCATTCTGTGTGCATATTCTAATGCTCCACCCATTGCAACACCTGCTTCAAAATCTCTTTGTTCTCCTCTAGACCTTGTACCATTATGATAGTCATAACCACCAAATTCCATTACACCTGCACCTACATAGCCATTAACAATGGCCTTAGAGTATGTTGCAGATCTATTATATTTACTTTGTGAAGTTAACTCATCATTAGTCCAAATGGATGCCCCATTACCTACAAGTTGAGTATCTGCAAATACATCAAGTGCATCTGGACCTGCGAATGCTTCCAAAGTACCTCTAGCTTTTTCATAACCACATTGAACTAAGTCTTTTTTAACTTGTTCATCAGTAAGTTTTGCTCTTTTATTATCACTTAAACTAGCAATTCTTCTCATGATTCCAACAGCGTCAGCTTGACCTAAGTCTGCAACCATTCTACCTGTATCAATCGTTCCGTTTAAATCACGACTAGAAGCAACTCTCGTTGGTTTAACTTCTAGATTTATTAACTCAGGAGGTGCCATAGATCTACCACCAGAATCAGAACCATTCGTTCCTATTAATCCAGCTACTGCTCCCTTTGCTCCCGCAATACTAATTCCATATAATGGAGATTGAATATTGTTTTGAGTATCATTTGCAAGTCTAGTACAAGCAACGGCCCCGTTAATTCGAGCCCGACACTCAGGAGACGTCTTAGACATTATTCCTCTAAGAAAAGAACTATCTGAATGAAATAGTATTCCCAGTTCGTTATTCATTTGTCCTTGAGTATTAGGAGCAAATCCTAATAAACGATAACCATCGGCCGTTAACATATCTGTTTGACCGCCAGGTCCACCAACCATAACATTACCACCAGAAATAGCGGCACCACCACTCAAGTCAATTGATAAGAATCCTATTTTAGGGTTTAGCGAAACACCACCGCCTCCACAATTAAGACCTTGAACTTGAGCTTGCGCTTGGTTAGCAATAGAAGAAAGAATAGTAGGGGCCATTACATAACCAGAACCGAGGATAAAACCTTGTCCCAGCAACTCCCTCCTAGACATATTCTTCACAGAAGTGTGGCCTTCCCCCTCATGTTTGAGGGGTTCGTCCAATTTAAAGTTTAGTTTGTTCTTTTCATTATTATCTTTCATAACTACCTCTTCCAATAAGATGATATTTATTTCATTAATACTGCTGCGTTACTTGTACTAAGTACACATACCCCTTTCAGGATATTAGTTGGATTCTGTCCCGATCCAACCATGTCGTTAATCAACCCATTAATTTGAGTGTTAACTTCCATTGCGTTTGGTTGAGAAGCAATGTTCGAACCAAATACATTCATAATTACTCTGTTAGAAACATTTGCAATTGTTGATGCATTAAATAAGTTCGATGAAGATTGTCCAACATTTAAATTTCCGAAGAAATTATTTCTTAATGTTGTATTACCAACCATTTCATTACAGAACGCATATGATAACTTAGTAATATTTATTTGATGTGAAGCAGAGAACGACTCTAAATCAATTTGTAGAGGGAGCCCTTCTTTCACTTCATTGTAAACACTAGTTACGTCATTATCAGTAGGAGAAACTCCTGTTAAGTTAGATAAAGACATAAATAGCTCATCAAAAGTTTTAACCGCTGAAGCATTAGATGGCTCAATTGAAGCTGCATCTACCGCTGTATTTAATCCTTCATATGGTTGATAAATTGGTGCAATACTATTTTGAGTATTACCAAGTACTTCAAACGCTAGACCAAATCTATCCATATCTTTTCCTTGTTGAGAAGCGATTACAGAACCAACATTTGAAATTTGACCATTAAAGGCCGCGTCTAATTTCAATGTTGCCCAAGCTTGACCTGCAACAGGAACAGAACCATTTACAACAACCTTCATATTCTTCAATCTAACAGGAGCATTAAGTCCAATGAACTCTGGGTTATAGAAAGAATATGTTTTAGCATCTACCACTTCAAGCATCATTCTTACTTTTGCACCAGCATTAGTAAATGCAGATACATCAAATTCAAGTTGAAGTTTTTCAGTATAACCAGCTACATAGTTTTGCATTAACTGAGTTTGAGTTAAAGCATCATTATGCATGGCTGCGAAAAAGATTTTCCCATGCCAATGTCTATCAACATTTGCTTTCTCATTACAGAATAAGAATTGATAGCTATCGTTCCAGATATTTTGAAGGTTAACTACATTAGTAGTTGCACCACCATCTTGATAACCATCTTGAACTATCTCTTGACCATTTTTATAAACTCTTCTTCTCATCCCATCATAAGTTACCGCTATGTGCATTGGAGCAGCTCTTCCTGTGAAGATAGCAGTATTTGGCTGATAAGCAGGGTCACTACCGTTGTTACCAGTTTGACCATTTCTATTTCTGAACGCTATGTAGTTATTTTGATGACCCATAGTAAAGTTTCTATTTTGAGAGTCATTAGAATAAGACATTATACGAGCAGGTCCATCTTGGTTAAAAGCATCATCAGGAACAAAAACCCAAGCCTCGGCCGTGAACTTATTCGTTCCATTAGTACCAGCAACCATATCGTAGATCTTTCTAGAAGAATCTACAGATGCCATTACTCTACCTTTTTCACCACAATCAATTCCTTGTCCATCTTCAAACTTAACTGCATCATTATAAGTTAAGTTCATTAATGGTTGGATTCCTGATTTATCTTGAATCATATTTCCAGCCTGCTTAAAGTCCCAGTAAGCAATTTGAGAAGTTGTTGCTCTACCACCACCTGTAGACTGTTGAGCAGAAGCAATTGTTACTTCAGCTGTAGAAGACATATTTGGAATATTTAACGGACCTGCACCAGCAGATGGAGTACCACTACTTCCTGCAGGAATTTGAGCAATAAACGCTTCAATTTGTTGCCTCATATAAAGAGCATCATTTTGAGCATTACCACTCCAAACGTTATGTCCTTCTGCAACTTTTTCTACAAGTCTTGAAAAAGCTGGGAAATTAAAATCAATTAATCCTGCAGTCATAATATTTTGATATGCAGTCGCAGGATCATCATGTGAGTGCCTTGGAGAAATATTTCTCGTGTTAGGTCTGTGACAATTTAAACATCTACCAGTATTAGGATTTCTTAATACGTTGTTATAAACAGTATTAGTAAATGCTGTAATCACTGCTGCATTTCCAGGAGCTGGCGCAGGAGCTGGTGCTGGCGCAGGAGCTGGTGCAGGAGCTGGCGCAGGAGCTGGTGCTGGCGCAGGAGCTGGTGCAGGAGCTGGAGAAGGTACAACAACTACTCCATTAACTAAATTTGACCAAGCTAAAATTTGTGATTGTATTGCTTGTGCATCATTAGTTGGACTTCCTGACCAAGATTGGTGTCCACCCATTACCTTTACCACAAGTCTAGACGCCCCAGGATTTGATAAATTTACTAACCCTGCTTGCGTAATCAATTGAAGTGCTGAAGCAGCATCATCTTGAGAGTGATAAGGCTGAACAGCAAAAACTGTAGCATTTGCTCTGTGACAGTTAAAACATCTACCAGTATTTGGGTTTCTCAAAATTCCATTATAAAGAGTTTGAGAAAAAGCTTGTAAATTAGTCGTTCCAGGCATCGGAGCTGGCGCTGGAGCCGGTGCTGGCGCTGGTACAGGAACTGGCATTGGTACAGGAGCTGGCGCTGGAGCCGGTGCTGGCGCTGGAGCCGGTGCTGGCGCTGGAGCCGGTGCTGGCGCTGGAGCCGGTGCTGGAGATCCTACCTGTGTCATATCTATTAAAGATATCATTGCTGAGTTGATTGCTGATATCCCATTAGAATATGAAGTTAACGAAAGCTGAACTGATTCTAAACCATCTAAAATTGAATCACTCTCAGCTCTAAACCTAATCATCTTTCTAGTTTCACCTGGTGCAAATGTAACAAATCTATCTATAATAAGATAATCCACATTTTCTTGAGCACCCATTGAAGATGATTGAACTCCTACTGTAACAGCAGAAGTCATTGGAGAAGATAAAGCAACTGAAATATTTTGCATTTGGCCTTCAGAAATACTCATTGAAGATTGCTCAAAATAAACCGAAGCACTATCAATTCTCGGATTAGTATTTGTGTTCGTAGTTGAATCACCTGAACCAGACAATATATCTGTTTCATCAAGTCCTTTTTTCTTGGCCTTCGGCTCTGGCATACAGGCCGTCAAACCAATCATTAAGAATACAACAATAATTCCATTTAGTGTTTTCATATTAATCACCCATGCAGTATAGGCCTGTTTCGACCCATATAGTTTTGTAATTATAATTTGATTGTTCAAAAGCTGTTGAGATTTCTTCGATTTTAGCTTTATCGGCGCTTGTTAATTGAGACTCATTTTTAAGACAAACGTTTTCAAAGACTTGTTTAACTGCACATGCTGAAAAAGCCCTTGTGCTAGCAATTTCTCTACCTAAAGATTTAGCACCACTACCAAAAGAATATCCAAAATCAGAGTTAATTGATATCCCAGCGTTAGCAGGAGTTCTCCATCCTAATGCAGAGTTTTGTCCTATTCTCCAGTAATTAACCCAAGAATCATCTACTGTTTGGTAACCTTGAGGTGCAACACCAGCATTAATGTTCATTTTCTCTTGAACATTTCCTGCTGTATAAACTAATCTATTTTCTTCTTCATCAAAATTATAATAGGCCCAAGCTCCACCTAAACCATCTTGACCAGAGTGGCATCCAACACAATCTTTTAAATAGGGGTCAACTCTAGTAACATCTTTTCTGACACGATCTTGTGGAAGAGAAATATCATGTAAAGCTTCAAAGTCTCTACATAAATAATTCAAAGATAAAAATCTAGTCATTGCTCTATTAGTACCTGCAACGAAAAAAGCTTTTGCAGCTGCTCTTGTTGTGATAATTCCAGCAGTTGCATTAACTGGTAATTGAGTTCCAGCTAGACCAGATTGAGTAGTTCTAACAAAACTTGTAGCACTAGAAAGATCAATCCTTCTTTTTTCTAATTCTTCATAATGATTATTATTGGTGTGTGAGTAAGCTGGTACCCCATTTAATCCATTAGCACCAACATAAATGATATCTTCATAAAGAGCACTAGTATAAGGAACATTATCTCTTACAATACCGATTAAAGTGGCAGTGTAATCATTTAATGGAACTGTATTGGACCTATCCTCATTAGTTCTAGGTGCAAAAAAAGTTTTCAACTTTACATTGTAAAAGTCACTTCTTTCAGTAATACTAAGCGCTGCTTGACGTGCATTTCCTTGCGAGATCATCGAAACTAAACTTTCAAATTCTTGGGCACTAATATTTGTCCCAACGATTCGATCGTTTAGAAATTTTGCTTGCTCTCTTGGCCCAGCTAAAACTGTTAGCGGTAGCAAGGAGAGAAACAATAATTTAAATAAAATCCATGTTTTCATCCCTTCGTCCTTGTTATTAAGTATGATGTATCCATTATCTACTCGGATACCTGACCAAAATAGTTTAATGTCAAACTATCCCCACTTCTGACATCTTTTCAGTTAGTTATGGCGGGCAAAAAAATAATGTGTATTTAAAAACTTGCCCATATTTTGTGGACCATACAGTTTAATTTCTTGAAATTAATGAACTTTACCTATGAAACCCAATCTAGACGCTTAAAAAGACGAAAAGCGATGAAAAACATTAAGATTGTTGGTAAAAATACAGCAAGTTGAGCTGCAATCACCCCTTTTTTAACAATTCCAACGCCTGTAAAAAAAACTGCATAATAAGATACAATTACAATAAGACCTATTGGACCAGTATTCCTAGCTTTTCCCCTTCCTTTTTTAATACCCAAGGTAAACCCAAGAAAAATAAATATTAAAGTCTGAAGAGGAGTATTAATTCGCGACCAAAATTCAAGCTTAGTTTTAATAAATCCTTTATCATTTTGATCTTTTTTTGGGGTGTTCTTTATTATCTCATAAAGCTCATCATTTGTTCTCATACTATCTTTTGTGACAAACCCTGGTTGAATATTTTCATTGAGAATTGGAAAATCATACTCCTTAAATAAAATCTTTTCTACAATTCCAGTTTCATGATCCTCAATTAGAATATTGCCATCATTTAGAATTAGTCTGACTGATGATAAAGACACTCCACTTGATGAATTTTTTTTCTGTAAACTTCCAGTTTTAGCATAAATAACCTTAGTCTTATCCCCTCTTGAATGAATAAAAACCTCTTTCATTTCTTCGCCGTTATTGGAAACCTCTTCAGAAAATAATGTAATATTTGGAATTTCTGTAAAAAAATCACCGGCCTTTATATCTGTTAAAAGACCTTTTGACGTTAATTGAATAATTCTGTTTTTAAATAATCGCTTTGAGTACGGAATTATACTTCTATTCAATGAGAAAACGATTAAAGAGATAACTATTCCTATTGCTAAAAAGGGTATAAATAATTTTCCTTTTGAAACACCAAAAGATCTAAGCGCAACGATCTCCGAGTCTTCACTCAATTTGTTCAAAGTATATATGGTTGCAAACAACGCTGATAATGGAATGGCCAAAGGAAGAAACGATATAGCTATATGCATAACTAACTCTAAGACAATATCTACAGGTACACCTTTGTTAATTACAACCCTCATTATTCTAAAAAGTTGAAAAGTGAGCAAAAAAATTACAAAAAAGCAGGTACTCATTAAAAATGGAGCGATAAAGTGCGAAGCTAAGTATTTCTGATAAACTCTAATCATATACGCTATTTTAGACAAAAAATTACTACTATGTTATTTTATCCGGCAAATTCGGTTTACACAAATTCAAAGACCTAAATATAAAGGAGAACAAATGAAGTTTACACTAGAGTTTAATGCTAAAGGACACACAACAAATGATTTAGTTGTATATGGAGCATTTAGCAAAACAACAACTGAAAAGAAAAAAGAAGTTACAACACTTGTTAATAGTACTTGGCCAAAAGAAGTTAAAGATGCG
Organism: uncultured Oligoflexia bacterium; assembly: GCA_964015265.1. Lineage (GTDB taxonomy): Bacteria > Bdellovibrionota > Bacteriovoracia > Bacteriovoracales > Bacteriovoracaceae > CAXHCD01. Next base: position 35,527 of record CAXHCD010000017.1, read on the forward strand.
TTCTCTAAAGTTAGTTTATCTAACGACTTCAATGGCGCAGAAGGTACTAACTTTCATTTTATCTTAGATGATGGAACAACTGCACTTGCATGGGGACTTGGAGATAAGTCTAAGTTAGGAAATGAACAATTAAGAATTAATTTTGCTAATTTATATAAAGCAATAAATCAAAAATCTAAATCAGTTTCTATTAATTTAGATTCATTCACAAATAAATCTGGCCTAGAAGAGTCAGCCTTTATTCTTGCTGAGGCATTTGAACTAACTTCGTATGCTTACAATAGATTTTTAACAAATAAAATTAAGTACAAACTTGAAAATGTTGTTATTAACTCTAAAGAAAAAGCTACTAAGAAAAATAAAGTACAAACTCAAATTAACAGAGCGTTACTGGCCGCTGAATCTATAAATGTTGCAAGAGGATTTGTTAATGATCCTCCTAACGTTTTAAACTCTGAAGTTTTTGCTAAAGAAGTTGAAAAAGATGTTAAGAAAAACTTAAAAGGTGTAAAAACAAAAATACTTGGAAAGACTGAACTTAAAAAAGAAAAAATGGGTCTTTTCCTGTCTGTTAATGCTGGCTCAGCATTTGATCCAAAGTTAGTTCACCTTTCATACACTCCGAAAAAAGTTACAAAAAACACTAAACATATTGCCCTTGTAGGTAAAGGTTTAACTTTTGATACTGGTGGATATTCACTTAAACCATCAACTTCAATGGTAAACATGAAGTTTGATATGGCCGGTGCCGCAACTGTTTACGCTGCATTTAGAGCAGCTGTTTTAATGGGTGCAAATGTTAAAGTTTCTTGTTTCTTAGGAATGACTGATAATGCTGTTAACTCTAAGGCAACAATGCCAGATTCAATTTGTACTGCTAGAAATGGTAAGACAGTTGAAATTTTAAATACTGATGCTGAAGGTAGATTAGTTTTAGCAGATGTACTGGACTATGCCGGAGATCAAAAGCCAGATGTTATTATTGATGCTGCAACTCTTACTGGAGCATGCCTTGTTTCACTGGGAAGTGAAGTTTGTGGATTAATGTCTAATGATAAAAAATTAGCGAATTCATTATTAAAATCCGCTTCAGCAACTGATGAATACATGTGGGAACTTCCAATCATTGATGAGTTTAGAAATGACATGAAATCTAATATTGCTGACTTAAAAAACATTGGAAGCTCTAGATTTGCTGGTACTTCTAAAGCTGCGGCCTTCTTAGAAAACTTTATTCAAGAAGGTATTTCATGGGCACACTTAGATATTGCAGGAGTTGGAGACTCTCAAACTCACAAACCATATTGTCCAGCAAAAGGAGCATCTGGCCTAATCGTTAGAACTGTTGCTCATTATATACTGAACGCCAAGTAGTGAATCAGAAAAACTTTACGATTGTTTTATATGCGCCCGATATCCCCGGAAATACCGGAAGTATCGGGCGTACTTGTGTCGCACTTGGAACAAGGTTGGTTTTAGTACGCCCACTAGGATTTGATCTTGATGAAAAAGCGGTTAGAAGGGCCGGATTAGATTATTGGAAATATGTAGACGTTTCAATTTATGATAATTGGGAACAATTTCTCAAAACAGAATCCCCTGAGTCGGTATTCTTTTTTTCAAAGCTAGGTGAAAAAACTTATTTTGATGCTGAGTTCACTGAAAATTGCTATATAGTATTTGGCTCTGAAACCAAAGGGCTTCCTAGACATATTTTTGAAACTTATCCCGATCAAATGCTTAGTCTACCTATGTATTCAGACAAAATCAGATCACTTAATCTTTCTAATGTAGCAACTGCCGTTTCCTATGAAGTTCTAAGACAGTTAAATATTTAAATTTACTATCAATTAATGATGCAATAATACACCAACCATAAAAATCCTACATAACAACTTTTCACTATATATTTTTAATCATATAAAAGCCTAAATTTTAATATTTGAATTTGGAGGCAAATATGAAAACGACTTTGATCATTTTATCGATAATTTCTAGCCTTAATGGCCATGCAAAAATTTTTGGAGACTATGTTCTGAAATCTGGAGACAGTAGCTGTAAAAGAAATTTGACAGTTAAAAAAAATTCTAAAAAAATAAACAATAAAACCTATAGTGGAATCAGTTTAGTAGAGTCACACTTAGTCGGATCTATGTTTGAAGACACAAACTCTGAATACTTTCTAAATTTTAATTTGAGTCCGATTAAAGAGATCAGAAAAAATTCAAGTTTTGGAACAAAGTATATTTCTAAATCAATAAGTAAATTAAAGGGTACGCAAAGTAATTTAACGATCTCTAAATCGGAAACTGTTAAGGAATTTAATATAATTTACTTAGGAAAAACTAAATATTTTACTAAATTAAATTTTAGTAAGAATACCCTGAAATATTTTAAATCAGTAAAATCAGAGAATAATTGGACTAGAACTTGTATTTATAAGAAATAAAAAAAGGGAGCATCCATGCTCCCCTTTTTTAGTCATATGACTTATGTTCTGAAATAATTAGAACCAGTAATGAACAGCGACTCTAGTCATTAATCTGTCTAGAGATAGTGTACCAGTCTCACCAGAGTTTGCTGTACCAGCATTCCCAGATGTACCAACAACACCGTCAACCTTTAACTTACCAAAGTTAAGAGTTGCACCAGCAGCTACGTCAGTTTGATTACTTTGTACTTGCTTACCATTGTTAATAGCAGTTGCGTTACCACTAACTTCAGTATTGTTAATAACGATTGGTTGAGAAATTGATCCTCTAAGAACTAGCCAAGAAGTAGCATCAACTTCGAAACCAACATTAAGTGGTAGCTCATTAGTTTTAGTTTCTAATGTAGCAGAAGTTGAAGAAGTCTTAGTTTCTGTCTTAGAAGAGCTATAAGTTAAATCAGTATAAACTCTTGCAGTATTAGATACTTCATGAATTCTACCAAATCCTAACTTAAGAGCTGTTCTGTCGTCTGGATTATAAGCAGCGTTTGTACCATCATTGTACTCAGCTCCTGACTTGTCGTATGAACCATAAAAAGTCCATCCATTCCATCCGTAAGATGCACCAGCATGAATCCCCATATCTGCTTCCCACTTAGCGTTTGAAGTAGCTACAGTTCCTTCTGACTCATCTTTAATGTCTAAGTTAGCATAAACCTCTAGATCACCCATGATGATACCTAGACCTAAACCTAATGCACCATTTTTTCTTTCATGAGTTTGACCAGTTTCGTCTTTAGAGTTTGAATAATGAACTCTTGCACCCCATTGAACACCAGCATCACCAGCAAACATTAAATCAAGACCGTTATCTCTTGATAAAAAGTTAGCATCAGCAGCTGTTCTTTCAGTGTTGTGTGCACCAACTAGTGAACCTAGGTGTACACCGTAAGCAAAACTTCCCATCTCTCTGTAAAAACCACCTTCAGCTGATGGAGCTGCTGTAGTATCATTTGCAGCGGCAGTCCCCCATTCAGTTACTACGTAGTTTTTCATGTTGTTTAGATGAGCAGGGTTGTGGAATACGTTTCTGTCATCACCAAAATACTTTGAACCTCTTTCTGCGTTCTGACCTAGAGCTTCCATTCTTGCTTTTGAAGCAAAAGCAGATGTAGAAAGTACAGCTAGTCCAGTTGCAATTAAGATGTGCTTTTTCATAAATAATCTCCTTGAAGCAACACAATATTGTCTATTATAAAAAACTTTCAACCTTGAAGTTTTCTTTAGTTTTAATACCTAATACTATAATTTTTAGGGCTCACAGAAAATTTGTCAACTAATAAAGATTCGAAATTATTGGAAATTTTCAAGCATTAAGCACGTGCTAGCGTGTGCTCTGGCCAGATGTGACAAGCCAAAAAGCGAATCGCCGAAGAGACCTTCCTGACTTACTTGATCTACCAAAGGAGCATTAAATCCGACAAATGATAGATTATTATCCTCTAGTAAAAAGTTTTTTGCTAACGAATCGTCAATTTTTAGACACGGAGAAAAGTCCGATAAAACGATATATTCCTTGTAAGAAATTTTTTTAAATTTTGGAAATATTTTTTCAATATTTCTCTTTAGAAGCCGAATTTTTCGGGCAAGCTCCTCTTCACTTGTTTGAGATTTATCGACAAACAGAACAAATTTTGCTGTTTGTTTATTTTTTTCTTCATTATATTCACCAAATTCGCAAATAAAATGGCCCCATTCATGTGTATAACTTAAAGGTATAAAAAGTGTTTCCCTTTTTTCAGTTAACTCTCCATCCATTTCAAACGTTATATTTAATGTAGAAGGGGTTCTTGTTTGGTCACAGTATTGAATAAACTCAGAACTGAGTGAATCTTTATTTTCAATTTTACTAAAAAATTGATCCACATTTAAGTTCCAAATTAAGTTTTCACATCTAACTTGTTCACCACTAGAAAACTCGACATACCATTTAGCATTTTCAATCATATCTTCTGTTAAAATTCTTTTTACTTTTATTACTTGGGCAACTGTTACAGAGTTTAATAGTTCATTGAAATTTTCTTTAATTTTTTCTAATGGAAAAATCTCATCTAGGTCAATATTTGCGTATTGATTCTGATAGAAATCTTCCCCCCATTGAATTGGCTCTGGCTTTGACCTTCCACCAAATTTTCTAAATTTTAAATCTTTAAAAAACTGTGGCTCTCCATTAGAAATACTTACTTCTTCCTTCTTAAGGGCCACTTTAAAGTATTCAATATTTACATCACCTCTTAATTGAGAAGGTCCTTTTAACTCTATTGCATTAAAGTCAAACTCTTTGTCTGTATACAAGATTACTTCTTCAGTTTTCTTTCTTATTTCATACAAAGAATTCAGTGCAAAGATATCATTTCCTATAATCACATTTCTTACAAATTTTTCAGTTTGTTTCTTCTCTTCAACTTTTTTAAGCTTTGTAATACTTCGAATGCCCATAAACCCTGACCTATAGAAAATAATTGAGTAAAAAAGATAACTTAAGAGTTAAGCGCTGCCAAGTATGACACTTATAACAAAATATATCAGATCAATAAATTTAAAGACTTATCTCCCTAATTTTCATTATATTCTAACGAACAATTAGTTTATCTCCAGGCATTATTTGTCTTTTATTTAGAATATTTAAATTTGACACTATGAGAGTGTCCAAGGAAATCCCGTTCTTTTTAGCAACAGACCAAAGAGAGTCTCCTTTTCTAACGGTATAATAACCTGAAGGGTTCATTATACGTCTTCCTCTTCTTTTTGCTTGCTTAATCCTACTTCTATATCTTCTTCGCCTAACAACACTTTTTCTAGGCTTATCATGAAGATCTGCATACATATTCGCTTTTGTACTCTGTCCGACTCTAAAAGGTAAATATACTATTGTTCCTCTACCGAGCGGCTGTCTTAATGAAAATTGATTTAAGTCTGTTAATACGTGTTTTAAATGCTTTTTAATTTTAAATTTTCTGGCCACATCATTTAAAGTAGATCTCTTACTTCTAACTTTATACTGTTGATAGGCAGTTGCCTTAAAGACTTGCTCCTTACAACAATTATTCCAAGTCTCTTTCATACCAACTGGAACTCTTAATTTATATGGATTATTGGGTGTTTGCCATCTCACCAATTCAGGATTGAGTCTTTGAATTTCAGTAAAATCTAATTTTAATGCTTCTGAAATTAAAATTAAATCGGAGTTAGCTGCAACATCAATTTCATCAAAATCTAATGGTTCATGAAAGTCGATTCCATCAAAACCAAATGACTTCAAATTTTTTCCAATTATAGCAAGGGCCATAATTTTTGGAACGTAATTTTTAGTTTCAGACTTAAGATATCTTCCTTTTCTAATTTTCCAAAAACTTTCCGTTCTATAACGTCTTATTGCTCGAGACATTTTACCTTCACCAGCATTATAGGCTGCAGCTGCTAATTCCCAAGACTCAAAGTCTCCATAAAGTTTTTTTAAGTATTTTGCTGCTGCAATAGTTGCTTTGATCGGATCTCGTCTTTCATCTACATACCAATCAATTTTTAGGCCATATCTTCTACCAGTATAAGGCATGAACTGCCATGGTCCCACAGCTTTTGCCCAAGACTTAGCATGATTTTGAAATCCAGACTCTGCCATAGCAAGAAAAATTAAATCTCTTGGTAAACCTTGAGATTCTAAAATCTTCCCTAAAACAGGAGCATATCTTCCAGCTCTAGCTGAATATCTTTCAAAAAAACCTCTTCCCCTTTTGATAAAATAGTTTATCCATTTTTTTACAGCAGGATTATAAACAACCGGTATATCAAAATAATAATTCTCTAGATTTAAATGCTCAGCCCCAAACAAATAATAAGATTTATGATGACTCTTTTGTGCTGCTTTTTGAATTTTTGCACTTCCAACAATTCTCGAAGGACTGGCCTTAATATTCTGTTTAGCCTCTTCAACCATTTTTCCTGCAAAAGATTCTTTAACTTGCTTTGAGCTTTCATCGCCATTAGCTTGAAGGCCCCCATTACTAGATTTACTTTGGACAGAAATACATCCTGTAAAGCCTAAAGTTAAAAGTATAAAAATGAGTGAAAAAGGTCGCATAGGTTCCCCTGAATTCAAAAGCGATACCAAATAAAGTCCTATCTATTTGGTCATACTTTATTGTCTCCTATAATAACTTATCGAGTCAAATTGGAAGTTTTTTACCAATTTAACCTGTCAATATTTAAGGCTATCTAGCTGATTATACACTATTTTTATTTTTTTTCATTAAAGAATCAACGAAAATAGTACCAACAGTATCGCCAAAAACATTTACTGTAGTTCTAAACATATCCAATATTCTATCAACTGCCACTATTAATCCAACACCATCAAGCGGAAGACCAACAGCACTGAGAACTATACTCATCGTAATCATGCCAGCCCCAGGAATTGCTGCTGCACCAATCGCCGCTAGTGAAGCCGTAAGAAAAATTATTATTTGTTGAGAGAGAGACAGATCTATTCCATAAGCTTGTGCAATAAAAATTGCAGCTACAGACTCGTATAATGCAGTACCATCCATGTTTACAGTTGCACCTAATGGTAATACAAACTCAGCTGTTTCTTCCTGAACCCCTAAGTTATCTTTAACAGCGGCCATAGTAATGGGAAGAGTTGCTGCCGATGAGGATGTTGAAAAAGCAGTAAAAAGTGCAGCACTTATTCCCTTTAAAATAAATAATGGACTCTTTTTCATTCTCCAACAGGCGATAAACATTAAAAAGCAAGCATGACAAGCGAGCCCTAAAATAACAGTTATCATATACCAACCCAATTTTTTTAAAGCACCTTCACCAGTCTTAGCTATCATAGATGTCATCAAAACGAAGATACCAATAGGTGCAAACTTCATAATTAAATGAGTAAGTTGCATCGATAAGTGCTCAACAGACTCCATTAAAGTAACAAAAGGCCCTGCCTCTTTTTTATTGTATAAAGCAACTATTCCAAACAAAATTGCAAATACGATTATTTGTAATACTTCAGCTCTTCCACCTTCCCCAACTAAAGCATAAACTGGATTACTTGGAATCGAATCAGTCAATACACCTACAACAGTATCATATAAGCCTTTTTGCTCCTGCATTCTAGTTGCTAGTTCACTAGACACTCCAGATAATCCAGCGGAACTTGTATCAGCTCCTGTTCCTGGACTTATTAAGTTTACAAACACTAGGCCAAAGAAAACAGCAATCGCTGTTGTAGTAAAATAATACCCTAAAGCCTTTTTACCCATATCACCTAAATTCTCCGGTGTTCCTAAGTTTACGATTGCACCAAAAATTGATGATAAAACAAGTGGAACAATCACCATCTTTAATGATCTAATAAAAATTGTCCCAACAGGTTTAATATAGCCGAGAAAACTACTCACAGCAGGTTTTAAATTCATTCTCTCTGACTCTCCAAGATAATATAAAATCAGCCCTAGGACTAAACCTAGAATCATTGAAACACCAATTCTTTGAGCTTCTTTTTTACTTTCCGCGTGCATATATTTCCCCTTAGGCGAATTTAATTCTTCAACCAATTTTTGATATGATTAATGTGTGAAGAATTATAATTTTTTAAAAAGTTTATTTACCATTCTCATATTATTTTGTTCACATGTAAAATCTGGGCAATCAGAAGTACGTGAACCAAATTACGATTTTAAATATGAAAGTTTTTTAGATTTTTACCCGGGTAAATTACTAGAGAATATTCAAAAGAAAAATGGAAATGGCATATTAATGGAAAAGGGCGATAAAAGCGAAATTTACAAATATTACATTTCCTATAAGTCCTATAACTTCCCCATTTTAATTCAAGTAACAAAAGGAAAAGTTACTGATTTTTTTACTAATCTTCCATCATATTTTTTACATGATGTTTTTCATCAAAGCCTGATTAATAGACTAGGAAAACAAGACATTTATAAAAAAATTAATGAATCCGCTGTCTATATATGGAGAAATCAAAAAAACTTGAAACATGTTTACCATGGAGCATGCACGATAACTTGCTTTCCAATTTTTTACTCTGTTATTGGGCTAGATAATCCAAATGATTACAAATCATTACTTAAAAAATATCAAGATACTCCAACATCACTCATTGGAATTTGATCTATTTCAACTTTTCTTTGTAAGGCCATTCTAAGAGTTACTCCACCCCAGACAATCATTAACAAACATAATATTTGTCCCATAGTGGTTGTTCCCCCAAAATAATAACCTAGTTGTGAATCTGGTTCCCTGAAAAATTCAATAAAGTATCTAAAAATTCCATATATCATTAAGAACATTGATGTTGGAACACCTGCATGCCTAATTCGCTTTCTAGAAAACCACAGAATAGAAAACAAAATCACGCCTTCCATTATTCCTTCATATAATTGAGAAGCATGTCTTGGATACGGACCACCTGCTGGAAAAATTAATCCAATTTTAGACTGAGTAACTCTTCCGTAAAGTTCGCCATTTATAAAGTTTCCCATCCTTCCAAAAAAAACACCTTGAGATCCTGCCGTAACTGCAGCATCAAAAGCATGCATAATTGGAATTTTATGTTTTTTAGCAAAAATTATTCCACCAACAGCTAGGCCAACAATCGCTCCATGAAAACTTAGACCACCCTTCCAAACTGCAAATAATTCACCTAAATTATCTTTAAAATAATCCCAGTTATAAATAAAAACATATGCTAGCCTTGCCCCTAAAAACATTCCCAAAAGATTGTAGGTGATAAAAGTATCTACCTTTTCCTCTGAAATTTTAAACAAGCCTTCTCGCACCATTTTCTTTAAAAGAAATCCAGTGATTATAAAACCAATTACATACATCAACCCATACCATCTAACTTGTAGTGGGCCGAAACCAAAAATTACGGGATCAAAATTTACTGTCATCATTAAAAAATGTTAACGGGTTTAATTTATAAAGACAAATTAGTTCTTGGCCTAAATGACTCCTGAGGATGAACTAATCCTTCGATATTTTTAGCGATTGATCTAATGACTTGCCTAACAGGTACACTCAGTCCCTCATAATCTAAGTAAGAAGTATGGTGAGTGAGTACACTTAAAAATTCTTCGGGTTTCATCACTAAGTTCTTATTTCTTAAAGTTGAATCAAGTTTTAATATTTTAAACTTAGGTCCAATTCGCTTAATACCTTCAACTGTAATTAATTTTTGTCGTGTGATATCAAGGTATATGACTTCACCTTTTGATTCGTTTTGTCTCAATAAAACTGCACCATTATCAACGGGAACTCCCCAAAAGCCAACAATTCCATGAGGTGCTAATGCCCAAGATAAAAATCTTCCAATAACTGAACGGTAGGCATGTTCATAGTTTGAATCTTCTGCAAAGTCCTGATAACAACCCATTTCCCATTCTTTTGCACGAAAAGAATAAATTATCATTGCTAAAGATTTATACCTATAAATTCTATAATCTTTATTTGGTGTTACTGATTCAGGCCCGTAATAATCTGACTCCCTGGACACTTCAATCTGTCGTGAGACTAATGGACTAACTTCATTGATTTTCAACACTCTAACATTACTTCTGCCCTTAATTAATTCTTCAAATTTGTTTTCATCTAAATCTAATTGATCAAATTGTTGTTGAATTAAAAAATCTACCATTTTTGGAGAAAATTGATCTGAATCTATTTTGACAAAAATAGGTAAATCGAGCTCTTGGCAAAATTGAAAATATGTAACTGCATTACTCATAATCATTACACCTCGCTTTATTTATCGGATTATCAGTCCAATAACATTAAGCGAGGTGTAATTTATTTACAGTACTTGATAAATTTATTCGTGTAATGCCCGACATTCATATCGGTCAATATCCCACTCTCTACAAACAAAAGTTACATCTGGCACATCAGACTCTTCAGATGAATCGTCCTCATTAATTTTTCTAGCAATTGCCAAAACCACGACTACAGTCGTTACTACAATGGCAACATCTAACAATGGCCGACCAGTCCAGTTTGCTCCGTTTACATTTAAAGCTCCAGACATTCTTTGAAGTATATCAAAAGACTCGCTGGCATTTAAGTTTTGATGACCTATTTTATTAATATGATCACTAATTTGAGCGATTGCTTTTTGATCATGAGATCGTGAAGTATAAAACTCTAGAAGATCTTGAGAGTTCATTCCTTTTTCAACCAGTTGATTTATTCTGTCAGTGAACCTTGCTTTTGCCAGATTGGCGTAATCTACATCCTTTTGATCCCAAACAACATTCATTGAAACATCAAACTCCTCATATGCACTTTCTAATTCATTTATAAATGAAGAATTCGCAAATGACGCAACCGAATATAAACAAATAATTAATATTTTCCAAACCATCATATATCTCCAATTTTACCCAAATTCATATAATTAAATTATATCTATTTGTTTTTACTCTGAATTGAAAGAGATAATGCTAAAGTATGAAAAATTAACAGAATAAGTAGGTAAATCTCTAATATTAAATGTTGACGTTTAGCCCATAAATTCCTATAAACTCACATTCAAATAGACTAAATCATAGGGAAAAGCGTTTTTAGTAACCCCCTATTTTTGTCAAGTAAGGAGTATTATATGTACGGTGTAGTTGAGATCGCAGGCCACCAATATAGAGTTGAAGCTGGTGATGTTCTTGATGTCGAAAAATTATCTGCTGAAGCAGGTTCAAATGTTGAATTAGATCAAGTTCTTTTTGTTGGAGGAGAAAATCCTGTTGTTGGACTTCCAACAGTTAACGGAGCAAAAGTTACTGCGAAAGTTATCAAACATGAAAGAAGTAGAAAAGTTTTAGTTTTTAAAAGAAGACCAGGTCTATGGAGAAAGAAAAATGGACATAGACAACATTACACTTCTTTATTAATTACTGAAATTAATGATGGAAATGGTAATACTGCTTCTATTGATAAAGAATCTAAAACAGCAAAAAAATACTTATAAGATTTAGGAGTTAGATATGGCACACAAAAAAGCCGGTGGTTCAACAAGTAATGGTAGAGATTCAAACCCAAATATGTATGGGGTTAAAAAATATGGTGGAGAGACTGTAATACCAGGTAATGTCATTGTTAGACAGTGTGGTTCTAAGTTTCACGCAGGTAAAGGTGTAGGAACTGGAAAAGATTTTACTCTTTTTGCATTACAAGAAGGAAAAGTTAAGTTTTCTTATTACAATAAAAAAACAAAACTTGTTTCTGTTGTTTCTGCTTAATTTAAAATTAAAAATTAAAAAATATGGGGAATTTATATTCCCCTTTTTTTTAGAGGAACTATTAAAATATAAGAAGCTAAGATGAGATTTATAGACGAAGTAAAAATCACAGTTAAAGCAGGAGACGGTGGAAACGGTTGTGTTAGTTTTCGAAGGGAGAAGTTTGTTCCTTTTGGAGGACCTGACGGCGGAGACGGTGGTGACGGCGGATCTGTTTTCTTTCAAGCAGACAATGGCATCAACACATTAGTTAACTTCAGAGGTAAAAAAATTTATAAGGCTGAAAATGGCGAGCAAGGTGCTGGAAGCCAAAGACATGGAAAATACGGCGAAGACATAATTATTAAAGTTCCTGTAGGAACAATAATCAGAGATGTTAATACAGAAGAAATTGTTGCTGACTTAGTTGAAAATGAGCAAAAGATCTGTGTTTGCTACGGTGGCAGAGGCGGACTTGGAAATTACAATTTTAAAACTTCAACTAACCAAGCACCCAAAAAAGCTACTCTTGGTAAAGATGGTGATGAACTTGAAGTAGAGCTAGAATTAAAATTACTCGCAGATATAGCTTTATTAGGTCTTCCTAATGCAGGTAAGTCTACATTGATATCCAGTATATCAGCTGCGAAACCTAAAATTGCTGATTATCCATTTACAACTCTTGAACCAAACCTTGGAGTCGTTACGTTAGGCGAAAGGTCTCTTGTTGTTGCCGACATACCAGGCTTAATTGAAGATGCTTCAGAAGGAAAAGGTCTTGGAGTAAAATTTTTAAAACATATTGAAAGAACATCTGCTTTTGTTCACTTAGTTGATGTCTCATGGTGCTTAGAAGAATATGAAGCATTTGAACAATACGTAACAATTAGAAATGAATTAGTTAAATATAATCAAGAACTTGAAAATAAAAAAGAAATAATCTGTCTTACGAAAACAGATGCAATGACTGAAGAAGAAATTTCAAAATACCAAACATTTTTTGAAGAACAACTAGACAAAAAAGTTGTTACTTTATCTAGTGTTTCTGGAAAGAATATTGATCTTTTGAAGACATTAATGTTTAAAACTATAGACAGTACAAGGATTCAATAATGAGTGAATATGTAACACAAGAAGTTCAGAAAATAATGGATGATTCAAACTTAGAATTTCCAAAAAATATGGCCATGGCCAGTGCATGGATAATTGGAAACTTTAAAGGCATAAGTTTAAAAGTTTTAAATATGAGTAAGCTAAGTTCATTGGCCGATTATTATGTCATTGGTACTGCTACAAATATTGTTCAAGCAAATGCTATGATAAGCTCAATATCAAGAGAATTTAAAAAACTTGGCTATAATGTTCTTTCAAAAGAAGGTACAACAGACAAAGACTGGGTACTTATTGACTTAGGTGATGTACTTGTTCATATTTTTCAAGACCATTCTAGAGAATTATATGATGTGGATAACCTTTGGATAGAAGCCGATAAAATTGATATTCCAAATGAGTATTATCATACAGACCCTGAAGAACATCTTGCTGATGATTCAAGTGGTGATGGATATTTTTAATGAAGAATCAGTTCATTATCGTAGTAGGAAAACTTAAAGATAATGAAATCCAATCACTTGAATCAAACTTTTTAAAAAGAATTAACTCTCCAAAGATCAAAGTTATAGAAGTAAAGTCTTACTCTGAAGATGTAGCTAAAGAAGCGGAAGAAGTTTTAAAGAAAGCTAAAGAGTTATCTAAGGACACTCCTTTTCAACTAATAACATTAGAAGAAAAAGGCAAAGTTTTTAATTCAGTTGAATTTGCAAATTGGTATGCAAATAAAATTGAAAATAATAATTGTACTATTTTTGTTATAGGAGGAGCTGCTGGGCATGGAACTAAAGTTCTTAATGCGAAACATGACTCTCTTTCTTTATCAAAGTTAACTTTTCCGCATAAAATTGCAAGACTGTTATTAATAGAACAAATATACAGAGCACAAACTATTTTAAGCTCACATCCCTATCATAAATAAGTTAATTAAATATCGAGATAAATACCAGGTAGTATACTAAAATTACTAAGGTTAGACTCCACATCACCAAAATATTTTCTGTACTCAAGCCTTAACCCAAAAGATAAGTTTGAATTTGAGATAATTTTTCCTTCTATACTTGGTGTTAGACCAAATGCTGAACCTTGAGCATATCTCTTATATTGCAATAAACTATCTTCAGAAAAAGTTTCGGCCCTTACGTTATAGTCTGAAAAATTCAAACCTAATCCTGCATTTAAAACAATTGAATTAGAAATAACTCGCGTATAATTTCCACCTAATGTAAAAGTTGTCATTGCTATATTTTCACTTAATGTGTCAATACCACTTCTAATCGCGACATCAAAGTCAAAACTCAGTGCCAAACTTTGTGTTAATGATTTTGTGTAACCTAACCCATAAAGTCTTGATCCATCTTCCAATGAACTATCAAACTTAGACCATTTAGTAGAATTAGCCCCAATCTTAATTCTTAATGAAGCTGCATCACTAACATAAGACTGACCCTTTTGCTTTTCATCTTCAATGTTTGTATTTGTTTTAGATTCAATTTTATTAGACAAAGATACTGACGACTCTTTTATATTAATCTTGTCTTCTTGTACCAGTCCTTCATTTAAAGGTTTTACTTCATCTCTTGGCCTTTCATCTGAGACTAAAATTTCTTCTTTTGATTCTTCCTCTGAAACAGGTTCGCTTTCCTCGTAACGATTACCATCTTCAGCTAATTCTTGTACTGGCTCAACGGGCTTCCTAGGAGCAACTTCAAGAATTTCTTCAGGAATCGGCTCTTTTTCTACTTCAATATCTCTAGCAACGTCTTCTAAATTGTTTACTCTTAATGGTACTTTAGAGTTTCTCTTTTCTTCTCTCAATTCTTTAAAAGGTAAATGTGAAGTCGCACTTTCGATAAAAATTTCTGCTGTATCCTCTACTAGTCTTTCTTCCTTAGAAAAAGAATGAACACTGGTAAAAAGAAGGAAAGACAAAATAATGAGCTTAATCATTTTGTCCTCCCTCAAAATCGAGCGTTAGCGTGGATGCAGTATTAATCTCAAAGTCATCTATAATCAGTTTAGATGATTGAGACGAATTCGAATTTCCTAATTTTATAATTATTGCTGGTAAAACTGTATTTTTTGGAGTGCCATCTGTTAAAGGATCCATATCTCTTAAGCAAGCACTAGAGTAATCGACAACAAAGTCATCTAATGAGTAGCTATCTCCATTCAAACTAAATACAATATCATCAGAGTTAATACTAACTAATTTTAAAGTAGAATCTAGTGAATATTGAGTTAAATCTACATTTAGTTCTGCAAAATCAGATGCATCACCAGAACAAGTGAGATCAACATGAAGAGTTAAATTAACATCATTTAAATCCGCTGTTGAAAGCATTACATTTAATGAGCTTAATTCTAAAACCTCTACTCCATCAAATCCATGTACTCCAAAAATGGCCAAGTTCCCTGTACCATTTCCATAATAAGAGCCGACTGAGTTATCATCACTTAAAGTTTGGAGTTCAACTGTATTATTTGAGCTACCTTCAACTAATCTTACCTGAGCTTTATTTACTCTATATCCACTAGAGATACTATTTATACTCTCAATTACTGATGTAGAGCTTCCCAAAGGAGATATTGTTGCTGGAGCTATATACTCTTCAAACTTTTCAGATGTTCGCCCACAAGATAACAACACAAATATAGTTATTAGATAAATTAATTTCATAATGTGAATTAATCTGCAATAGGGATGCCAACATAAGTAATTGAAATATTGTATGTTTTTCTAAGATAAATGCCTAAAATTTATACGGCCATACTTATTTTGACGACAATTTGTCATAGCTATACTAATGACTTCTTATGGATGCTCAAAAAAGAAGAAAGAACTTATTAAATAAAATGAGTTCTCTTAAAGAGAAAAAGATTGGATGTTTTGAATGCGAGGGTAATTGTTGTACTTTTCAATTGAATTCAATGCATATTACACCTTTAGAAGCCTTTGACTTAATATTTTATCTAAATAATGAATCTAGAGTTTCAGAAACTTTAATAAATGAACTTAAACAAAATGCTCTAGACTATAGGCTTGATATTGATCCTCCAAGCAATGGTGGACGCAACTTTATGAGAAGAACTTATACCTGCCCTTTTTTCAAAAAAGAGAGCTTAGGCTGTACGATTTCTCCTAAATTTAAACCCTATGGCTGCTTAGGCTTTAATCCAACAACAATAGACTCACCAGATAATACAAATTGTCACTCTGATCAAACACTTCTTGAAGAAAGAGAATTATTAGACTCTGACGAAAAATCACGTAATCTCGAAATAAAAAAAAACTTTGATATTAATTGGAATAAAAAACCTATTCCTACAGCCTTACTAGATATTTTGAAAAATCATAAATTAGATAAAATTATGAAATATTATTCTTAATTTAGAAGCTATTATCAACTCTAAAATATCGTAGTTTAAAGCAATTTTAATTAATGTATAATAGCATGAATCAAGGAAAAGTTATGTTTAGTGATAGTTGGTTAGTTAATATAATTATTTTTTCAGACTTCTTGTGGACGATAAGCTGGTTTGCTGGTGTGTATTTCGGTTTTAAAAAATTACATTTCACTATTCCTGGACTGACAATTGGAAATGCACTTGCATGGGAAATAGTTTCTTTAATTTTTTTGGATAATTTGCCAAAAGTTGGAGCATTTTATTTAAACTATATTCTCTGGCCAATCCTATCTACATTTAATTTTTATTTTTTTTTTAAGTATTCTAAAAGACGATCAACATTTTTTGTAATAGTTTGGTTTTTAATATCATTAATTATAACTTTTATTCTAATGAAGAATTTCAATTCAAATAATATATTTCTTTTTAGCGGCAGCATTACAACTTTTATTATTTCAACAGGTTTTTTGTATCAGATCCTTAAGGATCAAACGGTTATAAGGCACCATAAAGAAGTTTGGATTCCTAGAATATTGGCAATTAGTATTCAAACTTTAATCATTCTAGCTATCATTGATATAAAGCTACCTTATTGGATTATATTACTTCGCTTGATCAATCTTGTAATTGAAATTGTATACATTGGGGTATTTTTTAACTATAGAAAAAGCACTGAAAGTCCTTCTTGTCTACATTGAACTTTTAAAACAAAACTTTGGTTGCGGGGGCAGGATTCGAACCTACGACCTTCGGGTTATGAGCCCGACGAGCTACCAGACTGCTCCACCCCGCGATAAATTATTGAAATAACGTGTCTGATTATGTTTGTGAGAATAGATTATCTTAGTCTTTTTGTCCAGCCTTTAATTGAAGATTATTCTAAGTCACTGAAAAAATTAAATTCCTCCAGTTTTATTCACTAAATTTTCTAAAAATAAGGGCGATAAAGATATTAAGAAATGTTAACTGAACAAAAGGACCAGCATGAGTGCCCAAGAGCTAACGTTAAAAATTGACACAACAGAGCTAACTCCATCACAGGTTAGACTTGTTAGATCGCTAAATCTAATGATTCAACACATATTAACAACTGATGAAGAGTCTGAATTCTTCGAAAGTAGTGCACAAGTAATGAAACTTTGCGCTTCTTTAATCAAACAATCCAATTTCTCAAAAGACAAAAAATTAATTCCATATGCAGAGCAGGCTCTAGAATTTTCAATGGATATACTTCAAGACCATATTTCTAACTCAACGGTTATTAGCTACGATAACTAGTTAATCAACTGCTTTGATTTTTATAGGCCTTCTCTAGAGAAGGCCTTTTTTTACTTCGTTTTACTTCTTTGAAACTTAGTAGTGGTTCTAACTTTTCTTTTTGCTTTTTGCTCTTCTAGTATTCTTTCTTTTCTAGCTTCTTGAAGAGTTTTGGCCGTATCGTAATAAGTTTCTTTTCTAAATTTTTCAAAAGATTTATCATCGGCCGCTGTGTAAGGTTGCACTCCTATTTTATTAAGGTTTACAGTCCTTTTTTCAGATACAAATTTAGACTGCTTATTAGACTTTGTACCATCACTATTCATACCAAGCGCTCTTAACAATTGAGACTTTGAAAATGCACGATATTTTCCAGGTGCAATTCCTTGAATACTTACACCCTCAATTGCCACCCTTTTAAGCTTATCAACAGTTAAGCCAACTGCCTCACACAGTCTTCTAATTTCTCTATTTTTACCTTCTGTAAGTCTGAACTCAAGCCAAGTTTTTCCACTTAATTGTTTTATAACTCTGACTGACTTTGGCTTCAAAAGTCCATCTTCTAAATGAACACCTTTAGAAAGCTTAGATAAAATAGTTTGATTAACAGCACCAAAAACTTTAACTTCATAAATTTTTGTTACATTAAACCTAGGGTGCATAACTAAGTTTGCAATGTTTCCATCATTTGTCATTAACAAGAGACCTTCTGACAAATAATCTAATCTTCCTACAGGATAAATCCTTTCTGGAACATCTTTTACATAATCCATAACTGTTGGTCTTCCTTCAGGGTCTGATGCGGTCGTCACGACACATCTTGGTTTATTTAATAGCAAATAAACTTTGTCATTAGATCCTGTTTCAACAATTTGTTCGTCAACATGTATAACGTCAACAGATGGAGATACTTTAGTACCAAGTTCCGTAACTTTTTTACCATTTACAGTAACTCTTCCCTGTACAATTAAACTTTCAGCTTTTCTTCTTGATGTAATTCCTGCATCTGCGATAACTTTTTGCAGTCTGATTTCTTGCATAGATCCTCCCTATCTCACGACAGTAATTATTAAATGAAATTGATTTCTATACATTATTCATCAATACGTAAATAGCGCATAGCAAAACATGTATTATTTACCAATCAATACACAGAACTGGAAACAACATGCTAGAGAAGCCAAATGAGATTTTTAATTACAATCCTTTTAATATGGAATACTCCAGCTGCAGCAAAAACTGTAAAAAATATTTATTTGTCAAAACTGGTTTACAAGCAAGTTCCTTTCTCTAGACTTTATGAGCAAGATGGGGCCCTCGTAAAAGATGTAGATTTTAGAAGTGTGAACTTTGTAAAAAAACAAATTCAAAAAAAATTGTCTATTAAGCTTTCTGATAGAAAAGAAGCTCATATCACAATAATTACTCCTCCTGAATTTGATGGAAGATTTAATCCAGGAAAACATGGACTTCATGACGTTTTTACATCCAAAGAAATTAACGATCATTATAGCAAAGTTATAAAACAATCTAAGTTTAGAGTAGAGTGTATAGGCGTTCAAAAAAAGTCATCTGAAAAAAAGTTGGTTTTCTTTCTTATTGTAAAATCTAATCATTTATTAAACATCAGAAAACATCTTGCAAAAGAATATTACAAACGTGCTAAAAGAAAAGGCATTAAAGCCTATTTTAATCCACTAAAATGGGACCCTCATATAACCATAGGTTTTGTAAATAATGATATTCACGGAGTTGATAAAAAAACTTGCTCTGAAGACTTTAAGTTACTTACTCGGTAAACTTTGAGTCATCTTCAGAACTTTCATCCTTAACTTCGTTTTCTAAAAAGTTTAAATCAATATCTAAATCATTTGCCTTAGAGATCATTTCATCTGTTAAAGAGTCAATTCCCGCTTCTTTCAGTTCAATTTGATCTTCTTCTAACTCATTAAATATTTCACTAACTTCTTCAAGCTTTTCACCAGTTAATTTTGCAAAAGCATCATCCAAATCTTTGGCCAATTGCTCTTCTTTAGTGACACTTGTATCAAATAGCTCAATTAAATCATCATTAGCCTTAGTATCTTCCTCAAGCATCTCTACAGGCTCTTCAACTAAAGCTTCCCCTGTCTCTAAATCTATCATTTCAAAATCATCAACTTCAGGCACATTAAATGGCCCTGCTGTTAAGTCTGAAATAATACTTGGATCCACACCTTCAATCATTAGGTGAGATTCTTTAGATTCTAAATTTCCTTCTTTTACTTGTTCATTAGCTAAATATTCTTCTAAAAGATCAAAAGCTGATTTTACTTCTTCACCTTCAGAGTTTTTTCTTTTTCTTTCTTCTGAACTCAATGACTTTGTAAATAACGTATCAGATTTTATTGCTTTAATACTTTCCGATAACTCGTCTAACTCATCTACTTCATCAAAAACAAATGAAGTTTTATCTCCAGAATGAACAATTGTTTTAATTTCTGAAATTTTACCGACTTTATTTTCTTCAACTAATGCTTCTAATTCATGCTCAGGAGGTAACTGATCTAAATCGGCTAAATTAAATACTTCTAAAAACTCTGGTGTAGTACTATAAAGAACAGGCCTTCCAGCTTCCTCGCTTCTCCCACTAACACGAACCAATCTTTTATCCATTAAAGCTCTAACAATATGAGATGAATCAACTCCTCTAATCTTCTCTACTTCAATTTTTGAAACAGGTTGTTTGTATGCAATAATAGCAAGCACTTCTAGAGCAGTTGGTGAAAGAACAAGTGAACTAACTTTAAAAAGCTCTTGAACATACTTAGAGAATGTTGCTTTTGTTCTGAATTGGTAACCTTGAGCGACTTCTAAAAGTCTAAGCCCGTGATGAGAACTTTCATATTCATTTTGTAATCTAGATATAGCCTCATGAATTACTCTTAAAGGCATATCTTCATCAATTAATTTTCTTATTCTTGCTAATGGTACTGGTTTATCACTCATGAAAACTATTGTTTCAATTGCTCCACATAAAGTATCAGTATTTAAACCTGTTCTAGCCTGCCAAAGCTTATCTTCTTGCTTTTCTTCATCAAAGTAGTCTAACTCTAAATTAAAATCATCCTCTTCAACAGATAACTCTTCTGACTCTTTTAACTCTTGAGTTTCTTCAGAAACTCCACCTTGTAGTTCCTGATTATCATCATCTTCTTCAATCTCTTGAGAAGCTTCTAAAGTCTCAATCTCTTCGATAGAAGGAGTTTCGATTGTTTCATTTGTCATTTCTTCGTGTGTGTTACTTTCCATTTCATCCTCAAATTATTGAATGATTGTCTCACTAGGAGCACTTTCTTGTGTCTCATTTATATTTGCAGCACTTAATTGTTCAAGTTCTTCAGCGCTAACATTATTTTCACTTTTTTCTTCGTCAGGATCATCAAAACCATCGGCCATTTCAACATCAAAATTATTTAATGACTCTACAGTATCAACGTAAATATTTCCCATTGTTTCATTTTGAAATACTTTGATTTTTTTCAATCGGGCTAACTCTAATAAAGAAATAAAGGTTATAACAATATTATCTATTGTCTTGCCACCTTCAGCATCAAGTAATGTTTCAAGATCAGTTTGAGTACCAATAGATAAGTATTTCTTTAAAAACTTCAACTTTTCTTTAATTGATAGTCTATCTCTTCTAACAACTGCATATTTTCTCTTTTCTTTTTGAATAAGGTCCATCATTGCTGTCGTTAGTTCATTTAATTCAATCGGTGTTAAAATTGAATTCACAATTTCTTTTCTATTAACTTTTGGTTTTACAAAAATTTCATGGCCTTTTTTAGGAAGTGACCAAAGCTTTTCTGACATTCTTTGAAAGTGCTGTAGTTCTTCAAGTCTTCTTATGAGCTCAGCTTCGCTAGTAATTTTTAAATTACCAGAGCTATCCATTTCATTTTTTAGTCTTTCTGCGTCTTCTTCTGTAACAACATTTTTTGACTTTAAAAGTAAAAGAGTCGCGGCCAAAAATAAATAATCTCCAGCAACATCAAAATTAAGCTCTCTCATATTGCCAATATAATTTAAATACTGCTTAGTAATTTTTGTGAGATCCAACT
The DNA here is from genome assembly GCA_964015265.1 of uncultured Oligoflexia bacterium. Lineage (GTDB taxonomy): Bacteria > Bdellovibrionota > Bacteriovoracia > Bacteriovoracales > Bacteriovoracaceae > CAXHCD01. Next base: position 57,126 of record CAXHCD010000017.1, read on the forward strand.
TCTTTATATCCATTTGCTCTTTTTGAATCAAATGAAGAAGTAGGGCCAAAGGTCCATCAAAATTTTCTGTTCTTACATTTATTGTCGTGTCCAGCATCAGCTATTTCCCTAGACTAAATTTAATTTTTTCGGAAAGTTCATCCCAAGTTTCCTTAATGACTTTACGAGCTTTTTTATTTCCAGCCTCTAGAATATCCAAACAATTTTGATCTGTTAATTGTTCCATGCGTTCTGAGATAGGAATTATTTCTTCTTTCATTGCGTCACCAAGCAATTTCTTGCATTCTCCACAACTTAAGCCTGCAGCACGACAGGATGCATCAACAGTTTTACACTGCTCAGATGAAGAAAAAATCTTGTGATAATCAAAAACAGAGCAGTTTTCAGGATTCCCAGGGTTTTCTACCCCTCCTCTTTGATCATCTGTTTTCATTTTATTTACTTTCTTTTGAAGCGTTTTTTCTGTTGTATTTAAGCTAATTACATTTCCCTTTGAAGAGCTCATCTTTCCACCATCTACACCTAATAATTTAGGAATGGGTGAAAGCTTAGCCTCTGGTTCAGGGAGATTTGTTCCATATAATCGATTACACTTTCTTATGATTTCTCTTGAAATTTCAACATGTGTAACTTGATCTTCACCGACAGGAACAAGACTTCCTTTAACGCCTGCAATGTCAGCAGTTTGAAGTATTGGATAGGTATAAAAACCTAAATTATCTAATTTTTTTTGAGGATTTGATTTTAAATCTTTCCAACTAGGAGATCTATCGGCCCAACCAGGAGGTGTTAAGCTTAAAAATAGCTGGTTTAAAAATAAAATTTCAGGGATATCAGATTGGTTATAAATTATTGCTTTATCAGGATCAACCCCTGAAGCTACCCAACCTTTTACATATTCATATCTAGAATCACGTACAACATTTAATGAATCATAATTTGAAGTTATGGCGTGCCAATCGGCCAAAAAAAAGTAGCACTTATGTTGGTCTTGTAACTTAACCCAATTTTTAATAACACCTAAGTAATGCCCCAAATGTAGAGCACCCGTTGGTCTCATACCACTTAAAATCGTTCCGCTCACTTATCCTCCAATTAAAATAAAGAGCTTTAAAAACATAACTTTACTGAGCTGACCCATAGCTTCTGCAGGCCATAATATGTATGAAAGTGCTCCTGAAAACCAGAGGATCATCATAAATGGAAAACTAAATCTGGCTATTTCCTCGTACTTTCTCATTTGATTATAATTTAAAAAAGTTGTTACCATTTTTGATCCATCTAAGGGAGGAAATGGAATTAAGTTAAACACTGCTAATATAAAATTAATTCTAACTCCAAAATCTAACATTGCTGATAAAGGACTATGTAAATAAAAATCTCTGGAAACAAAGACCATGAATGCTCCAAAAACAAGAGCGAATGCAAAGCCTAATATGATATTCATAAGTGGCCCAGCAAAGCTCACCCAAAAAACACCCTTTCTAACATTTTTAAAATATCTTGCATTAATAGGGACAGGTTTGGCCCAACCAAACATTACACCACCGAGCATAGTAAAAATTAAGGGAAAAACAATTGTCCCCATAACATCAATATGAGCAGCAGGGTTTAAAGTTAGTCTACCTTGTTGTAGGGCCGTATCATCTCCAAAATGTAAGGCCATACGGGCATGAGCCCACTCATGACAAACGATTGCCAAAAGAAAACCAGGTACACACATCGCAATTCTTAAAATAACATCTTCCATAATCTTAAAGTCATACCATTTAGCTCAAAGTCTATCAATGAACGAATTTTATTATGCTACACGTCAAGAGCACTATCGCGTTATCCTATAGAGGTATGCATAAAAAAGTCCAAGTCGTAATTATTCATAAATCTACTAACCAACTCTTGTTATTGAGAACAAAAGTAAGTAGCGGACATTTTTGGCAAAATGTAACAGGCTCAGTTGAAGGTGAAGAGAGCTTTGAAGTCGCAGCAATAAGAGAGCTAAAAGAAGAAACTTGCTTAGAAGGAAACATTATAAATCTTAAACTCGAAACCGAGTTTAAAGATAAATGGGATAGACAAGTTCTCGAAAAATGTTTTTTGGCCTTAGTAGAGAATCTAGAAATTAAAATTTCTGATGAACATGACTCATTTAAATGGATAAATTTAAAAGAAGTAACAAAAGAAAACTATAAATATGAATGGAATTATGAAGTATTTTTGGA
>CAXHCD010000018.1:0-59219 GCA_964015265.1 uncultured Oligoflexia bacterium
CTATTGGCCATGAAAAAATCAATCCCATTCAGTTAAGATTTAAGTCGTATTTAGATAAAAAAGCAGAGGGCAAGATGCCTAATAGAATGTTGAATTATTTTGCAAAAAGACCACGACTCTTGTTTGGATTTAAAAATTCAGTGAACTTTGCTGAAAACTATTCAAAAAAAATATGTAAAATTAATAAAAGACCAATTAATGACGAAGCAGATGCTCTAAGACATTTATTATGGTCTAGCTATTTGACTCAAAAGTTTGGGGCTAAAGTTGCTTTTGAAATAACGGCCTTACAAGAAACACGTCAAGAAGAGTTAGATGATTCTTCTAAAATGGATATTTTTAATAACTATCAAGCAATATCTAAATATAAGAGAAGATTTAAAAGATCTAAGAGTTCTAACAAGAGTAGAATGATCAAGTTTTCTTTAGATCTTTTGGAGAGCGGGAATGTAAAAGTTTTAGTTTCGAAGAAATCAGGCTGTCAAAATTCAATACTTTATCCTAATTTTTAAACTTCGTTGTTTATGCATAATTTCTAATATATTTTTTAAAAATGCCGATCAATATTACATGAGAGGCCTGCATTGAATAAGCTAAGTATTATAAATCAAAAAGTAAAAACGTTATTTTCAAAACGTACAATAGCTTGTTCGATTTTCTTATCGATTCTTTTTCACTTATCAATTTTAATTACTCATTATGAAGCATTTGAAAAATCTGTAGTTGAAAGAAAAAAAGAAAAAAAGACAATTAAAATAGTTTTATCAGATCCTGAAGAACTGAAAAAGAAGAAAGAAAAAAGTAGTGAAGCAAAAAAGAATATATCAAAGAAAAAGAAACAAATTGTTAACTCAGAAGCAAAGGGGAGAATAGAGACTCCTAAAGATACAAGGTTTCTTGGTAAGCAAGATCAAGTTTATGACAGACAAACTATTGCTCGAAAAGTGGAAAGTTTTAAAGAAGCTGGTAAGGGTGAAAAAGACGGAGTAAACACGGATTCTGCTGAGTCAAAAGTTAAAGTAGCTGAAGAAACTAAAATGGCTAAAACTACAAATAAAGTAGGTACTAAAAAGGCCATTTCTTTAGATGATTTAATGGTAGGTGAGCACACTGATGTTTCAGTCGCTAAAAAATCTCAAAAAAATGAACCTCTTCAAAAAAAGAAAGGTCTAAAAAATGGAAATGAAAATTTAAAGGGTTTAGCATCTAATAATGACTTCATTGAAGATGTACCTCTAGGTGATATGACAAATTTAAATACTGTTGAGTACAAATACTTTGGTTTCTATGATCGTATACGTAAAAAACTGGAGTTATTTTGGGGCGACACCTTAAGAAAGAAGGCCGAAAATTTATATAGAGGAGGAGGTCGCATTCCCGCTTCTGATGCATTAATAACTTCCTTAAAAGTAATATTAGACTACAAAGGAAATATAATTGATGTAAAAGTTAAAGGCACGAGTGGAATTAGGGCCCTTGATGAAGCAGCAATTGAATCATTTAACAAGGCCGGTCCATTTCCGAACCCTCCAAAGGGTATGTTGAAGTCCGGAAGGGCGACAATTGAGTGGGGATTTGTGGTAAAAGGTTAAGTGGGGATAACTTGTCTTAAATTGTGGATTAAGTTTACCTTGCTGTTAGTAACTTCAAAAATTATGTTAATCAAAAATTTACAAAAAAATATCTCATAAAATCACTTAGAATTAGCAGAAAATATAGAAGTTAAAGTCTCTTAGCTTTGATTTAAGGTCGTTCTAAAGTTTAATGTGATCAATTGTATTTAATTAAAAAAATATTGATTAGGTCTAAATCTATTGATCATTACCACGAAGAAGGTCTTTTAACTTGCTAATTCCTTCCATCATTACGTAGTCATTCCAGATTGAGTCTAAATTACGTACTGTTTCAATAATTTGAACAGCTGCTTGGTCTTTAGAAATATTTTCAGATTCTGCAAGGTTAGAAATTGCTTGTCCGATAGCTTTTACTGAAGGAGTCTGACAAATAGTAGCTAATCTTTCTTCGTAAGAGTTGTCGATTTTATTCTCTTTACTCTTGATAATAGCTGTATTTAGAAGTTGAACTGAATCCCTGTTTTCAACCATCACTTGCAATGCCTCATTTGTTATTTTATTTTTTTATTTCTAAAAAAGGATGAAGGCTAATATGAGGCATTCAAAATTATGTGTAAAGCAAAAAATAAAAAAAGTGTTTTTTATATCAATGCTGCGATCCACATAGAAAATTTATATAAGTAATTAGTTTATTTATTATTGATTTTTTGATCTTAATTTTTTTTAAAAAATACTTGCCTTTCAAAAAGAAAGACAAGTTTATAGATTATTAATCGTTTTTACATAGAGGCGTGTAATCAGATGCGCTCATTAAAGTATCTATTTCAGACATATTATTCAGTCTTACTTTAATCATCCATGCATCGTAGGCGTTTGAATTACACATTTCAGGAGAACTTTCAAGCTCTTCATTTTTTTCAATAACTTCTCCACTTAAAGGTGCATATAAATCAGAAACAGACTTGATAGATTCTACAACTCCAAACGTAGAGTCTTTATTAATTTCAGTTCCAACTTCTGGTAATTCAACAAATACAATATCTCCAAGTGAAGATTGAGCGAAATCAGTTATACCAATTGTTGCTACATCATCTTCAATAAGGGTCCACTCATGTTCTTTTGTATACTTTAAGTGTTCTGGATTATTTGCCATTACTTGTGCCCTCCTTTTATAAACGCACTAGTTAAATATTCTGCTTCATAATTTTTATTTCTTATATTTATAAAAAACTTTTTATCTTCTGGCATTTTTTCTTTTTCAATATGGGCCAAAGCAATGCCCTTTCCTAAAATTACTGACATTGTTCCAGAAGTAACGATACCAATTTCTTCTTCATTGGCGTTAAATACTTTGTAATTTTCTCTCGGTATTCCTTTTTCTAGTTTCAATTTTATTAGTTGATACTTAGGAGAGTAATTTTTAAGACTTTCTTTTCCGATAAAACTTTCTTTTTTGAATTTTACTGTCCATTTTAATGCAGCATCTAAAGGTGTTACATTGTCATTAATTTCGTGACCATATAATGGATAACAAACTTCAAGTCTTAGAACATCTCTCGAAGCTAGGCCACATGGAACTACGTTGTTATCTAAAAGTTTGTCCCATAATTCATTAATAATTTTATGGTTTCCAAAAACTTCAAAGCCATCTTCTCCTGTATAGCCTGTTCTCGCTAAAATAATTTGTTCATTATTGTATGTTAGCTCTTGAGCTGAATAATAAGATGCATCAGTGTTTAAAATTTCAATTTTTTTAAAAATTTCTTCTGTTTTTGGGCCTTGAACTGCAAGTAATGAATAGCTTTCTGATTCATTTGAAAGCTTAATATCAAAACCTTCTGCTTTTGAACTAATCCAGTCCCAATCTTTTTGAATATTTGCCGCATTAACACAAATTAAACTTTTATTTTCAGAGAGCTTGTATGCAATTAGATCATCAATTACAGTTCCATTTTCCCTACAAATTGGAGAATAAACAGCTTTTTGAAGATCAGCTGAAGCGTAATCGTTAGTCATGATATAGTCGATGAATTTCGTAGCATCTTTGCCCTTTACAAAAAATTCACCCATATGACTTACATCAAAAACTCCACAGCTATTTCTAACTGCTAAAACTTCTTCTTTCACCGAGCTATACTGAATTGGCATTTCATAACCGGCAAATGGCGCCATTTTCGCTTTTAAGTTGAGGTGCTTCTCGTACAGGGAAGTTTTCATGTGATCTCCAATAAATTTATAATGAGAAATTTATAAGCTTTTGGAAGCAGCTTGTAAAAGGTTTTGGGCCAGTGAGAGTATTGTCATCGGGCCAACTCCTCCTGGTACAGGAGTAATGGCTGAGCATAGATCTTTAACATCCTGATAATCGATATCACCACAAAGTTTGCCATCCTCGTCATGATTAATACCAACGTCAATAACCACCGGATTATTAGTACCAATGTAGTCCTTATTTAAGAACTTAGAAATACCGACGGCCGAGATAATTATATCAGCTGTTCTTGTGTGTTCTTTTAAATTATTAGTCTTTGAGTGGCAGATTGTAACTGTAGCGTTTCGATTTGTACCCAACAGAGACATGGGTTTACCGACAATTAACGATCTTCCAATTACTACTATATTTTTTCTCTCTAATGGAATTTTATAAAAGTCTAAAAGAGTGAGTACGCCCTTAGGCGTACAGGATATGAGAGCATCCTCACCAGTCGAACCTTTTATGAGAGCAGATAAATTTTTATCAGAAAAACCATCAACATCTTTTTCAGGGGGTATTAAATTTCCAATATCAATACTTTGTAATTGAGAAGGAACTGGTAGTTGAATAAATACACCATGTACAGAATCATCACTTGTTACACTTTTGACTTTATTGAGAAAATCTTTTTCTGAAATACTCTCTGGCAACTTTATTATTTCACAATCTCCACCAAATTTTTCAATAAAGCGTTTTTTGTTTCGAGTATAAATCATACTAGGTGGATGTTCTCCAACTAAAAAAACTTTCATTGAAGGAGTTACGCCTTGCTTCTTAAGCTCGTTAGTTTGTGACTCTAGTAATTGAGTGAAGTGTGAAACAACAGGTGCTGATTTTAATATTTCAGTCATGATCCTCATCTTTAAAAAGATACTGTCATTGTAATATTTGTATTTGGCTTTGACTATTTTAAATTTGAAAGTTAGAAGATCCTTATGTTGTTTTATTTAGGTTTTGGTTTACAGTTAATTGGTTTCACTACGGTTGGTCTTTGCTTGTTTTCTGGAATGAGTAAAGGTGACTATGGACAGTTTGAGTTAATCCAATTAGTTGGTGGTTCTTGCATTTTTTATTTTGGAAACTATTTAAAGGCCAAGGCATCAAATAGCTAAGTCACTGATTTTTTATCATTAGGTCTTCTTCAAATACGTATAAATTACATGAAAAAGTTTACCCCTCATTTTTTGTGGTAGATAGCTTCTATAATTATATTTGTTTTTAGGAGGGGAAATGACTAAAAACTTATTTAGCATCATATTGGCCGTTGGTCTTATAATATCACCAGTAAAAAAATCACAAGCGGTAGTAGGTTTAATATTTGGAAATGCACCAGTAGTACTTGTTGGGTTATTAAGTATGTACGGAGCTAGCTTTGCTGGTCGCTCTGAGCTCTCAGGTAAAAAAAGATCAGAAGTTTTAAAAATCGTAGATAGAATTTATCACTATGGTGTAATTATGCTGAATGCGAAAAAGTCTGCTGAATTTCTAGAGATTGGTAGCTCTATTGCTAATAAATGTGGATTAACTAAGTCAGAACAGCTTGCTTACAATGATTATGTGCCTGAATTAAATGCAATTTCTGAACAGATCTCAATTGAATTGGGTGCCAACGCTACAGAAGTTGATTCCAAAAGAATGTGGCAGGAGTATAAGGTAGATTTTTCTAAAACTCTTAATAATGCCAATTATAAGTTATTTAATTGTAAGTAAAACTAAGATAAACTTGGTTTATGATTATTTTAGGAATTGATCCTGGTTCAAGAAATACTGGATACGCATTAATTAATATAAATGGTAAAAAGCTGACTTATATTGCTTCTGGTACAATTGTTTTAACTAATGAAAAAGATTTTAATAAAAGACTTTGTAGGGTTCATGAGGAAGTCACAAAAATTGTTGAAAAGTATAAACCTAGTGAGATTGCATTTGAATCATTAATTTATGTAAAGAATCCAACATCTTTAATTAAGCTTTCACAAACTAGAGGTGCTATGATTAGTGCTCTTGGGAAACTGGCAAAAGTTTTTGAATATGCTCCAAATACAATAAAGTCTGCTGTTACAGGACATGGGCACGCAACAAAAGAATCAATTCAAAAAACTCTAAAAATGATTTATGGTGAGCTAGTTTACAAAACCCATGATGAGTCAGACGCACTAGCAATTGCAACATGCCATGGTCTAAGTCGTAAGTTTGGGCGAACAAGCGTATCAAAATCAAAACCTAGCTCTCTTCGAAATGCATTTAAACATTTTAAATAACCTACTTTCAAAGGTTTAAATACCTTAGCAGTTAACTCTACTACTTAGTTTTGTCGATAAGTTACAAATGATTAAAGTATTGATCTCTCTATTTATATTAATCGAAGTTTGTTCTGCCATGACAGATTCTGAACGTTCAAAATTAGAGGGAATAAAGAATTCACAAAAAGATAAATTAAAATTTAGTCTCCATCTTGGAGTAAAGAACTATGATCCAAAAAAAATTATGCCCTATATTGTTGAAGGTGATTTAGAGAAGGCCAAGCATTATAAATTACATTCAGTTGATATAACCCCGAGCGCTCCTCGTTGGTTAAAGAATGCTCGAGTTCAAGTTTCAAAGAGTTTATTGGTAATTGAATTTAATGATATAAAAAACCCTGTTGAATTTGGAGAGTATGCAGATCAAATGCAAAACCATTTTTTAAACGGTAGGAGAGTTGAAAATCTAGTTTGGAACGATGATATTTTTTTACGCTTTGATATAAAAAATCCTGAAATATTAACAGGGTTTTCCCAACAATTGCATAAACTTCGAACTTATCATTTATTACAAAAGTTAGATACAGATGGTCTTACACACGATCAAATTGAAAAATTAGTAAATATATATTCGGTAAGTGATCATCCTGCTAATTCAATTAAGACTATTACTCCTGACACTATTGAAGTGAGTTTTCATGAAAAAAGTGTAATTGATGAAATTACAGATATTGTAAATTATATATTTGAAAATGATCGAAATAATATTAAAAGTTCTCAGTTATCTAGTTTGATTAGCGAGTTGCTAAATAATCCAAGAGTTGTAGATAACTTACTTGTAAATGGGACGAGTTACTTAAAGAAGATTTTAAAACCTCTTGGAGGTCTTAGAAGTTACTCTTTAAAAATTTTAAGAAATTCTATTGCATCTGCTAATTCTCAATTTATAAAGGATGCATTAGAAATTGCAGAATTTTATTTTCATGAAAATCCTAGTGACTTAGATTTTAAAAATGAATATTTTGGTATAACGAAGAATTTAAATAATCCTGATTTGTATCCAATAAAAACTATAAATCAATTATTGTTTACAGATAAGAAATTTCAAGCATTAACAGGCGAAGAAATTGATTCAGTTATTGAATATTTAGAAACTTCTAATAATGGCAGAAATTTAAAATCGGATTTATTTGAAAAACTTGAAAAGGAAAAATTAACAGAATTAGATTTCAATAGAATTATGACTAAAATTGCAAAAAATCCTAAAAGTAGTAAGGAAATGATAAGTAGATTTTATTCATTAGGAAATTTAGAAGGTAAAAGAGTTGTGTTATTAAACTTAGCGCATTCTCCAGTTGCTGTAAGTCCACATGCTGCAGCACTTGTGCTTGAAGAAGCTAATTTTTTAGAAAGTATCCAATTTGATAGATTAAATGAACTTTTAAAAATATATGTAAGCGGAGATAGAGTTAATATTGATGCAATCGTTAATTTATTAAAAAAAGCAGAATCAAAGCAAGTTCAATTTGACTCGACTATACTTACTAGGTTGTATAGAGATTTAATTGATCAGAATAAATTAGATCAAGATTCTGTTTTCTTAATATTAAAAGATAAGAAATTACTTGAAGGTATAGGTGAAAAGAGGTTGAACAAGGTTATTCTTGATTCTAGATATGCTGATAGTATTAGAATGTCATATTATTTACATAAGGAAATGATGGGTCCAGAAGTAATAAAATTGATTCGTAATAATTTTCCAAAAGTTGATAAAAAAGCTACCCGCTTTATAAAACAATATATTGATAATCATGGCCTTAATAAATTGGCATTTCTTTTAAGCGATGTTGACTTTGATCAAGTTCCAGATGATATGAAAGCAAAGATTGATAAGGCTATATTCTTAAAAGGTAATAGAAGAGGGTATGTTCAAAGTTCAGTAAAAGATTTATATAAAAAACTTGCTGAAAAATATGATTATTTCAAAAAGGCCAATAACTCTATATATGCAAATTCTTGTATGAAATGGATGATTTTAAACTGGCGAAAATAGCTACTGATATTATGGTTATAACGCCATCGATATTGAATACTCTCTTCGCATAATCTAATATCTTATATTAAGAGAGGCACAAATGATTGGATTTTTACAAGGTGAAATTTTGTTTTCTGATGGAACAGAAGTTATCGTTCAAACGACATCAGGTATAGGTTATCAAGTATATTATAATAATGTATTAGCTGAAGGTTCAAAAGCTGCTTTATTTATTTCTCACGTAATCAAAGAAGCAGATCAAGAACTATATGCTTTTCATACTTTGAGGGAAAAAAAATTATTCGAATTATTAACATCTGTAAAAGGTGTGGGCCCAAAATCAGCATACGCATTATTAGGTTCTATCGGAGCTGTTCAAACTATCGACGCTATTCTAATGGAAGATAAGAAATCATTAACAAAAGCACCCGGAGTTGGGCCTAAAGCAGCAGCTCAAATGATTTTAGATTTATCTGGAAAAATACAAAAAATTAAAATGTATACAAATAGAAAAACAATCGCAAAAGAAGTAGATGCGAGTGAAGTTACATTAGAAAAAATACCTCAAATGGAAATTTTTGAAGCATATAATGTAGATGCAAATGAAAGTGCAGTTTCGGACAATAAAATACTTGAAGAAACATTAATGGCCTGTAAAGAGCTAGGCTTTAAAGAAGATAAGATTGTTCCCATTGCTCACAAATTATTAAATGAAAACTCAATTAACAGACCCGAACAATTAGTTCACTTGGTTCTAAAGGAAGTTTAGATGGAAACAGAAATTGAAAGTAGATTTTTATCTGGTGAACCTTTAGATCGTGAGTTTAATCATGATGTGAGACTTCGTCCAAAAGATTTCTCTGAATATATCGGGCAAAAGAAAGTAATTGAAAATATAGATGTTATGGTAAAATCGGCAAAGATGCGTGAACAGGCCATGGATCATGCCTTATTATCTGGGCCTCCTGGTTTGGGAAAAACATCTTTAGCGATGATAATTGCAAATGCTCTAGAGAGTGAGTTACATGTAATTTCAGGTCCTGCCGTTGAGAAAAAAGGTGATTTAGCTGCAATTTTAACAAACCTTGGCCCAAGAGATGTACTTTTTATTGATGAAATACACCGTATGCATATTTCAGTAGAAGAGATCTTATATTCAGCGATGGAAGATTTTAGGTTAGATATTGTAATTGGCCAAGGGCCTTCAGCAAGGACAATGCAAATTGATATCGCTCCATTTACACTTATTGGGGCAACTACAAGATCAGGTTTATTATCAAATCCTCTTAGGGATAGGTTTATGGCCCATCTTCATTTTGATTTTTATAATAGCTTGGAATTATCTGAGATCATCCTTAATAACTCAAAGAAGTTAAGTGTTGACTTAAGTAATGACGCTCTTTTGAAAATGGCCAAATGTTCAAGAGGGACTCCGAGAATTGCCAATCGTATTTTAAGAAGAGTAAGAGACTTCGCTCTTGTTAATGGAGTTAAAACAATTAGCTTTAAGGAAGTTGAAGAATCTTTAAATCTTATGGATATAGATGAAAATGGTCTTGATAGAATGGATCGAAAGATCTTAGATGTGATTAGAGACTATTATTCAGGTGGGCCAGTAGGTATTGAGGCTTTATGTGCAACATTGTCTGAAGATCGATCCACAATAGAAGATGTTTATGAGCCATATCTACTAAAGGAGGGATTTTTAATACGAACTCCACGTGGACGTATGCTCTCTGATAAATACACTATGTAATTCAAGTTACTTAGCCTGTTTACTTTTTTGACAGGCTATGTAAATTCTAGAACTAAGCAGTTTTCCACAGTTATTAATCCTAAAATTAAATGATCTAAATTTAACTATTAGGAATTGTAATTATGAGGAAACTAATACTATTTTTGATAAGTTTATCTTTAAGCTTTGGTGCTCTAGCTAAAGATAAGAAAATACTTATCCTTTATTCATCAATTGGAAATGGGCATATAAGTGCCGCTAATGCCATCAAAGCGGATATTTTAGAAAAAAATCCAAAAGCTAAAGTAAGATTAAAAAATATTAGAGACTTTATACCTTCTAGAAGAAAAGAAAAGTGGGATGAAAAATTATTTTGGTTTGTCGTTAAAAACTATCCAAATACATTTGATAAAATTTTTAGAAAAAAAATGGCGCAAGGAAATCAAAGACCATTATTGGGAGATGCTGGCGCTATATATGATAACAATGCTTTTTATAAATATATAAATAATTTTGGCCCAGACGTTGTTTTAAGTGCTCATTATGGTTCGACTGAAGAACTAATTAAAATGAAAGAAAATGGGAGATTAAAGACAACAAAAGTTGGTTGGTTACACACAGACTATTTTAAAGGTTATTTCCCAAGAATTGCTAAGTCTATTGATAAGTCATTTGTTGCTCACCCAGATATGGAAGCAGAATGGATTAAAGAGGGTGTAAATCCATCGAATGTTGAAACAACAGGAATGCCATTAAACCCAGTACTTTATGAAAAAGTTGATAGAGCATCTTTTTTAACATCAGAAGGATGGGACCCTAAAGCAACTACAATTTCAATCGCTAGTGGTGGTGAAGGTGTAGGTGATTTCCCAGCGATTGTTAAATCAATTCTTAAAGAAAATGATAATGGTGGAAAAATCCAAATAGCTGCTTTCTGTGCAAGAAATAAAGAAAACTTTATGAACTTAAAGCAAATGGAAAAGAGCTTACCTGATAATGTATCTATAAAGGTATTTGAGTTCGCACCACAAAATATTCTTTTAAGTTATATTAAATCAAGTGATGTTTATATCACTAAAAGTGGTGGACTATCGCCTGCTGAAGGTTTTGTAATTAATAGACCGATGATTCTATTAGATATTTATGGTGGTCACGAAAGAGATAATGCAGAATTTTTTGAAAAATTAAAACTTTCAGTAATAAATAGAGAATACTCTGAAATTGGTGGACAAGTTAAATCATTATTAAATGATGAAAAACTGAAAGCTGAAATGAGTACTGCTCAAACAAGATTTGCTAACTCATTTAATATTGATAAAATTTCAGACTTTGCACTAAATGCCGAAAAAAATGCACCTCTTGATCCAAGAATTGGTATGGAAAGAGGTACTACAGCAACAGGTACTGCAAAGGCATTAGCAGAATTAGATAAGGCTGCTCCGTCGGATCTTGAAATAATTTTAAACTTTCCAACACATCATAAAGATTCATATTTAAGTGGGGGTGGTGACAATCCATTTGGTCATCTTGCTATTAGAGTAAAAGATAAAGTTATAACTGCTAATCATATTGCAAAGCCAGGTGAAGATCCTGAAATGTTAAAAGTAATGAGTCTTGAAGAGTACTTATATAGCTTAACTCCAAGAGATAAAAATGAAATGGTTACAAGTTCATTTGGACAAGCTTACGGAAGAGATTCATTAGGTCTTAGAGTACAAGGTGTAAGCAAATCTCAAGTTGATAATATGATCGACTATATTAAAAAAATTAATAAAAGGTTTCAAAAAGGTACGGCCGTTTGGCACTTAAGCCAATGTAATTGTGCTGATCATACTTTAGGAATTTTAAAAGCTGGTGGGTTTCCTGTTGAATCGATTTATCCAAAGAACTCGAGCAGATTTTCAATGCCGTTAGATATTTTTGATAACTATCTTAAATACTTCCAGTCGCATAAAGATCAATTTAGATTAGAACTTGTTAACTATCAACAAGTAAGAAATTCTAAAGCTAAGTGGAGATTTAATAAATTTCCAGTAACTCCATATCAATTAAAAAGAAGTTTAAAGCATGTACTTGCAGATTTTAAAGGCGGAAATAAAGTTGATCCAATAATGGAAAGAGTAACTAAGAGACTTGCTACTTACCATAATTCACTTGAAGTAAGTTTTGAAAATCTTGATGGTTATTCAGACGAAGAATGGAAAAAAATTGATAGCGCTAATGATGAAAGAGTTAGAATTCAATTAGATGACTTAAAAAAAGCGGAACAAGAATTTGAACGAGCTCATAAAGGTTTAAAGACCGCTGGCGTTAAAGCATCGACTATTAAGCAAGCACTAGAAAATAGAAATAAAGATTTAAGTGAAGAAGCCTATAAAGCAATGAGTAGATATGAAGATAGCTTGGCTAAACTTGCAATTGCTCAGCATGATTATTTAGTGTATTCATCTGTATTAATCACTCAAAGAGCTTTTTACAAAGTTAAAAACTCTATTTCAAAAGAAGATGAAGAAGCCTTATTAGTTCATTTGAAAAAAATTGAGCAATATTCAATGGCGTGGAATCAAAATAAATATTTATATGGAAATCCAAAGTTTTACAAAGCTTCATTTCCATTTAGAAAGCTAATGAGAAATACAAAATTATTTTATGATAAATTAAATACAATTGAAGGTACGACTAAAGTTGGAGGCCTAGTTGGAAAAGTTAAAAAACTTCCAGCTACATGGCAAAAAATATTTGGTGTGATGAAAAATGGTCCTTGGATTATGAGTGCCATAAAAGATTTCTTCATGTTAGGGACAGGAGAAAATGGTAACACAAAAAGAACGACAAGAATGATGGGAAGAGTTTTCAGGGCCTTTGGAAATATAAATGGATACGATGTAACTATTGAAGGTGAACAAAATCTTGATCTTGCCAGAAACCTTGATGGTAATGGTGATAAAGTTGTAAACCTAATTACACCAACTCATAAGCATAACTTCTTAGATAATGTAATTGCTGCCAACTTAAGAATACAAAATGGTTATGTTTTTGCAGCAGTTGATCAATTCTCACCAACAAAATACATAGCTAATCAATTATCAAAAGCTGAAGGTGTCGTTGTTGTCGGTAGAGGATCTGATACACCAATTGAAGATTTTGTTACTAAGTTAAAGAGAAATAAATACGATACGAGCAATGCTTTAATTTTCCCTGAAGGTGCTGTACCAAGTATGGAAGAGCCACAATTATTAAGAGATAAATTTAACTGGGGACTAATTCAAAGATTAAAAGATGAAGGGTATAAAGTTAATATTATTCCAATTTCTCTTACAAGTAATTCGCAGTTCATGCTTCAAATGCCTAAGGATGCTAGTGGTAAGCATTTAAAGGCAGTTGTTCATAGGCCAATTACAGACATTACGATAACAAGGGCCTTAAAAAACAGCAATACTCTTAATAAAAGTGAGTCTAAAAGGTTAATTAACTCTTATATTTCGGCACTATGGTCTCAGCAAAGATTAAAAGATAAAAATAAAATTGATGGATTCTTAAGAGTAAATGAACTTAAGGCTTCATATTTAAAGTACATTGGAGCATTGAGTGAGGATGTCACTCTTAATCAGAGTTCAACATGTCACGATGCCCTAGATTCGTTACTCTAAATCTAACCGATTAGTAACGGTCAACCACTTTTTAAACTCTGCTATGGATGGCAGAGGCTCTTCTAAAAGAGCAGGAATATTTAAAATACCTTTTCCAAATAATCCCTTTTTAATTTCGTCACACTGGCCTTTTGAGTTATGACAAGAAAAAGGTGTTAATTTATTAGCTTTTTCTAATTTTTCAAAAATATATCTTACGAGTTCATATCGATAAGGATCGTATTGCTTCAAAGTATTATTTCCGTGCTTTTCAATCCAAAGTGAAAGAGCTCCACTTGTTAGTGCTGTTGCAAGACTTGTACCGGCGTTAGAAACTACGCTGAACTTGTATTTATCAATATCATTTTGATTAACTGTTCTTGCTACCCAAACTCTATTCCCTGGAGCAGCGATATCTGCTTGTTTACCCATTGAAGAAAAAATCCATGGATTAGCATCATGAGATACAGCAGTAATTGCTAAAACTTTCTTATATTTTGCTGGATAAACCATCATTCTATTCAAAATAATATCTGGGAGATAATTTCCAGCAGCAGCAGTTAAAATGATTCCTTCTTTGGTTGCTTGATCAATTGCCTTTTCTAATCTTTTAGAAGAGAAAGGGCCTCCTAATGACATATTAATAATATAAATTTTTTCATTTGGATCTTGAGTTTTTCTATTCCACTCAACTGCCTTTAAAATTCCTTTTGTTAAGTTGTGAAAAGAAAAATGAATAACACTTCCTTTTGAAACTCTATAGGCCTTTACTCTTGCACTTGGGCTAACACCTGTTACAAAAGCAGGTCTATTATTATAATAAGTTTTTTGTTGAGGACCTCTAGGAGATTGAAGAACACTTATTACTCCTGTTCCGTGTCCATAACAACTTCCACAGAGTGGATCTCTACCAGTGTCGGGAAGATCTCTGATAACATCCCAACCACCAGTTATTGTTTTTTTAATATTTCCAAGTTCTGGGTGAGGAGTGTAACCAGTATCAGCAACTCCAACTGTTACTGTATGCTTTTTTTCAAACTTAATATCGTATTTATGCATATTAAGCATTTTAATTGTCCATTCATAATCACAATGAGAAAGTTTTGTTAATGAATCGATTTTACAATCGTCTTTAAAAAGAGTTCCCGAATAAAAGTCCTCTCTTTCATTAGTTTTTGTATTCGCTACACTTTCATCAAATTCACAAATTAATTCAGGATCAACAATCTCATTTACCTCAGCAGCTTCTTCTTTTAAGTGCATGGCCTCAATAATATTTAGCTTTCTATTTTTGTGAACTAAAGAGTATGAAATATGATTATCTATTTCGAATTCTTTTTTAACTTTCCACTCGTTTTGATTTATTCGAGTCAGTGATTTTTGAAGATGAGAAATAATATTTTTTTGAGCGACCTTCGTATCGAATAAAATTCCATCGCATTTGATGTCGTCGTAGATTGCTGGCTCTATTGCAAAGCTTAAGTTTACGCTGCATAAAGTTAAAAAAGTTATTAGTGATGACCTTAAAAACATATTACCTCTTTATATATCTTCTAATTTTATTAATGTTATTCATAAAATGTAAAATTCTTCCTAATCAAATTAGGTATGTTTAGTTATAATTATCTTAGATTTTAAATATTTTTTCATGGCGGTAAAAATGAAGATACTACTTCTAACTCTTTTTATGACTGTTTCGCATATAACTGTGGCAAAAACCTATAAATTTCCTCAGGGATTTGAGTGGTGTGCAGCTACTTCTTCTTATCAAATAGAAGGCGATAATAAGCACAGTGACTGGTGGAAGTTTGAACAAGATGTAAAAATTGAGCGAAGTGGTAAGGCAACTAATCATTGGGAAGTGTGGAAAGAAGACTTTAATAGATTACAAGACCTAGGTGTAAAAACTTATAGAATGTCTATAGAGTGGGGGAGAGTTTTTCCTGTGCAAGGTAAAGTTGATCAAAAGGCCCTAGATCAATACAAGGATATGATCGCTGATTTAAGAGCGAGAGGCATTCGTCCAATGGTTACGATACAACACTTTACATTACCTCAGTGGCTTGCTGATAAAGGTGGATGGGAAAGTGATGAAGTTGTTTCAGAATTTTTAAATTATACAAAAACTTTAAATGAGTCTTTTGGAAACTTAGTTGATCAATGGGTAACTGTTAATGAACCAATGCTATATCTTCTTGGTGCTTACGCTTATGGTTTAATGCCACCACTAGTTCAAGACTGGAACAGAATTGGTAAACCTGTTAGAAATTTATTAATGGCCCATGCGAAGGCCTATAAATATTTAAAGCAAGATGCGAGTGAAGAAAATAGAACAATTGAAATTGGATTTGCTCACCACATGAGAATCTTAAGTCCTAATAGTGGATTTAATCCAATCGAAAGATACCTAGCTGGATCTAGTGAACAAATTTTAAATTGGACAATTTTAGATGCAATTAAAACTGGAAAATTGGAAATGAAAGTTCCATTTATTTTAGATTATGAAGCTGATGTAAGTGAGGCTAAGGGAACAGTCGATTTTATTGGTTTAAATTATTATATAAGAGATCGAATAAAATTTATTTTAAAGCCGCCTTTCATTCTTGTAACTAAACCACCTAAGGATGTTCCAAAAACAGATATGGGTTGGGAGATTTATCCGAAAGGAATTTATAAACTTTTAAAGAAGGCCACGAAAAAATATAAACTTCCTGTTTACATTACTGAGAATGGTCTGGCCGATGCAAAAGATTCAATAAGAAAAAGTTTTGTAAGTGATCACCTTAAAGAAGTTCACCGCGCAATTTCAGAAGGCGTTCAAGTTAAGGGCTATTGTTATTGGTCATTCTTAGATAACTTTGAATGGCGAGAAGGATACCATCCAAGATTTGGACTTTTCGAAGTTGATTATAAAAATAATTTCAAAAGAACAATCCGCCCATCAGCTGCATGGCTTGGACAGGTTTTTAAAATGAATCATTTAACTGATTAATTGTCCTAGTGGTGGAGTTTTTGAAATTACTTTTTTAATAAAGGAGAGATGATTAAATTTGTTAGGAGAGTGGCCGGTTTCTAAAAAAATATTTTTGAAACCTGTATCAAAAAGTTCTCTAGCAAAATCTTCACCTTTTTCATCGTTGTTTAGGTTTGAGTCTATAAATATATAAGTTTTTTCAGTGCTCAAGTTATTGAGTTTATTTCTTGCATCTTGAGTTGTTTTATATGATTGAATAGTTAAGTTGCAATCCTTAAAACTTTTCTCCCAAATTTTTCTAACTAATTGATCATCATCTATAAGAATATAGTTTGATATTATGGGTAGCACTATTTCTACAAGTGCGCCATTCTTATGATTAGAAAAGTTTATTAAGGAATTATATTCTTCTAAAACTTTTTTAGCTGTAAATAAACCTAGGCCATTACCATTATGTTTATTGAAAGAAACTTTAGAACTTCCAACTTGATCTAAAATATTATTTTTGAATCCTTCACCATTATCTTTGATGGTTAAAATTATATTACCATTTACGATATTCGCTAATACTTCTATTTGATTAGCTTTTGCATCAATTGAATTATTAATTAGGTTTGATAGTATTGAACTCAATTGTACTGTTGGGATACTAATCTTGTGAAATAGTTCAAAGTTTAAAAAGCTGTGTGTGATTTTTACCTTAGGGAATTCAACCTTCTTTAGATGAATTGTGTCAATTATTGATGAGTTTATATTTTGTTTTGTCGTGATCTTTGATCTTTCGTAATTTAGAAGCTCATTAGCAATTTGTTCAATACGAATTACAGATTTTGAAAATATCTCTTCGTTGATATTTTTTGCAATTGACTTTAATGATTCGACTGGTGATCTAATGTCATGGCTAACTTTGAGTGCTAATTCATATTTATCGTTAATTGATAAAAGTCTTAAAGAGTTTATATATTGAAGAAAATAAATAAGTATGGATAACATTATAAACAATAAAAGGTAGAATAAGAGTGTATCTGTGTGCTCTTTGAAGCTAACATCTAAAATATAAGTTCCATTATTAGAAATTGTTTTATTAAATCTACTGGAAAAAAAAGAAAGATTATTATCACAATCAATTTTGAGAATTTGAATTTTTTTTGAACCAAAAGACAAGCAAGATATATTAAAACTTTGAATAAAATAGCTTAGATCTTTAGCCGCGGCATATGGACTATTTTTCGATAAATTAGTGTTTATAAATTGTATAAGAGTATTAACTTTTTGAGCAGATTTACTTTCAAGATTTACTTTTATTGCTGTGATAAAGATAATTGAAATCAGCAAAGTTAATAAGAATGAGTTTAAAATATGTTTTTTTTTCATAGTTTTGAATAGAATCTAAATATTTTATTCCAATAGTGATATAACATTAGCTCATATCTAAATGTACAAGGGAGAGTTAGGTGCGTAAAATTTACATGTTGTTACTGTCATTACTTATATCATTGTTTGCTATAGCAGATGAAGATTTGATTAATATTGATCAGCTAGTAAAAGATTATGCCTACAATGAAGATAAAATAGTTCTTACGAAGCCTAGTGAGATTGTTGAATATTTAGATAGTCTTGGTGAAATAAAATTAAAAGATATGTCTTTAAAATTAGATCTTCCTATTGATGTACTTTTAGACTTAAAAAATGAAAATGACAAAGGTTGGTAGATTATTTATATCTTTTACTTTCTTTATAGTATGCTCATGTAATATGAAACTAAATCACGACTTACTTTTTTATCATTCGACTCCTGCATTTACAGCAGATCCACTAGAGTTTGATTTAGTCTCAAACCATATAATATATAAGAGTGTCTTTTCTACTTTAACAAATAATTATTCATCTAATGGAATTAAAGGTGTTATTGCTAAAGGTTGGACTTCTTCAAATTCAAATAAAACGTGGGAATTTGAAATTCAAGATAATCTTTTTTTTAACAATAAAGATTCAATTGATGCTGAAAGCGTTGCAACTTCATTTAAAAGGCTAATATATAAACTTAATAGCCTCAAGTCTAAAGATGGAATTTTAGAATACTTAGTTGGCTTTAACGATTCTAAAAGTCCAACAGATAAAGTGAAAGGAATTTCAGTACATGGAAATATACTTAGGATGGAGTTTATAAAACCAATGCCTAACTTAGCAAATGATTTAAGCTTTGGTTTATACTCAGTAGTAAATAAAAATGATTTTGATCAAAATTCTGGAGACTGGATCTCAGGTCTTCATGGAATATCATCAAATCAATATGAAATAATTAAAGCGAATGAATCTGAAATGGTGTTGAAGCTTAGAAAAGATTTTGGCTTCGAATATGGCCATAATAAAAAATTTGATAAAATAAGAATTAGTTTTAATAAGAATGATATTAATAATAGTGATATGATGCTCGGAACTTCATTTTTAAAATTACCATCTGAAAAATTTAAATATTCTGGCGGACTTAATTATGGAATATTATTTTTTAGAAGTATTTCATGGACTGCAAAAAATAGTTCTTTGAACTCGTTAGAAAACCGTATTGCAATTAGAGAAGCTTTATATGAAGAATTAGAGAAATTGGGAGTTAAAATTACGAGATCATTTTTTCCACTAGGCTTACAAGGAGTAGAAGAAGCGAGTAAGAGTAAATTTTTGAAAAATAAAAAAATTGGTCAAGTTAAGTATAGAAACTATGGAAACTTACTTTATAAAAACAGAGATAATTTAAAACTAGCTTTTCATAAATTAAATGATGAAAATTTAAGAGTGGAAGAAGTAGAGGTTTCATCAAATGTAATAAATAAAGAGTTGGCTCCAAATCTAAATTCATATTCATTTGATATTTTAACGATGTCTACAGGGGTACAGTTAGAAAAGCCACACGAAGATATACGTTTTATGGTTAGGTCCGATAGAGGGATTAGGCTTCCAGATTTAGATGGTAGCTTGGGTGAAATTGTCAGTAAAGATTTCCAGGTTGAAGATGTTAACAAGAAAATTTGGGAGCAAGCTTTAGTCTGGCCCATAACACATTTTTCTAAGGGTTATATTCATAAAAAACATGTTGATATATCAAACATTACTCTGTTATACCCACCTGTGGATTTTAATTGGATTGGCGAAAAATAGTAGACACATTCAAATTAAGTTACGATTTAAATCTTTTAAAAAATGAAAATATTATTGATAAGATCTATTTTCGAAAGCGAGTAATTGATAGTAACTCATATGGGTGGGAGGCTAATTGCTATCTTTCAAGCTCTCTAGGAGTTAGGTTTCCAAGTAAGATGATTCATTCAAATTCTCATGGTATGGGATCTGACTATATTAAGAATAGAGCAATTTCTAAGTCAATTTCTGAAGCAATCGAAAGATGGGCATATTTTGAAACCAAAAATAAAAAGTGTGAAGACTATATAATATCACCCAATACTTCAGGGTTTTCAGCCTTCCCTAGAAAATTAAAAAAACAAGCGAGAGATACATCAATTTATGAAGCTTATGAGCGGTGGTGTTTATTTGAACTAAATAAAAATAGGCTTTCACTTGAATATAAAATTGATCAGGGTGAATTTATATACTTTCATTTTAATAATGAATTAAAAATTTTCTTTGCAATTATAGAACAAAATTTAGATTTAGACAGGTCTGCATATGGTTTTGCTGCAGCCAGAAGTTTAAAAGATTGTTTATTTAAAGCTAGAGTAGAAAAGAACAGAAATATATTTAATTTAAATTATTTTAAAAAGAATAATTTGAAAATTGAAAATTTGGATAGGAATGAAAGAAGATTGATATATTTTTCTACAAATGAAGGAAATAATTATTTTAAGTCACTTTTAAATTTAAAAAATAAAGTAAGAACACCTAAAATGCTTTATTCAAAAGAGGTTGAAGGAAAATGGTCGAAATATTCGGCAGTATGGAGAACTGTTTTTGATATTGATCCAATTATACATGATAACAAACTTCAGGTATTTTATTTTTGATAACTCTCTGAAATTAAAGAAAATTCTTCTAATTTTTTAATATCTACAAAATTAATCCGATAAGACTAAAGAATAATAATATTAAGGAAAAGACTATGATTCTAAAAGTTGGGATAATTTTTAGTTTAACATTACTTCTAAATGTAGCAGGGGCCAGAGTACTCGCAGGGGATCAACCAACAGCTAATTGTAATGAAGGCTCAAAGGTTGTGACTGGTTATGGAGTTACTGAAACTGGAAAAAATACCAGAGAAACAGTTACTCTTGCTGTTGCTAGAATGCCTTCTTCGTTTGGAGATAAATTTGATAAATCCTTTTGCTATTTAGCTGAAGTGAAAGATGAAGATAGAATTAAGCAATGGATGAAAAAACTTAAAAAAGATGTAAATATAGACCCCTCAACTCCTTTTGGAGAAAATGAGCTTAAAGTAAAATGTAATGATGGTAATTATGGGTATGTTAGACCTTCTGTTTATGCTCTAACTCGTTTTAATGAAGACTTTTTATATTCAACTTTAGAAGACGAAAAATTTCCAATTAATAAGGTTTTTAAATTTCAAAAAAGAGGAAAGGGAGCAGCCAGTGGAACACTTCTTGATTGGATGGATTATTGGGCAGAAAATTCCGATAATTCGAAAGTGAAAGAATATGTAAAAGAAATGCGATTGAATTTTTGGGATGAGTTTGGAGCAAGAAAATCTTGTGAATTAAATGGAACTTGCAAGTGTAAAAATATAGATGATGAAAAGTTGGAGTGTACTGCAAGTGTATAAACTTTTAATATTTCTTTTTTCACTTCAATTAAGCTCAAGTTTTGCTTGTGATTATAATTATTTTTTTGAAAAAGTTTCAGAGTTTGAAGGAGTCTCTGATCCATTAGAGTGTTTTGGGGCTAAAGCTTCAAAATCAACGGATAGATCATTTTGTAAGTGTATCAAAAAAGGTAAAAAAGTATTTTCTGATAAAAAACTAGATAACGAATTAAAAAGAAATTTAGAAGAAGATAGAATTGCATTTCAAAAATATGGTGATGTTCTACTTTCATCATTTATGGAAATATCAAGAATGCTTGGGGTCGTTAAACTTCAAGAGCAACTAAATAAAAATGAGACGGGCTTAGATAGTATTTTAAAGGAGAGCTTTACTTGCTCATTGGATAAAATTGCTAACCCAGATACTTGTGGTAAAGATGGCGCCTCTAATTTTAAAAAAATATTTGGGTCTAATGGGATAAAATCATTATCAGAGCTTAAAAAAGAAATAAGATCTAATTTTAAAGGGAAGTTAAAAACAACAAATAGTTGTGTGCCAATTGAGAAGCTAAAACGATTTGAAGCTAATTTAGATTTAGATAGACTTAATTTTACAATAGAAAGTAGTGAATATGAATTAATTGGCTCTCTTTCAATGCTTTTAAATTCTAGTTTATCAAAAGAACAAAGTATGAGTGATTTTAATATTTTTTCAAAAAAAGGAGAGTTTAGTTCGACTGGATTTGAAAAATTAATAAGTACTTTAAACTCAACTTGCGAAAATAAAATCAAACAAATAAATGAATCTATTTGTGGAAGCGGAGTAAATCCAAAAGTTTCAGATTGGAAAGAGATGAAAAGTTACGGCATTGTTGATCCTCAAAATAATGAGGATAAATATGATGCATTTTTGAGTTCATATAATTATTGTCAATTACCAAAGAAAGAGAAAAAGAAAAAAAATGAATTTTTTAAAGAAGCAAAAAAGGGAATTCAATATTTCACTCGGAATGAAATCCTTGAAAAAAATGACGCTTTGGTTGAAGAATTTGCAAATAACGAAAATGTTTGTAAAAAATTATGTACTCCTGAGTCAGTTAAAGAAGAAACGAAGGCTTATCCGAGCACTGGTTGTACTTTTAGAAATCTTGACATTGCTTACAAAGAAAACGGCTGCTCTGAAGGAGATGAAGATCCATCTCCAATTTGCCAAGTTATTGCTTTAGAAAGAAAAGTTAATGAGCAAGATATAATCATTGCTAAAAATGATGAACTTGAAAGAAAGACTAAGCACACGGGTAAAGATAAAGTTAAAGGGTATAACCCAGCAGAACCTAGAAAAAGTTATATTGAGCAAGTTTTCTTAGGTGATTTAACACAAGAAAAAGAAGACATAAAAGAATCTCTTACAGCACTCGCTGAAAAAGGTGGGCCACTTCCAAAAGCGGAAGTTAAAACTAAGCCTATTGCCGATAAGTCGAGTGGTCGTAGTTCAAAAAGAAATAAAACTAAAAGAGTTCCAGATGAGCGTTTCGCTGCTCAAAATGAATTAGCTCAGTTTCAAAATGAAATGATTGAAAAAATTAATCAGTTAAGATTAAGCAGTGGACAAGATGCTCTTCCGACTACTGAAGATACGGAACTTAGTTTAGCTAGAAGTACTGATGAAATTGGAAGTGAAGTAGGTAGTTTGAATCAAGAAATTTCAGAATTAAAAAAGAAAATGTTAATGGATCAGCAAAGAGAATTAGAAAGACTAGCTAATAAATTAAAACAGGAGAAACAAAATAAAAAACAAAGACTAGCAAGTCAAGCTGCTGGTAGATCACCTTCATTTGTAGGATCAATTGAGCCAGCAGATATTGATTCATATAGCGTAAATAGTTTAGCTTCAAACCCAAGTAGTTATATTGATAATAGTGACTTTAGTGGAAACACAGGTAATTTTGGTGAGTCCTCAGGTCCAACTGATATGAATACAAGTTATGATGTAATGAAGAGAACTCCTGCTAATAATCCAGATAGTTTTAAAGGTGGCGGATCTAGAGGTGTGGCTAGCGTTTCAGCTTCAGGTACGAGTAGTGGAAGTCCTGTTGTTACAGTCGATCAAGCAGTAGATGGTGTTTCTGTTAAGCCTGAAGATCTACAAAATGCTGAGAGCGAAAAAGTATTATTTGTAGATAGAGGAAAAACAATTGATCTAAAAGAATTAACAAAAGGAAAAAACATTCCTGTTGGAACTCCTTTAAAAATTGTTGAAAAGGGAACAAATGCCTTTGTCAGGCTTAGAGTTCAAAATAATGCCTATGTTCCAGTTCTTGAAGGTGAAAGACCAGATGAAAAAGTTGTTTCCTTAGTTCAAAGAATTAAGGCCTCAAGCTTTTTTAACCCTGAATTTGGAAAAGGTGTTGAGACTTTAAATAATCTGATTCAAGCTATTGCCGCTCCCTAATGGCCACAGTTAGTCTTGAAGTACAAACTAGCTTTTTATCTTCACTATAAATTTTAATATCCCAAACTTGCGTTGATCTACCAAGGTGTAGTGGGGATGCGATTCCTTCAACTAGTCCAGATTTAACTGATCTAATATGATTCGCATTTATTTCTAAACCTACTGCAAAATATTTATCTGTATCAATAGATAAACTGGCCGCAATACTTCCTAAAGTTTCGGCCAAAACACATGATGCTCCCCCGTGAAGAAGTCCCATTGGTTGATGAGTTTTGTGATCTACTGGCATACTGCCTTTAATAAAGTCATCACCAATTTCTGTAATATTAATATCTAAATGGCCAACCATAGTGTTGGCCCTATATGAATTTATTTTTTCTAAGGTTGGTTTTACTTTCCAGATCATTATTTTTTTAGAGGATGTCCTGCTTCAATCCAAGCATCAGTTCCGCCATCCATTAGAACAGAGATGTTTTCAAAGCCTTCACTTGTTAAGGCATCATAAGCAGTTTTTGCTCTTCCACCTCTTTTACAGTGAATATAAATATAAGAGTATTTTTTTAAATCATCTAAATGGTAAGCAACTTCATCGTGAGAGATATTAATTGCACCTTCAATATGTCCTTCATTAAACTCATCTTCTCGTCTAACATCGAGAATGACTTCGCCTTCGCTTAAGCTTTGAGATTTTTTGTAAAGTTCATCTAGGGTCATTGTTCGCATATTTACTCCGTAAGTACTTGAAAATATTGTAGTGCCCATAGTTTAGTTCATTTTTCAAAAAAGTACAGAATACAAAAAGTTTGTTTAGTATACATAATTTGTTGAAATTAAAGGGTTTATGTAATTATTATAAAATTAAGAATGAGAATAGCGTGATTTCAATTATTTTGGTAAGTAGGCAACTGTTTAAATCAGATATTGTAAAGGTTGATGTTAAAGGCAAAATTTGCTGAGGGACATGATCAACAATTATCTACTATACTAATTATTGGGTGTTGCAATCCTTGGGTTAACAGGTAGAATAATTAACTCAGGAATATTGTTAGGGAAGTAAATGTTATATCAAAGAACTATTGCTAAGTCTGTCTCTGTTACCGGAATAGGAATTCACTCGGGTAAAAAAGTGACATTGAAATTACATCCAGCAAAAGCAGATTTTGGTATTCAGTTTCGTAGAACTGATATTACTACTTCTAAAAATATTAAGGCCGACGCTAGAAATGTTGGTGCTACAGAAAATAATACAACAATCACAGACGGTGAAACTTCAATACATACAGTAGAACATTTATTATCTGTTCTGTACGGTCTTGGAATTAATAATGTTTATTGTGAATTAGATGGACCTGAAGTTCCTATTATGGATGGATCAGGTGCTTCATTTGTATTTGTATTAAAAGAAACAGGAATTCAAACTTTAAACTCTTCTAAAAAGTTTTTAGTTGTACTTGAGCCTGTTGAAGTAAAGCTTGAAGATAAGTGGGCACGTATAGAGCCAGCTTCAAAATTAATAATTGATTCAACAATTGTATTTGCTCATTCGTTAATTAAAAAGCAGCAAAAAGTTTTTGAGTTTTCTTGCGAGAACTTTATTGACGAAATTTCAAGAGCTAGAACATTTGGTCTTTTAAAAGACGTTGATATGCTTAAGAGAAAAGGTCTGATTAAAGGTGGATCTTTAGATAATGCGATTGTTTTAGATGATTATAAAGTAGTTAATCCAGATGGTCTGAGATTTGGTGATGAATTCGTTAGACATAAAATCCTAGATACTGTTGGTGATATTGCTCTTTTGGGACATGAAATTGCTGGTAGAATCACAACCTTTAAATCAGGTCATAATATTCATAACTTATTGTGTCGTAAGCTTTTAGAAACTCCAAGTGCATACGAAATAGTAACAGCGTCTAATCTACAAAAAGAAGCTGTTCAAGCTTTTGAGTTACCAAGAGCACTAAGTCCAGCTTATAATTAGTCCCTTTTAATTCTTTTCACTCTTTTAAATTTATTTAATCTCATAGATAATAGGGTTTAAATTAAACATTAAACTACGGATTAATTATGGAAAAAGTTTGGATTAAAAACTACGAGCCAGGTGTTGCTGGTGAAGTTAATGTTAAAGAAAATAAAAGTATTGTCGAATTACTTGAAAAAATATTTTCAAAATTTGGGCCTAAACCAGCAATTTCTAATTTTGGAAAAACAATTACGTATTCAGAATTAGATTATTATAGCAAAAGGTTTGCTAGTTATTTACAAAATGACTTGAAATTAGAAAAAGGTGCTCGTGTCGCAATCATGATGCCTAATTTAATTCAATATCCTATCGCAGCTTTTGGGGCACTAAGAGCTGGGATGATTGTTGTAAATGTTAATCCTCTATACACAGCTAAAGAATTAGAACATCAATTAAATGATAGTGGTGCAGAAACAATTGTTATTTTTTCTGGAGCCGGTCATACATTAGAAGCTATACTTTCTAAAACACCTGTTAAAAATGTAATTCTTACTAATATTGGAGATATGTTACCATTTCCAAAATCATTACTTTTAAATGCTGCTGTTAAGTATATTAAAAAATTAGTAAAAGACTTTAATCTTCCTAACGCTACAATGTTTAAAGATGCACTAGGGAAAGGTAATGTAGATACTTATTCTCGCCCGCAGGTAGAAAGTGAAGATACAGCTTTCTTACAATACACAGGTGGAACAACAGGCGTTTCAAAAGGTGCCGTATTAACTCATTCAAATATTTGTGCGAACGTTGCTCAAGCGAAAGCTTGGATAGCCAATGGATTAGAAGAAGGAAAGGAAATTGTAATTACTCCACTTCCTCTTTATCACATCTTTTCACTCACAGCGAATATGTTTACATTAAGTAGTGTTGGAGCTCACAATATTTTTATAACTAACCCAAGAGATTTTAAGGGTTTTGTAAAAGAATTAAAAAAGTGGAAGTTCACAGTTTTTACAGGTGTTAATACATTATTTAATGCTCTTATTAATACAGAAGGATTTAGCGAACTAGATTTTTCTAAATTTAAATTAACTCTTGGCGGAGGGATGGCCGTTCAAAAAGCAGTGGCCACTGAATGGAAAAAAGTTACTGGTGTTACTTTAATTGAAGCATATGGCCTAACAGAAACATCTCCAGCTGCATGTATGAACAGACTAGATTTAAAAGAATATAATGGATTTATTGGTCTTCCAATTTCAAATACAGAAGTAGCTATTAAAGATGATGATGAAAACACTTTAGGCTTTGATGAAAATGGTGAAATCTGTATTAAAGGTCCGCAAGTTATGGCCGGTTATTGGAATCGTCCAGAAGAGACAGCTAAAGTAATGACTAAAGATGGTTATTTTAAAACAGGTGATATCGGTTTTATGAATAAAGATGGTTATTGCAAAATCGTTGATCGTAAAAAAGATATGATTTTAGTATCTGGATTTAATGTTTATCCAAATGAAGTTGAAGACGCTGTTATTACTCATGAAAAAATTCTAGAAGTAGCAGCTGTTGGAGTTGCAGACGCTAAATGTGGAGAAGTTGTAAAATTATTTATTGTAAAAAAAGATCCATCTCTTACTGAAGAGGAAGTTGTAGCACATTGTAAATCAGTGTTAACGGGATATAAAAGACCTAAGTTTATCGAGTTTAGAGATGAGCTACCAAAGTCTAATGTTGGAAAGATTTTAAGAAAAGACTTAAGAACTCCAGCTCCAAGTCCAGAAGCAAGCGTATAATTTATACAGGTAGCTGCATAAAAGCGGCTGCCTTTCTACACTTTTTATAAAAAAGATACATCTCAGGAAAAATATCTAAAAAGTTTTTTCCATATCTCTTATCAAAATCATTAACAAAATTATAAAAGTCACTTCTATAATAATTAATTTTTGAGTTATCACGTGGAGATAATAGCCAGTATACAATGCGTTTAAACTTTTGAGTCTCATACTTATTAAAGTTCTCTTCCATAAATTTGAGAGAATTTTTCATTGTATTTATTAATTCATCATCAGCACTATAAACACTTAAATAATATGGATCTCGTAAGTAAGAAATGTCTAGTATGAGATTCGAATAATTTTCTTTTAAATTTTTAACTTCAATTAATAAATTTTGAAAATTAGCTATTGAGAGAATATTGAATGTGCACATTAAAATGACTCTTTGATTTGGAAAAGTTTCTAATGTGTATTTGAGGTTTTCAAAGTACTGATTACTATCTAGGCCTTGCCTAATGTACTCAGCTTGTTTTCCAATGGAGTCGATGCTTGTGAAAAAATCAAAGTCTTTTATACTGTTCTTTTCTATTAATGTTTTTATCTTATCAAAATGTTTTGTAATAATCTCTCTGGAAATCCCTAAATTTGAATTAATAGCTAGAGTTAAATTTGGCCTAGGATTTTGTTTTAAATATTCTACAACCTTTAAAGTATTACTTGTTAAAAAAGGCTCGCCACCAGTAATTCTTAAAACTTCTAAAGACTCACTTAACTTAGGAAACCAATTCCAAAAGGCATCGATATATGGGTTATTATCTCTGCCATAGTTAACTTCTTTACTTGGCATTCTATGGGAAGGGTCTCTAACATTTAAAGGCCCAAACTTTTTGATTTCTCTGGAAATAGATGAACTCACATCTGATAAGCAATAACTACAAGAAAAATTACAATGATTATCAAACATAACTTCTACATATGTTGGATCAATATTTTCATCCCATTTTAAATTTTTGACTTGCTTTAAATGTGGATAGGCCCATGGATCTGTAGATTTAATATATCGATCACTAATATTTGATTCATTAGAATCTTCTATATTCCAACAATATGAACACTCGCTTGGACGTTGCCCTTCGAGCATTAATTTTCGTTGTTGCTTTTTAAAGTTCGTATTATGAAGAGAGCTTGCATTATTTTCTAATTCAGACAAAGGAGTCTTGTGTCTTTTTGGATGATGGCAGCTATGATTTGTACCATTATACAGATTTAAAGTAACTTGAAGCCACTTTGCTAAACAAAAACTTGGAGAAACTTGATCTATGACTTTATACTTTGAGTTTTCCATTTTTTCTCGTTAGGTAGTTTTTTACAAAGGCCATAAATAAAACCAATGGCATAAGTTATATTAATTATAATCTGATATATTAAAGCAAAAGGAGCTTGAATTAACCCAGCGATAATAATTGAGCTTAATAAAGATGCACTTAAAAATATTGAAGCAAACACTGTTTTTACAGACAAGCTAGGTAAAAATAATAAAAGTAAAAGAGTAATGCTAGGTACAAAATAAATTATCTGAATACTCTTTGGGTAAAGTTTAAAAGATTGGGCCCTAAAAAAAGCACTATTAAAAATCGCTCTTATAAGTTTAAAGGGATGCGACTTTCTTTCATGATATACAAATAAATAAGGATCATAAATTAGGTTATAATCTTGTAATTGATGAATAAGTACATTTTCTTCATTTCTGTAAAAATACTCATCAAATTGAAATTTATTAAAGATGTCTTTTTTAATACAGAAGTTGCAAAGTATTAATCTGTTCTCATCTACATTTGAAGTAATTCTCGTTCTAGCATGTCTAAACAAAGTGTGTGCCGTAGAAAATGGTGACTTTAAAGTATTACCTAAAACCTTGGCAAAAAATGAACTATTATGAGGTGTTTGATCAGGCCCACCAATTACATCAACATTATTATTAAGGTGTGAAATCAGATTTTGATAATAATTCTTTGATAGAGAAATATCATCATCTAAAAATAATATATAATCTCCACTTGCTTTTTTTGCCAAAAGATTTCTTGCTCTTGCTGGGGTAGTAGATTGAATTTTTTCAAAATAAATATTTTCAATTTTTTGTAATTCAAGTTCGGTATGAGAATCATCACCATTAATTGAAATAAGTATTTCAGTATCAGGTCTGAAAGTAGATTTGATCTGCTTAACGAGTTCTACTAAACCTTGAGCTCTTTGGTATGTTATTATAATTACTGAAACTTTAGGAGTTGATTGCATTGAACCATTATAGGCCTTCTGAGAGCTTCGTGCCAATTACTATTGGCATAAAGCTAATTAATTGTATCAAGTAATTATAGTGAGTTAACTTAAATTTTGAGCATATTTTGCAGTTTTTTCAAAAAGTCTCCGATAAGGTGTTAAAATTAGATGATAATGAAATAAGTCTAAAAGGGTATTTTTTGTGAGATTGTTGTCTAAAATTCTCCAGTCTAATAAGGGTTTCAGTTTAGCTGAAATTATGGTTGCTGCCGGTCTTCTAGGTGTCGTATCTGTAGGTGTTATGCAGTTAACTACTAATACTCAGAAAGTTCAAAAGAATGCGGATCAAAAAGAAGATACAAGAGATTTAACATCTGAAATACGTAGCTTATTGAGAAATTCAGTCACATGTTTGGAGACAGTTTCTCCTGGAGCGGGTGCAGCAGTAAGTGCAACATTTGGCGCTACGGCCAATGGCAGTGGAAATGGAACAGATGTTGGATCATTAATAAACCCTGTAAATCAAGCCAATAGAGTTCCTGTTCATGGGATTAGAATTGATACAGATGATAATTTTACAGGTGATACTTTTCGGTTTTGTCCTGTCGATAATCCATGTGATGCTGGCGGTTATGTTCAGGCTAATAATGCAACTTGGAGACTATATAGAAAAGGTCGTGTCTTAATTCAAGATATGTATTTAAGAGCATCAAGAAACTCTCTTAACGGTGCGGCAAAGGCGGCCATTATTGTTGAAAATAATGTTCTCGTTTCAGATTGGCATAATAGAACAGGTGTAGGCGTCGGTGTATCTACTAACACAGACATCATCCCTATTGAGTTAGTTATACAGTACAGAAAAGGGACAAGAAACGACGCTGCAGATGCTGTTGGTATTTTAGGTAATGTTACAACTATTGAAGCGATTCCTATAGATGTTTTTGTGGATCCAGCTGATAATGAAGTTGTTGGATGTAGAGTTGCTGATACCCAATATGTTGAAGCTGCTTGTACAGCTTTTGGTGGTAGAATTTTTGGAGATCGATGTGTTGGGATTGATATTAGTGAAGATCCATTAGATGCGCCTGCAGAGATTGCTGTTAATGTAAATGGAGACCTTAATATTGGTCCAGCTAATAAAGGTGGAGTATCAAAGGGTAATTTAATTGTTGGGAACGATATTACTGTTGGTAATAATCTAACAGTTACAAATAATTCTGATTTTCAGGGTCAAATTGCGAATAGTACGGCTGCATTAGTCATTGCTGATGATGCTCAAGTAACAGGCTTCTTGACAGTAGGTAATAATTTAACTGTCGCTAATGATGCAACGATTGGAAATAATGCGAAAGTTGAAGGTGATCTAGATATTAGAGGAACGATTTTCGATGGTAATAGTCCTTCGGTTACTATTAATGATGGTTTAGTTGTTGTAAATAATTCTGATTTTCAAGGTCAGATTGCAAATAGTACGGGCCCTTTAGTTATTGCCGATGATGCTCAAGTAACTCAGAACTTTTCAGTTGCAAAAGATACTTCGTTGGCCCAAGAATTAGATGTAAGAGGAAATATTGTTAATGATACAGGTGATGTTACTGTTGCTGATACTATGACTGTAACTGGAGCTCTGACATTAACAGCAGCAATTCCGACTGGAGTTAGTGCAGGTGACACGCGAGCTGCAACAACAGGTTGGGTTCTTGATATGTTTACCAATCAATTTACAAATGCTCAAAAACAAGCAATTGTCGCGAATATTTTAAATACATTTTTAGGTGAAGGAAGAAATAGTTATCAGTCTGTTAGAACAGGTGTTACTGATTATTTAAGAGTAACTCAGCGTTTAGGTACGAGTGATACCACTTGTGCAGCTGGAGAGGTATCAACTGGTTTAACTTTTAGTGCCGGGACCTATCAAGAAGTTTGTACAGCTTCACCAAGTTTAACTCGTGTTACCGCATCTAATGCTGCTGCAACAGGTGGTTTTTGTGTTAATGGGAATTGTTCAACAAGTTGGCAAGTTTACGAATTAAGTTGTCAGGGCCCAAGTTCATCAAACTTTTCAAATTCTGAAAAGCCGAACTTTAGTGTAACATGTCCTGCGCATCATACGCTTAAAGCTGTTGGTAATAGAGGTGGAGCAATATGTTGTAGGCATAAGCTCGGCTATTAATTAAAAAAACTTGAATAAATCTTAATTGCTTTTTCAACTTCTCCGTTGAAAATAATTTTTCCTTTATCCATAATAATTGCTTTATTACAAATCTGCTTTATATGATCTAGTTGATGGCTTACAAATAATACTGATTTTGATTTATCTATTAACTCATGAATTCTATTTTTAATTTTAATCTTAAAATTTTCATCGGCTCCATCGTACACTTCATCAAAGATTATTAAATCACTTGGAGAGCTTGTTATTATAGAAAGACATAATCGAATTTTCATACCTGTACTATAGTTTTCGTAAGGGATATCTAAAAAATGCTCCAATCCTGAAAATTCTTTAGCTACTTCTACAATTTGATTTATCTTTGTATCACTAAAGTTTGGGTAGAGTAAATTTGCCAAAATTAAGGCATTCTCAGCTCCAGTCAGATGTTGATAAACTCCAATTGAGGTATTAAATATTGGTAAAACGTTTCCATTAATTTGAATATCTCCAACATTGGGCTTTATCATTCCTGCTATTGACTGGCATAAGCTCGTTTTTCCGGAGCCATTCTTACCGAGAACTCCAATAATATCGCCTTTGTTTATATCTAAGTCGATATTATCTAAGGCTAAATGAACATTTTCTAAAGTCTTTTTCTTTTTGAAAGGAGATACAAAAATATCTCTTATACTTTTTGTAGCATAATAATTGAGTTTATATTCTAGGCTAACATTTTTTAAACTTGCTGTAATTTCATTAGACATATAAATTCACCTTTTCTTTTTTAGATTTCCAAATCAAATTAGAAAAAATAATGAGAATTAGTGAAAGAGAAATGGCCTTAAAAAAACTAATGGCAAATAAATTGTAATCTAGAGCATAAATAGCATTTCTAAAGGGAGAAATTAAAATATAAAAAGGATTTAAATTAAATAGGAATTGATATTTTTCTGGAAACATATCTATAGTATAAAAAATCGGTGTTACATAAAATAGAAGATTTAAAATAAAAGAAACTAAAAATCTTATATCTCGAAAGAATACATTTAAAACGGATAAGGCTAAAGCGATGGCGCTAATCCCTATAAATAAGGGGATAAAAGCTATAAGCATAATGAGAATATTTATTAAATTTAAGTCATAAATAAAGAAACATGGAATCATTACTAAGCTAAGTGTGAATAAAAAAGTAATGGCGTTATCAAATATATAAGAAAGAATGATATTTATTGGAGATAACTTAAAAGATTTAAACAAGTCTTTATTCATTACAATTTGAGGTGTTGTCATTTCTAAGGTTGACGAAATGAATGTCCAAGGTAAAAGTCCTGTTAATAAATAAAGAGGATAATTTTCAATATCTACTTTAAGCACAAATTTAAAAACTAGAGCCTGAGCAGTGAATAATAAAATTGGATTTAAAGCAACCCAAATAATACCAGCAAAAGTTTTACGGTATCTTGATTTCAAAGAAGATAATGTTAGTAGCTTAATTAAACGAATATTCACTAAGATAGGTTATCACATAGTCCATATTTGAAAAGATCAATATTTGATAATTTCAACTTATGAGAACCCCTATGAGGACAATCTATTAGATAGCTATCACCATCAAAATTCACCCAAGGCAATAAGCTTGGAGTCCAAATATTATCATATGAAAAACTACTATTACTTTTTGCTCCATAAGCTTTGAAAAAAATATGACTAATAGGGTCACAATAATTTTCAAAAATTCTCATATGTTTTCTACTTTGATTATTTTTCTCATAAAACTGTCTTTTTGAGTAAACTGCTTTTGCTAAATCAGTTAGCTCAAGCTTTTCATTCGATAGATTTGTATCTAAAAGAATTTTTCGAATTTTTTCTTCACAGTCATAATTAGAAATTTGAGAAGTTGATTTTTGAGGCGAAAGTATTGAATTAACAAGTTCATTAAAATCTATAAAAGGACCAATAGGAGAGTTATAAATTGAAACTAAGTTTTCTTTTGATAGATCACTATGTCCACCCCAGTTACTTAAGATACAATCTAGGCCAATTTGTAAGCAGGTGAATGCCGCCATTCCAAAATTTTCGTCCGAGTGTATACTTGGAGAAATAAAAACTTTATCTTTGGTAACGTGATTTTTAAATAGAACTTCTCTGTCTACAAAACCATGGAAAGTAATGTTTTTAATATCGTACTTTTCTATTAGATTTTTTAAATACTCTAAATACGACTCATTAATAATATCCATATTTGGACTTCCATAATGATCTTCAGCTCCAAAAATTTCTAATTTCAAATACTTATTAAATGTTTTATTTATTATATGAAAGGCCCAAATTAAGGTATGTAAATTCTTTTGAGGACTAATTCTACCGATATAAATATATTGATTAGAAAATGATTTATCATCTTTTGATGCTAATAATGAATTAGTCTCAACAAAAGGTATAATTTCACATAAAGCATTTTTAAATGAAAGTTCGAAGCAGTTTTTATCTTTTGTTGAAGTTGAAATAAAAATATCAGACTTTTTAAAACTATTAAGACAATCAAAAAACTGTAAAGGCCAAAGACCTATAGTGCTTAGGCCGTGTAAATAAAATACAAACTTTGCATCAATAGAAAGTGACTTTCTTAGAGTATTAATAATTTTTGCAACATTAGCATTAAATGCTGTTATAAGAATGAAATCAGATTTCAAAAAAAACGGTAGTTCTTTTTTTAGATCAATTTCATCAGCATTAATTAATTTAGTAGAAAAACCTTCGTTAGTAGCAACATCATTCCATGTCTTTTCAATATTGGGTATGATCTCTTGCATACTCGTCCATTGAAAATTAAGTCTAGTGGTTAATATAGTAAGGTTCATCTATTTTTCTATCAGAAAATTATTTATAATAAGAGCGTCTACTGGAACCTCTTCAAAAAACTTTTTAGCATCTTCTATCGTTTCAATTATCGGCTCGCCCATTATATTTAAACTTGTATTTAGAACACAATAAATATTGGATAATTTTCCAAATTCTTTAATAAGATTATAATATTTAAAATTTTGTCCAGGTCTTACTGTTTGCATTCTTGAAGTTCCATTAATATGAGTTACCTCTTTTAATAGATTTTTGTAATTACTATTAACTTTACAAGTAAAAGACATATAAGGATTGTCAAAATTATCTGGAACATCAAAGTATTCATTAACATATTCATGAAGTATAGAGGAACCATAAGGCCTGAAACTTTCCCTGAATTTTATCTTATCGTTTAAATACTTTTTTAAATTGGGAAATTTTGGAGAAGCTAGTATGCTTCTATTGCCTAATGCTCTAGGTCCCGATTCGCTACGGCCTTGAAACCAAGCAATAACGTTATTATTATTTAGTAGGTGGGCGGTCTTTTCTTCGATATTTTCAAAATAGGTTATTTTAAAGTCTTTGAATAGAGATTTAACTTCTTCGTTTTCAGGAATTGAAGACTTAGGCCCAAAGTATCCGTGTTGCTTTTCAAAAGGTACTTTATTCCAAATTTTAGTATCATTATAAAACTGGTAATTAGCGCACCCTAGACCAATAGATTCATCACCAGGAAATGGAGGAACATAGATATTACTGTAAATTCCTTTTTCAATAATTTTCATATTTGTTATGCAGTTAAGAGCATTACCGCCACAAATAATTAAATTTTCATATTCAGGATACTTTTCTTTGATAAAATTTAACCGTCTAAATATGTTCTCTTCAAAATAATTTTGAACACTGGCCGCTAAATCTTGATAGTATTGTATGTTTTTTGATTCTTCCCAAGATTTTTTATCATCTCCATTAAATTGAAGACTCCAATTTAAATCTTCTAGAAAAGAATAGCACTCTTTAAATGGAGTACTTTTCCCATAGGGAGAAAGACCCATTACTTTGCCTGCTGCTCTTTTTGAGTTAAAAATAAACTCAGCACTTTTTTCATAAAGAGAGCCGATACCTTCACTAAAAAAGTGTGGTGAATTAAATTTACTGGGCCGAAATTTTTGCCAGTACTTCTCTAAGGGTTCAACTTTTCCTTGATTGAAACTAAAGAAGCTTGCTTCTTCATGATGTTCCTGCCAATTATCGTATTCTGTAAAACAATCATTTTTACTTCCGGCTCCATCCATTACAAAAATAATTGCTTTTTCATAGGGAGACATAAAGGAAGCCGCATAGGCATGGGCGAGATGATGAGTTATAAATTTTATTTTTCTATTATATTTTCTTGAGTATATTTCAAGTCCCTTGCTTTCGATAAAAGAAAAGAAGGGAATATGATCATTAGCAAATTCCTCTTGTTCTAGAGGTGTAATTACATCTCTATTTTCTGAAATTAAAATATCTTCATGAATTTTATCTTGAAAATACATAAGAGCATGGTGTGGCCATTCACCAGAGGCTTTTTTTCTAATTAGTCTTTCTGTTAAAGCAATCTCAGGAATTTTGTCATTGCCATCTATGTGACAGATATTTGTATTAAATAGTACTTTACCTAGACCTAGGTAAGATTTGTTACTCAAAATTTTTCCTCAAAAAAAGGGAAGACAGCTTTGTTTAAGCTTGTACAATAAAACCAGAATCAATTAATTTAGACACAAAATTAGCTGAGTCATCTCTTAATCTATCCATTGGCGCACTTGTTTCTTTGTGAACTTCATTTACAGCTTGTTCAACTGTTGTTTGCCCTTCTTGTATTTTATCGACAAGATTAGCGGCCAATCCATCAATCTTGTAGAACTTATCAGAATCATCCATTTTCATTAAAATAAATGTACCATCCTGATTTTTTCTAGAAACAACATCAGTGTTAAATTTATATTGATTTTTTAATAAATTTTCTTGTTGCACAATTAGCTCCACATTTAAGGGTGAATCACTATTAAAGTATGGTAAAATCTATATGCCAATATGAAAATAAAAAATATATCAATTCTATTTTATACCATAGTTTTTCTGTCAAATAATGCTTTCTCTGAAAACTATAGAATCGTATCTAAGGGTTTAGTTAACGTCGATAAAATGATTATTGAAAAGAAAGACCTTTTTATCTCAAATGGGATAATCGTTGAGGAAAATGAAAGGATAAATTACAAATTAATAGATAAAAAAGAGCTTTATATAATGCCAGGATTAATAGATACACATATTCTGACGTTTCTCGAAGATAAATCTCATGGAACGAATTTGTCATCTGAAATGATTCGAAACTTGAATAATAAGGATAGATATAAAAATGGAATAAAAAACCTCAAAGAATTATTAAGGTCTGGCTTTACTACTGTTAGAGACCTTGGAAATTGTGGAATAGACCTTTGTTTTAAAGTTAAACAAACAAGCTCTATTCCGGAGTACATTACAAGTGGTCCAGGTGTAGTCTTTGAAAAAGGACAGTTTTCAAAAGATGTTGGAAAAAATATCGTTACTAAAGAATATGTAGTTATAGAAAAAGTAGAAGATATTAAAAAAATAATCATTGATAGAAAAAAAAGAGGCATTAAATGGATTAAGATTTATGCTGATAATGAACCCGAAGAGTATATTGTTCCAAAACAAAAATTAATTCAATTAGTAAAAACTATTAAAGAAAGTGGTTTAAAAGTTGCGGCACATGCAATATATGAAAAGGCGATTGTTAATGCTATGATGGCAGGTGTTGATTCCATTCAACATGCTATTAATGTAAATCCAAAAACACCTTACGTAGATTTTGAAGGTTTCTTTATTCCAACAGACTTTTCCAATAGGCAACATGAAAAAATTGCTAAAATATTAAGAAGGGAGCCCGAAGGTTCTGCTACGTTTCATAGAAACCTTTATAAGCAAAGGTTTAAATATATTGAGAAATACGGAATGAAAATGGCCTTTGGGTCTGATTCCTATGTCGAGTTTACTTGGTTAAAGAATGCTGGCCAAAGGTCGTTAGAATCTTTGTTTTCTTTAAAAGAAAGTGGTCTTGAAAACACTACAATTATTAAAATGATAACTAAAAATGCAGCAGAGTTACTTCAAGAAAAAATAGGTAATATAAAAGTAGGTTATAGGGCGAATATAGTTGGATTATCTAAAAATCCTATTGAAGATATTTATGCCTTGAAAAATATATCTTTTGTAATGAAACAAGGTAAAATTATAAAATGATTAATGATTTTAAGATAAACAATTTAATCAGTGCTTTAGGTCTTATTGTTATAAGTTTTGCTTTGTATTCACACACAATTCATTATGACTTTTTTATATTTGATGATTACACGCACGTTTTAAGCTTAAGTAAAAATTTAAGTTTTAGTGAAGTTCTTGAAATGTGGAAAAGTTCAAATACTCCCTTAATATTAAACTTTTGGCAGTTAGAAACAGCTTTGTTTGGTATTGATCTCCCTGAACCATATAGAATTGTTTCTATATTTATCCACGGAGTAAATTCTTTTCTTGTCTTTTATCTGGTCAAGCTTTTTTTAACTTTTTATTCAAAAGAGAAATTTATTGAAAATATTTCATTATTTGGGGCAATAGTTTTTTTAATTCATCCAATTAATATTGAATCAGTTGTTTGGATTTCTTCTCAAAAAGATTTAATTGCAATGACTTTTGGCTCATTGTCTTTTATTCAATATCTTAAGTTTCATAAGAATCAGAAAAATATTTCGATGATTCTAACCATTGTGTTTTTAGTTTTAAGTGTTTTATTCAAACCTTCAACTGCGGGATTACCAATTGTGTATTTGAGTTTGGAAATACTTTTTTTCAAAAAAAGTATAAAGCAAGCTGTGTCAAGGTATGGTTTTTTATCTTTAATTGTATTAGGAGTGATAATTGTTCATAAAACAATTAATAAGCTTCCTTCGCTTTATGAAGACATTTCAATTGCATCTAAAGCTTTAATAGTTATAAGCTCATTTCAGCACTATTTCTTTAATTTGATCATCTCATTTACACAGTCATTTGATTACCAATTAAATCCACTAGAGCTAGTTAAGAATATTAAGGAAACAATAAGTACAAAATTTTTAATTTTTTCATCTCTTGGAGTGATTTGGTTTTGCCTTAAAAATATATTAAATCAAAAGAAAGAGTATATTACGATTCCAATTGTAGTATTTACTGGAATTGTTTCTGTAAACCTAGGTTTAATTACTTACATATTTCAAAATATCTCAACAGTA
The DNA here is from genome assembly GCA_964015265.1 of uncultured Oligoflexia bacterium. Taxonomy (GTDB): domain Bacteria; phylum Bdellovibrionota; class Bacteriovoracia; order Bacteriovoracales; family Bacteriovoracaceae; genus CAXHCD01. Next base: position 38,998 of record CAXHCD010000018.1, read on the forward strand.
GCAGATCGTTATATGTACTTTCCAAGCATAGCAATTTCGTTTTTGATAGCAATGACGTACTGTAAGTACCATAAAAAATTAAAAAAGGAGCAATGGTCAGTAGTATTTATTTTTATAATATTAGCCTACGGTTCACTGAATATAGTTAGAGCACAAAATTGGAAAAGCTCTGAAACAATATTGAAAGCAGGAATTGATAATGGTTATAAATCATATATCTTATATGTTGCTCTTGCTGAGGATTTAATAAAGCAAAGAAAGTTTGAAGAATCTTTATTCTATGCTGAAAAAGCAATTGAAATTGGGCCAACGATCCTTCCCGCATATTTAAAAAAATTTGATTATTTAAGAAGAGAAGACGATGATGAAAAGTTTCTTAATTTTGTTAATGAAGTTAAAAATTCAGCAGTAGGTTACACACCAGAATTTATCGCAGCTATTGGATTGCATTATCTTTATCAAGACCGGATTTATAAGGCAGAAGAAATGGTAAAGCCTCATTTAACATTCTTTAGCGATCAGAAAGAAATAGTTGATTTTTTTTCTCGGGTTTATAAAAAGAAGAGTTTTTATAAAATCACATCGCTTTTGAGCTTAGCTGAGCTTTTGACTAGTGAGGGCAAGTATTTGCAATCCATTTCTATTTTAGAGAAGCTAAAAAAATATATGGGTGGTAAGGGACCGGTTGTGAAAGAGATTGATTCTCAGATTAAAGAGTTGAAAAGCAAGTCAAAAGGGTAGTAGCCACTTCTAAATTAAGGTATAATTTTTTATACTCAAAAATATTAATGATCTTAGGGGCAAGCTCATGAGCAATAACAATGAAAAAGACTTAAAAAATGATTATTACTTTGGCGGAATTGAAGAGTTTTCTTTAGAGGAAATTGAAAAAGAAGTTTTAAGTGAAAGTGTATATTTAGATGTATTTGCTGGTTCTGACTTAAGATATAAGAAAAATATAGAACCACTAGATCAAGGGCTTGATACGATTTCAAAAATATCACCTGTAAAATGGGAATGGATGAGTGATTCTCATGTTGATGATAAAGTTTCACAAGGACAAGAGGTTGGAGTTATTGCTCAAGAGTTGAGTGAACTACTTCCAGAACTAGTAAGAAAAAATGATAAAGGTTTTTTGCATGTAAACTATGCTGGCTTAACGCCATATTTAGTAAATGCGATTAAAGAATTAAACTTACAAGTTCAAGAACTCAAAGAAGAAATTCGAGAGCTAAAAAAATAGTTTAACTGTTAGAGATTTAATTTGAATAAATCATTATCAGAATATAGAAATGAAATAACCAAGATTTCTATATTGTTTTCTATCCTAATAATTATTTTTTCATATTTTTCGAGTGTTAAAAAAAATCAAGTAGAGATATTAAAAAGTGAATTAAAAGGGCTTTATGAAGTAAAGGCCATTCACTGTTCAAATACAAAAGAAAAAATAGATTTAGGTAGAATTAATAAATCTCAATACATTGCAAAAAAAAATGATTACTTAATGCTTAATGGACTTCAAAATATTTTTGTATTCTTTGAAGCAAATGAAATACGTTTTCTTATTAAAACCAAAAAATGTAATGTGAAAATTTTTAAGAGAGTACAGTATAATGAGCCTTCACTTTATTGGATTTCAAATTATGATCATACAGAGTTTGAGCCATCTAATTGCGAAAATGAAATTACTTATTTAAATACAAAAACAAAAGTAATTTATAAAAATGAAGTGAAGTCCTATTTTGATTTGGAAGAATATATAATTTATAAAAAAGAGAATAAATATTTTTATGTACTGAAAGATAACTCCAAAGGAGAAAGTTATTGCGGATTAGGAAATGAGTGGACTAGTTACCAAATTGAAAAAGTATAATGAATTATTGTATCTATATGTAGGTCTATTTGTAATCGGCCTAGCTATATATGGACACAATACATTTTTTGATTTGACATTCACAAATCTTGGAAAGAAGAGCTTATTTTCAACTAATACTATTCTTCAACCGAACTTTTTTGAATTTATTCAAAATAAAATGTGGCTAAGTCAGATAGATCTTGTTGGTATATTACATTATCCAATATTGATTCTCACTATTTCACTAGCTTTACATATCACAAATGTAATATTGATTTTGAATATATTTAAAAAATATATAATAAAAAAAGAAATTGAAAATTACATATTGATTTCATCTACTTTATTTCTACTACCAATTTTTTCAAGAGTTGTTGGTGTAAATTTTGGTCTTAATTTTTTAGTGTCTACTTTCTTAGGATTAATTTCATATGAATTTCATATGCGAAAAGAAAAGAAAATTACATATGAATTAATAGGTTTATTTCTATATTTAATTAGTTTGTTTTTTAGTAGTGCATCTATTGGATTACCACTGGTACTTTTATTATTTGAATTAACTCTAGAAAATTCGAAAAATATTTCAAAGATATTTTACTTGTCTCTGTTACAAGTGACTGGCCTATTCTTGTTATTTACCTTAGATTTACAGTACTTTGGGTCACAGATTATATTGATAAAAAATTTAATATCATTAATCAACAATGAAATTAGATTAGTTTTAACATTATTTGTTGTTGCATCATTGTGTGTATACTTTTTGTATAGAAAAAATAAGGACCTGTCTTACATAATATTTCAAACTTTTATAATAACTACGCTTACAATCCTAATGGAAAACCTTTATACAAACTTCGATAATATAATTATTTTCGATGAATATTTATACTTTGGTGGTTTAAGTTTTTTTGGCCACTTTCTAATATTCTTTTTAAATCAAATAAATCTAAAGTCTACATTGAAATATTTCATACCTGTTTTAGTAGTTTTTTGTCTTTTTTCATATTACAGATCATCTGTTGTGCAAGATCAGAAATATATTCTACTAAGATATAAAAAAATGAAAGTTTCTAATTATTTAACAAATTTAAAATTAGCAGAATATTATAGAGATAGAAATCAAGTCGAACTTTCAGAATATTATATTGATGAAAATATTAAAAAACGACCTAAAACGGAAATATCATATTTAAAGAAGTTTAATTATATTGAAAATGAATCAGAATTTAAAACCTTTATAAAATTGATTCTGCCTAATTTCAGAGTGTTAAGCTCTGGAATAGTTGCTGAAATGATAAATAAATACTTAAGCTTTGATAAAATCATTGAATCAGAAACTTTACACAAAGAATTGTTGGCCAATAAAAGTGATTTGAAAGAGAATGCAGAAATGCTAGAAAAAATTGAGGCAAAAAAAGGCTCAGTTAGAATCAAGGGTTATTATATAATGGGTGTTGATGAAAAAAACAGCAAGAATTATAAAGAGGCCATTAAATACTTTAAATTAGTAAGAAGAGAATTAAGTAAATTAAAGAAATCTACCCGACATGTTGATGAACAAATTACAGAGTTAGAAAAGAAAATTAAATAGGTATATATGTTAACGAATGCTTTTGATGTCAAAAAGAAATTTGAAAAAAAGAATCTCAAAGCTAGTTTTTGTATAGCACCATTTAAGAGTATTCAACTTGAGCCATCAGGAAATGTGAATATATGTCGACATAAAGGTACAGAATTTTCGATAGGCAATATTAAAGAAAAGAAATTGTCTGAAATCTGGAATTCGCAAGAATTGATGGAAATTAGAAATGAATTTATCTCGGGAAATGTAAATGTCTGTAAGGATGAAGTTAAATATAGATCTTGTAATTTATGTCCACAGCTAAATACACTTTTGACTGATGATTTTAAAGCTTCTAAATATGTTAATGAACCAATAAGACGACTTGGATTAAATTTAAATGGAAAATGTAATCTACAATGTCAAATGTGTCATGTATGGAAGCTTCCAAATGGGCTTTATGATGAGTTTGGCTTTTGGAGTGATGCGGAAAAAAATATATTTCCTTATCTTGAAGAGATAGAACTTCTCTCTGGTGAGCCTTTTATTCAATCTGATACATATCGATTAATTGATATTATGTCACGAGTGAACACTCAATGTTTATACACAATAACGACTAATGCTCATTGGAATTTGAATACTAAAATTAAGAATTACTTAGATAAAATTAGAGTTAAGAATTTGATAATTAGTATTGATAGTATTAATGCTAAAACGTATGCAAAAATAAGATACCCTGGAAATTTGAAAATTGTTTTAGATAATTTAAAGAGACTTGAAGAATACGAAGAAGAAAGAGAAGAAAAAGGTCTTTCTAAATTGGATATGAGAGTAAACTTTTTAATTCAAAAAGATAATTGGAGCGAAATTTCTTCAATATTGGATTTTATGAAAGATCGACCTCGATTAAGGCCATTTTTAACTTTTTTGTATGAACCAACACAATACTCTCTTTTAACTTTCTCTGAAGAAAAAAGAATTTCAATATTAGAATATTATTTGAAAAACTTAACAATAAAAGAATTTATGTTAAGCATGAGAATAATCAATCCATTAATAGATTCACTAAGTACAATTAATAAAGCTTCAATGTCCTTAGATATAAAAAATAGATTGAGTTTAGATTGAATATTAAAATAATTTCCAACTCTATGGAACCTTTGCTGCAGATTGGCCAACTTTATACTTGTAAAAAAGTAGATGTAAAAAAAATTAAAAGATATGACTTAGTTGTATATTTACAAGGTGGCGTTCCTTATTGCCACTTCTTATGGCAAATAGACCTTGATAAAAAAATATTCGTAACAAAGTCCTTAAAAGATCCTCGACTAACAGATATGACTACAAGTACCGATGAAATATTAGGTATAATTGAAAATGTTCAAATGGGATTTTTACAGAAGATAAAAGTATTTTTAATTAATTTATTCTTTGCATAAGACTTGCACTTTTTTGTTATAATTCATCTCTAGAATTTTCATGTGTTTAGATTTATCTTCAAAAAATAACAAGACAAAAAAGTTTTCACAAACAAAACTGCTGATTTTATCTAAAAATTGTTGATCTAATTTAAATTCTTCACCGATAATAAATGTAAGTTTTAAACTTTTGAAATGAGTGAAAAATTTGAATTCACTTTCGAAGTTTTTGTAAGTAATTAATTCAACGAAAGAAAAACGTTTTAATTTACTTAAGTTCGTAATTACAAAGTCTGTTATGTCTAGTTTACCTACAGCTTCAATTATAATTGAGTCAAATCGATTCTGACTTATAAGTGAGTCTATTTTATTCTTAGAGGACTTTTCTGAGATTATCAGTGAAAGAGTCGTTCTCCTGGAATGTTCCTTAGAAAATAGATTTAGTCTGTGATACTCACCAAAATTTGTATTCAAGCACTTTTGACAGTTTAATAATGGATGAGAGATTACATAATCTTTAGGGCCCATGTGCGTATTATTCGTGCATAAATATTGTGATAAGGCAGAATTGTAAAATTCAAATTTATTGGGGGCATTACATAGAGATGATATATTCAATTTGCACTTTTTAAAATCGTTTAAAAAGTATAGCATTTCTAAGCTTCTTTTTAGTTCAGACTTTAGCTGCGAACTTTGAGTCCAGAGTTGTCCACTTAGTCCTACAATCTGCCATTCTAGTAAATTTTCTATGAGTTTTTTGAGTTCAGTGTTTTTGTTAATAAAATCAAAAAATATGTGAGTTTTTTCATAAAAGTAGGTTGTTGGATTAGTAATAATATCCTTTTCTAATTCATTCATACTAATAGGAGAAATAGTCAGAGAAGAGAAGAACGTATTTATATCTTGATATGATTTAATAGTATTAGATATTTTAGAAAGGTGATATCTCCATTTTGTGCTATTAATATCTATTATAAAATTGTTATTTCTCAACATATGAAATAAATAAGTAAATTTACTATATATATTAACATCATTTCTTTTCAGTGAATGCCAAGTTGGATCACGATCATATTCTAATGGGTTTATGTAATTTTCTAATTCATTTAACTCAAAATTTGTATATAGGGATACTTCACCAAACCATGGAGTTAATATTTTAACAAGGTATGCATACAAGTTTAATGTTACTGCTCGAAATCCTTTTTGATTAGTAGCAATAATAGAAATATCTAGATCAGATGTAGGAAAAGTGTAGGTATTTAGAAAAACACTGTTCTTTATTAATATCTTAATCGGGAGTATCTTTTCAATTAGTCTATGAATTAAAAAAATCAAATTGAAATAATAATACCCAATAAACTTTAACATAAATAATTGTGAGATAAGCTTTCAAGATCAGAGTTTAAAAAATTAAAAGATGAATTTGGGTTTTGATTTATTGCCTCAATGCTATTTTCTATGTAACTCAAATGTTTGAAGAAAATCTTATTTTCCTTCAGGATACTTTCAAAAAAAGAGTCAGTTTCATTGAAGCTTGATAGCTCAACATAATAATCCTTGAATAATTCGATTGAAGTTTCATTAACTTTATTAGGTTTATTATATTCTATTTCTAACTTATCAAAAGATTGATAAATTGGAAGATCAAGCTTTACATAAGAAACGTTAGTAGCAGGAGGTGAATGAGTAATTAAGATATTTTTATTATTATTTATTAAGCTGTTTATTAATGATTGGGCCTTAATACCAGTAGGAAGAAATTTTATTCTGTGAAATGATGAAGTTAGAACAAGTTGATCTAAAATTACATTTGAATTAGTTTCAGAATAAAAGTTATTTAAATTTACTTGTGAAAAAACAGTGTCACTAACCTTAGGAGCATCATTAATGATTATAATATTTGATGCCCAACTTTTAGGAATAAATTTTCTTAATGTTGATCTAATTAATAATTTTGTATTAATTTCAGGAGATCTAAATCGATTAAAAAAGTGTATTAAACCATATGCTCCATCAAGACTTAGAATGACATTGAACTTATCAAGATCATTCTGGTTTTTAAGTAAAGCAATATGAAGAGGTAGATATGGTGAGAACAGATCAATATTATTATTGGCCAAAAATTCAAACCATAGATGATGATTACCACTAATGTCACACCATTTTGAAGTATTATAAAATAATTGTTGTTGTTGTGGAGTATTAGAAATAAGGTTCATATAAATCCTTATACTCATGGCTAATTTTGCCATTTTCAAAAAAACAATTTGTTTTATTATTTAAATAATTATCAAGAGTGTGAAAATTATCGGAAAGTTTAAAGTTTGAGAAATTAGAGTTTAACTCATGTTTGACTTTCTCACTTAAGCTTTTTGTATAAAAAGCAGGGTTTGTTATTCTTTCAGTCTTAAGAGAAGACTGTATTTCTTTCATTGATTCAGAAAAATTTGGATAAATACCTTGGTCTTTTATGCTTGTAGATATAAATCGAATCTTTTCACTATATTTTGCAAATGATTTAAATCCACCCCATTGAGTTAAAATTACGGGAAGATCTGATGTTATCGCTTCGGCAATACTCATTCCGTAATCTTCATCATTATGTGTACTAAGATTAATTAAACAGTCACTAGCAGAGTAAAGATGATTAAGTTCTTGCGCACTTCTATTACCAAGATAAATTACATTTTTATCATTTAATAATTCTTTTAAATCAAAATAATATGAGTCTTTAAGTTGGGACTGACCAAAATATGGCCTTCCTAAATTGTCATAGCTACCACATAAAATTAATTTTTTATCATCATTAAAAAAAGAAAATACTTCAAGTAAAGTTCTTATGTTCTTTTGTATAGATAAACGTCCAGTATATATATAAACAAAATCTGAATTTGATAAATTGAGATCATCTCTTGTTTGTGATCTTGATTCTTGATTATAAAAAAATGTTTTTTCGTCTACGGGAAATGGGATTACACTAATGCAATCGGTATCTAATATGTTTAATAAAAAATCTTTTTGAGCATCTGAAGCACAAATAAATCTTATGTTTAAATCTTTAATCTTATCAAAAAGGTCAATCCAACTTCTTGTCTGGAGAGCAAAATCTCCAAATACATGGTAAATAATTTTTTTATCTTTTAAATCAGAATTACTAATTAAGGCCAAGAAATTTGTTGGTGAAGGGTTGTGTTCTAAATAGATTATAAAATCAGGCTTATAAAACTCAATTTCTTTCACTGCTTGAGATATTGAATATATGCTTTCTTTATTTTTAACTTCAAAGATTTTCGATTCTGAATTTCCATCACTATACAATTTCACTAAATTGTTTGTAATACTTTTACAACTAGTCCAACTTGGCTCATCATAATTTTTAATTAATGCAATTTTCATAGAGAATGAACCTCTATGTTGTGATTAAGAATTGGAATTTTTGAAACAATTTTTTTTATCCTGTCGCCATCATCGGTATAAATATTTATTTTTCTAAAAGCTAAAAGTCTTTTTATTTCATGTGGATGTACTAACTCGCTTTCTGGTAGGAAAACTAAAGGAGCATTTTTTGGTATTTTGTTAGTAGTATTAAATATTTTATTGGTACTTATAATGTTAAGATTAGAGCTTGTTGCGCCAAAAATATTATTTAATTTATAAAATAAAAATCGCCCCTTGTTCGAATAATAAAATTCAAAATCTTTCTCATGTAATAGCAAGTGGGCCATTTCACCCATACTATTAACGAAGCTTTTTACTTTAAAATTTAATTGCTCAATATCAATATATTTATTTTGAACTTTTTGAGTTTCAAATGCTTTTTGGTTGTCAGTAGAATCTTTTAATTTGGAATAAATTACATCGGCCAATAGATAAGAATTGTGTTCTATTGAATTCATTTCTTGAAATAAATTGTTTGGCATATCTAATTTTATAACGGAATTACCATTGAATTCTTTATGACCGCCCCAGTTGCTTAGGATAATTTTTCCATTGCTAGATAGAAACTGATAAGTAGAGACACTAAAGTCTTCTTTAAAAGAAGTTGATAAAGAAATATAGTGAGCATCTTTATATTTTTCATACCAATTTGAATCATTATCAAATGGCAGTATTGAAATATTATTATCTAAATTATGTGAAGTTATTAATTTTCTAATATAGTCTTCATAATTAAATTGCCTACGTCCGGGCATGTTCTCGTTAGAGAAAACACCTTGAAGAGTTAGTCTCGCATTTGGAAGCTTCTTTAAAAGGTGTTTAAAGGTTAATACAAGATAGTCAATATTTTTCTCAGCTGAAAGACGTCCAGCATAAATAAATAGCTCTCCGTTATAATTGTTACTTCCTTTATTTTTGGAAATGGGAACGATATTTATATATTCTTGTGGTATAGAAAATACATCTGTTAAAACTTTCTTCACTGATCTTGATAAAACCCATAATCGATATTTATCCCCTTTCCAATAGTGAGAGTGAAGAAGTTTTGTCATATAACTTCCAAATAAAAAAATATCATTTTTTTCTCTGTGAGGTTTGAGGAAGTAATCATTTGAATCCGTAAAAATTGGATTTTGAATATCAAAGGATTCACATTGCTTTAAGCATAATTGCTTAAGAAATGATATGCTGTGATTACACTCATCTACTGAAAAGCGATTCATCTTATTGCCTCTCGTGTACTTAGTAGATAATGGGCCTTTTCGGTTTTATCTAGGGAATCTACAAGAGGAAGAATCACTCGCATCAAACGTTTTATATAGGTATTTGGTAAGGATAATAATTCTTTAATTATTTTAATTTTTTCATTTCTTCCAAGGTTTAAAGGAGATAAATTGCTTGGTTCAACAATTGTGTTTATTGTTAATTTAATATTTTTGTCATTTGCAAAATCTATAAAATCTTTTAACTCACCTATATTCTCATTCATTACTAAAAAATGAATTGTTATATTTAGGTCACTTAGGTTTAGATTTTTTCTTTCTTCATTATATTCAATTAATGAATCAAGGTTTTTAATGACTGTCTTTAGTTTCCCTGGTGGTCGAATTTTAGCATACTTTTCAGGTTTTAAACTATCTATACTAATAATCAAGTTTTTAAATACGATTTTATTTAACTGATTTTTAATTCTTTCATTTAATTGCCAGTGCCCATTTGTGGTAATAGACCAAAGACAATCGGGATTAACTCTATTTATAATTTCTATTAATCTATAGGTGTCTTTTTGAATAAATGGTTCACCTGAAAGCATCTCAATTTCTTTTATAAAAGGAAAAAAGTTTTTCTTAGCATACTGCCAAAAATTTATTTCATCATAGAGACCATTTTGTTGTTTCCAAATATCACACATCTTGCATTTTAAATTACACTGCCCGTTAAAATTGCTAGTAAACTTTAGAATTTGATTTTTTTGAAATGTTGCAAAATCTACTTTTGAGAAAGAGGTGTAGTTTTCTAATCCTAGGTGGCAGGCATCACGCTTAATTTCTTCTTCACAAATTTTGATATTTCCACTTAAAAATTCAGCTCTCCATTGTTGCAAATAGTCCGAGTTCCAAATATTTTCAATGCTTTGATTTTTAATGTTACCAACAATATGCCTAGTTCCTTTTTGTCTACAAACCCCAACATCACCATTTGGATTAAAAATTAAATTAATAAATGGAATGATGCAAAAGTTATTAGGAAGACCCTTTTCTTGAAATGCTTCAAGTAACTCCTCTGGAGTTTTAAAAGGTAATGCTTCATGTTGTACGTTAATCATGGAATGATTATATTTTAAACAATCAAAATTGAAAAATTTGTTTGTAAAAGAATCGATAAAAGGTAAGATTTTAATAGGCTTTGAAGTCGTGGAGTGAAATAGTCAACTATGCATCCAGCAGTTATTGAAATTGAAATTAATTCTAATTGTAATTTGAGCTGTTCATATTGTCCGAATTCTTTATTTGATAGGAAAGAAACCGGACAAATGAAGTGGTCAACTTTTACTGAGTTAGTTTCACAACTTAAGAACAATAATTATAAGGGAAAAATAGCTTTTGATTTTTATAATGAGCCAATGGAAGCTATCAACTTTAAGCATTATGTTACGCATATTTCAAGCGAGCTTCCTGAATCAAGAATAGAATTACATACAAATGGAACTAAAATTAAATCTCAAAAGGATGCAGAAGATCTTATAGGACTGGGTATTTCGCAAGTAATAATTACTAAGCATGAGCAACTTAAAACCTTAAATATTGAGTCATTATTAGAAAATTTTCCGCAAGATTTGAAGGATCGATTTGTTTACAGGACTTATGATGATTTAAACTTAGTAAATAGAGGCGGGATCTTAAAACATGTTGGAAAAAGAATTAATAACTCTTTACCATGTAAAATACCTTCTTTAATGCTAACAGTTACTATTGAAGGTAATGTTCTTCCTTGTTTCGAAGACTTTCACCAAACACAAGAGATGGGTAATATAAATAATAATGACATATTCAAAATATGGAATAATTCAAAGTTTGTGCAATTTAGAGAAGATTTATTAAAAGGTAAAAGAGAAAAGTATAGTATCTGCAAAGAATGCAATCGTGTAGGGGAAGATGAAAAAGTGTTAGAGAAAATAGATAAGCATTTAATTGACGAAAAAGAAATAAATGCAATTGCTGAAGTTCTTAAAAGTGGAAAGCTTTTTCGTTACCAGCCAACTGAAAGTGAGTCACAAAAATTTGAAAAGAATTTTTCTAAAAAAATTGAGTCTAATTATTCACTAGCAGTTACTAGTGGCACCAATGCATTAATATTAGCTTTGCAAGCCGCAAAAATTGGAAAAGGTGATGAAGTAATTGTGCCAGCATATACATTTATCGCTACGGCAGCAGCAGTTATAAATGTTGGGGCTATTCCCGTTGTATGTGAAATTGATGAAAAGCTATGCATGAATCTAAACCAAATTTCAGAAAAATTTAGTGATAAAACGAAAGCAATAATACCTGTTCATATGGATGGACACCCTTGTGAAATTGATAAAATTTGTAAATGGGCAAAATCTAAAAATATTTCTGTAATTGAAGATTGTGCCCAAGCAATAGGTGGAAAATTTAAAAATAAGTATTTAGGTACTTTTGGAGATTTTGGATGTTTCTCATTTAATAAAGACAAAATAATAACTTGTGGAGACGGCGGTCTTGTTACGACTAATAATAGAATTAACTTTGAAAGGCTATGTCTACTTTCTGACAGCGCTTTTAGCATTAGTCCACATCATAAAGGCTTCTTCGAAAAGAGTGAATTATTTTTAGGCTCATCTATGAGGATTAATGAGATTTTGTCAGCAATGCTAAATGTTCAGCTTGATAAATTAGATAATATTTTATTTGAACATAAAATGAGAAAACTAACACTATTAAAAAATATTTCAAAAGAAATAAGAGATGAATACATAATTGAAAGTAATGATGAATTAGGTGATTGCGGAATATCATTTTACATAAAAACAAAAAGCGCAAAGATGTTATCAGTAATTGGAAAAGAATTACGAGATAATAAAGTATTGGCGGTACCTGTAAGTATGAGGCCAGCACATGTTATTTGGAAGTGGAGTCAATATTTAGGTGAAAGATCAACATTTGATGAAAGAACTAATCCATATTTAAACACAAATAAAAAATACAATTACCATAGAATAAATTACTTAAATTCTATGGATACTATTATGAGAACAATGAAAATTGATATTGATATTAACTGGTCAGAACCAGATATTTTGAGAATTTCAAAAGTTATCAATAGAGTATTAGGAAATTCTTTGGAGGAATCATTTGAAAACAGAGCATGAAGTTGTTTATTCAAGTGATAATGGTTTTTATATTGAATCTCTAGAGGCCGTGAAAGAAATAGAACCAGGAGAAGTTTTAATAAAACCACTAAAAGTAGGAATTTGTGGATCAGATTTCTTTTCACTTGATTTGTATAAAGGAAATGCTCTTAGACTTGGCCATGAATGGGTTGGGCGAGTGGAGAAAACAAATGACTATAATAATTTTAAAGTAGGAGACCTCGTTACTTCAACCGCTATTTTAGGTTGTGGAAAATGTAGTTCTTGCGAAGAAGGAAATACAAATTTATGTCCGAATAGCAAAGTTCTTGGATCAAATGATATTGGAATGCTAAGAACTAGTATTGTTCTTGAAGAACGATTTTTAGAAAAAGTTCCATTAATAGACTTGGAAACAGCTTCGTTATTAGAAGTTATGGCCGTTGCAGAAGAGGCAATAGTTAAACTATTAGAAATTTCTAATAAAGTAGGAAAAGTAATTATTTGGGGTGGCGGCCCTGTTGGCCTCTGTATGGGGATATATTGTAAGGAAAATGAGATTGAATACTTAGTCGTTGAAAAACAAATTAATAAAGTGGAAAAGGCAAAAAAATATAATTTAAATTCTATTTCTCTTGGTGAATTATTACTTACAGAATCACTAAAGAATTCATTTGATACTTTCATAGATTGTACTGGCGATAAAGATGGAAAAGGTGCATGGGATTATATACCTCATTTTATAAAAATTAATGGATCAGGTGTTATTGTTGGTAAATATAAAAAAGATTTATCAATTAATTTTATAAAATTGAGTTATCTAGGCCTAAAAATATCTTTTATGAGGGGAATGAATAATACTACTTTGAAAAGAACAATTGAGAATTGGTCAGAGAAGTTATTAAAATATAAAAATTTATTAATTACAAAGAGAATAAGCTACCTAGATCTTAATGGTCGAAAAAACTTTGATGATTTGAGAAGTAATAATTTAAAAATTTGTATTCACATTCAAGATTAACTTCGAGTTATTTTCAAAAGATTCACTAAGGTTTAATTGATGGCATTTAATTCTTTGCGATAGTTTAATCGAAAGTTTAACTCTACTAATTGCAATTTTTATTAAATTATAAATCGAATCTTCCAAGAAATATTCTTTAATCATTGGAAGACCAAATCCAATTACTTGGTGAAAAAATAGCTTTTTAAATGTATACAATCTGTTTAAAGATTTAGCTATTCTTGGACTCGAATTATTTCTCTCCAGCTCTAAGAGGGTAATGTTTTTTGAAATAATATTTGTAGAAATACATATTTTAGAATCATTTAAATCAAGCAAAAATTTTTTCCCATAAAGAAGCCTGTTGATAGAATAAAGATTCTTCCCATCTCTTAAAAATGGTATAAGCGTATTTTGATTATTGTGACCAATCCTTACTGGGAATGGGTATATATTTAAATTCGGATCAATAAGTGGGGTGTCATCGGATATAAGTTTGATGCTCGAATCTTTGAGAACTTCTAGTCCCTGTGTTGTTTTTCCTGTTCCAGAATTGGCCATTAGAATTATAGATTCATTTTCTTTTTCAATTCCTAAAGCATGAATTCGATGAATACCTTTTAGGTCAAATGCCTTTCCAGTAATTGACAGAATGAATAAGTAAACTTGCTCGTAGCAGCCTTCGAAGTTGTTATGTGTGAATATTGCTTCAGAGAAATTTTTTGATACAGAATTTGTGATAGAGTTAGGGTATTGAAAATTTATTCTACTTTCTAATTTTATTTTAGTAAGCTTACTTTTGTTAGAATATTTGAACTTATCATTGTATATAATTTTGATAGAGGTTTTGTTGGATAGGATTTTTTTTGTCTGATTATTTATGAAATAAGAAAAGTCTTTTACTAATTTCGAGATAATATCACCTTGAGAATCTTCTAAGGTAATATCATATCCATAAATGTGAAAAGAATGGTTCATAAGAATAAGTTATCACAAAAAGAACTTTGTGTTAGAGTTTTTCTTTGGGGAGATAGTTGTGAGTGTAAATGTCCACACTGAATGGGGAAAACTTAAAGAAATAATAGTTGGGAGTTGTATCGGAATATCAGATATAAATGTTGAATTAAGTTTTAAGCTATTTTTTCATTTAAATATTAAAGATCAAATTCTAAAAAATAGTATATCTCTTCAGAAGAAAGTTATTGAGCAGAGACAGCAAGACCTTGATAATCTTTCGGATTTTTTAAAATCTGAGGGAGTAGTTGTTCATAGACCTCAAAGATTAGATGAAGTTAAAAAATTTAATACCCCTGAGTTTGAGGATCATCAATGCCCTGTCGATAATCCTAGAGATCAAGTGCTTATTATTGGAAATCAAATAATTGAAACTTCATGTCAGTGGAGAAGAAGATATTTTGAAAATGATTTAATGAAAGATATTTTTTTAAAATATTTTAATGAAGGGGCTCACTGGGTTTGTTCTCCTAGACCGATAATGAGAAATGGCTCCTTTGACTTATCGGCATTGTCCATCGATGAACAAGAGAAGTATCCTGGCTATACTGGTGACGTATCAAAGTTTGAAATAATGTTTGATGGAGCTCAATGCTTAAAATTCGGAAAAGACATTGTTATGAATGTCTCTACCCAAAATCATAAATTGGGTGCGAAATGGTTAAAAAATCACCTAGGTGATAAATATAATTTACATGTAATTGAAATAACAGATCATCATATTGATGGAATGTTTATGCCCATAAGACCTGGCCTGTTATTAATAAATTCTACTACGATGCCCTCGCAAATAGATAAATTACCAAGACCCTTACAAAAGTGGGACCATTTAGTTTTACCAAATACTCATCAATCAAATAACTCTGAGGATGATATTAAACTGGCCAGTCAGAATATTAATTGTAATGTCCTACCTATAGGCCAAAATGAAGTAATTGTTTTTGGAGAGGAAATTGATGACTGTGCTCAGTTGGTTAAGGCCTTAAAAAAACATGACGTACATGCACATCCATTAAGGTTTCGGCATAGTCGTTTATTTGGAGGGGGACTGCATTGTGCAACTCTAGACACGGTGCGAGAAGAAACATTAGAAGATTACTTTTCTTAAACATTTTTCAATACTTTATGCTATAGAAAATAAACTAATCTGAATCTGAGGACAGAAATGAAATTATCAACAGGTTTTTGGCAAACTTTTAAAGAATCTCCAGCTGATGCAGAAATCCCTTCTCACAAATTAATGATGAGGGCCGGTCTATTACATAAATCAGCAGCAGGGATATTTTCATATCAACCTTTTACATTACGGGTAATACAAAAGATTGAAGGTATAATTCGTGAAGAGCTAAATAAAGCTGATTGCCATGAGATTTTAATGAGTATGGTTACTCCTGGAGAATTATGGCAAGAGTCTAAACGGTGGGACAAAATGGGTGATCTAATGCTTAAAGCTAAGGATCGCGGTGGAAGAGATGTTTGTTTAAGTCCAACTAATGAAGAGGCCGTAGTAGATGTATTCAGAAAAGTCGTTAAATCTTATAAGCAGTTACCGTTAACACTGTATCAAATTAATACTAAATTTAGAGATGAGATTAGACCTAGATTTGGAATTATGAGAGGTCGTGAATTTACTATGAAAGATGCTTATAGTTTTCACGCTGATAAAGAGTCCCTTGATGAAGTATATGAAAAATTGCATTCAACTTATTGCGATATTTTTAATCGATTAGGTTTAAAATTTAAGCCTGTTGAAGCTGATGGTGGAGCAATTGCGGAAGCCGGAATGAAAACTCATGAATTTCAAGTTTTGGCAGAAACAGGTGAAGATAAAATAATTAATTGTACAAAGTGTGAATATGCAGCAAATGTTGAAAGGGCCAACACAAAAAGAGTAAATAATGTCGATTCTTATGGTGAAAAATTAGAAGTAATTTCAACTCCAAGTAAATCAACTATAACAGATGTCGCAAACTTATTAAAAATTGAAGAGTCTCAATGTTTAAAATCTCTTGTTTATACTTATTATGTGGATGGAAAAGAGTTTCATGTTCTCGTTATGATATTAGGTGATGATGAACTTAATGAAATAAAACTAAAAAATTATTTGAATGCCGATGAAGTTCTTCCAGCAAATGAATCTGTTCTTAAAGCACATAATTTAGAAAAAGGCTTTATTGGACCTGTTGGAGTTTCAGATTTAAAAGTTGTCTTTGACAACGGAGTTAATAAAGATCAAGCATATGTTACTGGCGTAAATAAGGTTGATGAACACTATAAAGGATTTGTGCCATCAAGAGATTTCAAAGGAAGTTTAGAGTTTACTGATTTGAGAGAGTCTAAGCAAAATGATCTTTGTTTAAATTGTAATGGAAAAATTGAAGAAATTAGAGGAATTGAAGTTGCTCATATTTTTCAACTTGGAAGTCAATATACAAAAGCATTAAACTCAACAGTTTTAGATAAAAATGGAAAAGCAATAAACCCTTTAATGGGATGTTATGGTATTGGTGTAACGAGAATTGTTGCTGCATCTATTGAACAAAATCATGATGACAAAGGTATTGTTTGGCCTAAAGAAATTGCCCCTTACCATGTATATTTTGTTTCTATTGCAAAAAGTGATGAGGTGAAACAAGTATCTGATAAATTATATTCTGAACTTTTAAAAGCAGATATAGAAGTCGTTTACGATGATAGAAATGCTGGTCCAGGATTTAAATTTAAAGATGCTGATTTATTGGGACTTCCATATCAACTTGTTTTAGGCGAGCGAGATTTTAAGGCCGATGGAAAGTTAGAAATTAAAAATAGAAAAACAGGAGAGTCCATTAAGGTGGATCCGACAGAAGTAATTGATAAACTAAAGAGCTTAATAAATGAATGAATTTGATATTGTTATAGGTCATCCTAGTATATTTGAGATTATTAGTTTTAATACTAGAAAAATTCAAAAAATCTTTTTTACAGAAGATTCAAAGAAAGAATTCTTAAAAAGATTCAAAAAGGATCAAAGCTTTCTCAAGGGTATTGAGATAGAAATTTTAGATTCACACAGACTAGAGGAAGAGGCAAAAAAATATTTTGATGAACTTAACTTTAGTTATCAAAGAGTTCCCTCAAAAACTTTTGCAATTGTTGATAAATTAAAAATATATGATCCTGCTTGGCTATTTGATGAGTTATTAAGTGGAAAAATAGATAAAATATTATGTCTTGATCAAATCACTGATATACATAATGGAGCTGCTATATTGAGAACTGCTTCTTTTTATGGAGTTGATACAGTAGTAGTTTCTATGAAAAATAATTTTGGTCATACTCCATCTTTTTCAAGAATTGCTTCTGGTGGACTTGAACATGTTAAAATTGTTAAATGCGCTTCTCTTCCTAAGTTTATAACTAAGCTGCAAAAAAGTGGTGTGAGATGTTTTGGCTTATCCGAACATGCTTCAGAAGAATTAAAAGACAGTGAGATTGGTGAAAAAAATTGTCTTATTTTAGGTGCTGAAGATGTAGGTCTATCTAATGCTGTAACTAGAATTCTAGATAAGACATTATCACTAAAGGCCTTAGGTAACACAAAATCGTTAAACGTATCAGTGGCTGCAGCGCTTGCCATGGATAAAGTTTTTAATTCTTAATTAAAGGTTATTTATAAATACTTGTGGGAGAGTCTTTTTTAATGACTCTTTTCTAATTTTATCAAGTTTAAAATTATAGATGTTAAAGTCTTTAGATAAATCCTCATTAGAATTAATCATTAGGTTGATTGCATCCTTTAATTGTGAATTTATTTTTAAATAATTAGATTGCGAAATATAATTATTATATTTTGAGATAACTAATTTTTTTAAATCCTGACTCATGGATGAAATAGAAATTATACTAGGTCCATAAGCAATATATATATTAACAAAATCATCCAAATTTACTCCAAATGAGTTATTTCTTTTTACTTCGTTTAATAAATCAATAATATGCAGACAATTATAAGTACTTAGGGTGATATCAATTTTGAGTTTTGCATGGGGGAGTTCAACTTTTAGAGTGTTCCAATTCATTAATAGCGAATTCCAATTTAGTCCTTTTCTAATATATTCACCAACTAATCCATATCCATCAAGTGAAACTTTAAATTCAAGATTTTTAATTTTTCTCCATAGGGGAATAAATTTTATTTGATTAAACTCAAGTGTACTTAGATTCGTACTATATTTAACTTGTATATTTGGAATATTATTTGAAATTACCCTTAAAGTTTCAATGTGATCTGGGTCGAGTAAGGGTTCGCCCCCTGCAAAATATATACAGTTAACTTCATTTAAAACGTCTAAGATCTGCACTGAAATTGGATTATCAGGTTTATAACTAGTAATTACATTAGTAGAGGTCCTATTTGTATTTTTTTTAATTTCAGAGCGCCATGAAGAGCTAAGATCAGGCCCACAAGTTCTGCATTTGAAGTTACACCTATTTGAAAATCTAATATTTAAAGTTAATGAATTGTTAGAGTTATTTCTATGTGATTCATTTACTCTCAAACGCCAAGATTTTGATCCTTTTTCTTCTATATCATAGCAAGACTGACAGTGCTGAATGGCCTGTGTTGAATTAGATTTTCGAAACTCTTGAAGCTTATATGAAGTCCATATTTCTTTAATTGTTGAAGTTTTTATATTTCCCAGTATATATGGTTTATTTGAAAAACAACACACTGTGACATTTCCATTAACTTCAATGTTTAAGCTGATACTTTTGAGAATGCAGTGTTTATCAATCATATGAAATATTAACATTTTGTTAAAAAATGGGGAGAATTTTTTTGAAATAATAAAAAAAAAATAATTTTCTTGAAATATTAAACAGTTGAGTTTATAAATTCTCTCACTGTTTATTAATAGTGCTGGCTTAGCTCAGTTGGTAGAGCAGCGGTTTTGTAAACCGCAGGTCGTAGGTTCAAATCCTATAGCCAGCTCCATTTTTTTACAGTATGCTTATGTACTTAAAAGTTTTGGGGCGAGATTCCCGAGCGGTCAAAGGGATCAGACTGTAAATCTGACGGCTCAGCCTTCGATGGTTCGAATCCATCTCTCGCCACCACTAATAATAATATAAGCGGGCGTAACTCAGTTGGTAGAGTGTCAGCCTTCCAAGCTGAATGTCGCAAGTTCGATCCTTGTCGCCCGCTCCATTTTTTTTCTTAATAAATTCCATTTAATCTAAATCTAAAATACTTTTTATGAATAGAGAAAAAACCTCATCTAAGTTTGAAATTTTGTTTTCAATAGATTTTTTTTGATGGTTTAAAGAATTATTAGAGCACTTTATTGGGTAATTAATACTTAATTCTTTGATTGAACATAATTGCTTTAATTTTTTTAAATTAATCTTTAGGTTCGCGCTTAAAGTTTTTTTAAATTGTTGCAAAAAATCTTTGTTATTATAAAAGTTCATTAAAACCTGAGATTGAATCTTATTATCTGTTCTGATTTTTTTAATAAGATCAAATAAAATTTTAAATTCTTTGTCTGAATTTTTTTTATTGAATATTTCTAAAAGAG
>CAXHCD010000019.1:0-56679 GCA_964015265.1 uncultured Oligoflexia bacterium
CCGAGCTCTATCGTCGGCAGCGTCAGATGTGTATAAGAGACAGTAAAATACCTGAGAATACTAATCAAAGAGTACTTAAATAAGTTCTGGAAAATTAAACTCTTTTTGATTTAATAACATCATATAAGTAATATAATTTCTCAAGACAAGCTTAACATAAACCTGAGTTTCTTTATATGGGATTTCTTCAATAAACTGAATATTTGAAAAGAATGTTTCTTTTCTTGTACAATTACTCTTATCTTTACATAAAAATTTAAATCTATTTTTTTTCCAATTAGATGCGGCTCCAGAACCGGCATTGTAGGACGCTACATAAAATATAAAATTATTATCAAATGAATTAATTACTTCACTTAAAAGCTGCGCTCCAAGTAATATATTTATTTCTGGATTGTATAAATCTTCAAATCCTTTAAACTCGATATTAATTTTTTCTGCAAGTTTCTTTGCTTTTTCAGGTATTAACTGCATAAGTCCATATGCATCGGCCCAGCTTTTAATATCCTTATTATAGGCGGACTCTTGTCTCATAATTGAATAAATAAATTCTATCGGTACCTTAGTTTTTTGAGAAGCTTTACTTACCAAATCGAAATATGGACGAGGATAAATAAGGTAGAGCAATTCTTTTAATTTTTCTTGTTTCTCTTCTTCAGGCATTTGAAAGTATGTGAAAAGTGCTCCATCATGCCACTTAGCTTCATTAAAGAGATAAATATAATTAGAATATTCTGGTTTGGTTAACCTTTCTTTTTTGAAATACTCCATATATTTTTTAGCAATATCAAATTCTTTGACCTCGATTAACCAATCAAAATAATAATTCTTTGTTAGTTTAGGTTTTTCTGGAGTTGTATAATGTGGAATTTTCTTATTTAAAATATAATGTGTTAAATAATAGTAATATCCTGCAAAGTCTTCGTTAATCACTTCTTCTAAATACTTTTTAGATTTTGTTTCATTACCCATCTTTAAATAAGAAAGGCCCAGCCAGAATTTCACTTTTATTTTGAAAAAATTACCAAAGTCTTGTTCAAGTGCTTTTTCAAAATATTTAATACTTTCCTCATAATTTTTTCTAATAAACTCAGTCCAAGATATTAACCATAATATCTCTTCTTTGAGGTCATCATCTTTGTATTCAAGGTCAGTAGTACTTTTTAAATATTCTAAAGCATTTTTATACCATTTTTTTTCAAAATAAATTCCACTAATCATTCTTTTTGTTTTTGCAACAAAGTTATTAGGAATTTGCTCATCTTTTAATAATTGTTTGAAAATCCATAATGCTTTATCAGCTTCATTGTTTGTCCATATTGCTCTTGCTCTTTTGATTTCATTTTCAAAATAACCGGTTAATAGCTCTTCATTTTTAGGACTCTTAGATAATTCTTTTTGTAAAAATAATTTAAACCTATATAGTGCCGCTCTGAATTTCTTTTTATCTCTTTCAAGTTTATAAGACATAGCATACCGAGAATATGATTTTAATCTTACTGAATAATCAAAAAATTCGTCGTTGATGATTTTTTTATATATAAAACGAGCACTCGCATAATCTCTAGCTCTCTCATAATCTCGAGCAATTTGATAAAACTGTTCTTTTGTTCTATTTTCTATAAAACGAGGAGAGTGTTCAAAAAGTCTACTTTTAACAGATTCAATAATTTCACTATCTCCAATCACTTTTGCTTGAGACTGGGCTTTCAAAATTAATTTTTCTCTTTCAGGTCTATTCGTTTTAAGCTTACTTAGGTTTATTAAAAAATTTACTCTATCTTTTCTAAGTGCATAAAGAGAACTATAGGGAAGAGCAAGCTCAATAAATGGCTCTTTGACCCAAATGGGTATGTCTGATTCCCAGTTTTGAATCAAATTTATGTATTCTAACTTACTAAGGTTGCAATTTTTTAAGACATATAATTTGCTTATGCTTTGGAGAGGAAACTTATCATCGTTAGATAACTCTTTTTGATTAGAGCATTTTTTATTTTTAAATGCATTTTTCCAATTTGTAACTTGATAGAAATAAGTAGAATTTTCTGCTGAATCAACTGGATAGTTCACATATACTTTTGAAGAACATGAACTAAGTAGGAAAAGAATTAAAATTATAAGCATATATACCGTAAAATCAAAGGTTTATAAGCTTTATTGTATCTCAAAACTTCATTCTAAACAAACTTTGAAAATATTTCGGCCATATTGCCAATGTATTAATTTTCAAATATTTACTAATTTTGAATAAATGGAGAAAAGATGCAAACACCTATTAGTACTATTGATACTAAATCAGTATATTTCACATCGCTAGGATGTTCTAAAAATCTTGTAGATTCACAAGTGATGCTAGGTCATATGGGACTAGATGGGTTTAAAATTTCTAACGAACCTTCACTTGCTGACGTTATTATTGTAAATACTTGTTCTTTTATAGAAGCATCTAAAAAAGAGTCTATAGAAACTATTCTAGATCTTTCCGATTATAAAGAATCTGGAAATTGTAAAGCTTTAGTTGTATCGGGTTGTATGGCCCAAAGATATTCATTAGAGCTTGAAGAGGAAATGCCTGAAGTTGATCTGATTATTGGTACAGGTGAATATAATAAAATCGTTCCACTTTTAAAAGCTCTTGAAGATGGTAAGTTAGAGAAAAAATCTTTTGTTGAGGTTCCTAAGTTTATTCATACTGAATTTGATCCAAGATTAAATACATCACCATTTTATACAGCATGGTTAAAAATTTCAGAAGGCTGTAATAGAAACTGTACTTTCTGTATTATCCCAACAATTAGAGGACGATTAAGATCAAGGACTGTTGACTCGTTAGTAAAAGAAGCTGAAAAACTAGCAAGTACAGGAGTAAAGGAACTTAATTTAATTTCACAAGATTTATCAGATTATGGAGTTGATTTAAGTGATGAAAACAATCTTTATAATTTACTTTGTTCTTTGGAAAATATCGAAGGTATAGAGTGGATTAGATTATTTTATTTTTATCCAGATGAATTAACCGATAAAATTATTGATAAATTAGCTACCTCATCTAAGATTTGTAGTTATTTAGATATGCCAGTCCAACATTTTTCAAATTCTGTTTTAAAAAGAATGAACAGAAAAATTACTGGTGATGAAATCATTGAAAAAGTATTGAAATTAAAATCAAGAATTCCTAATATGGTTTTAAGAACTTCAATAATTGTTGGATTTCCAGGTGAAGATGAAGCAGACTTTATGGACCTTTTAGATGGTGTAAATAAGTGTAAATTTGATCATCTTGGAATATTTAGATACTCTGATGAAGAAGGTACTCCAGCATTTAAATTATTTCCTAAGAACTCTCAGGAAATAATTGATTCCAGGTTTGATATTTTATTTGAAGCTCAAAAAGCTATTGTTGACGGTCGTAACGAAGAAATGATTGGAAAAGAGCTTGATGTGCTTATAGAGGGTTTTCATGATGAAACAGATCTATTAATTAAGGGGCGATATTATGGCCAAGCTCCAGATATTGATGGAAATGTTTATATCAACGATACGAATGGAAAAGCATTGTCTGTAGGACAATTACTTAAAATTAAAATAACAGAAGTGAATGATTTTGATCTATATGGGTCAGTCCTATAGTCCGTACCCTGGAAAAACAAATTCAACTGCAGGGTTATAAGGAGCTGCTCCTGGAGCTGCACAGCTAAAACCTGCTGTAAAGTCTGTCGTAGCATCATTATCCCAGTCTGATCTTTTATTATAGAATTGACCAAATAAATCAATACCTACATTTGGAACGTTAGCTGTCGGCGTGTCTGATGTAATCAAAAGACCTACATCATTATCCATTGCCAAACCTGGGTCAATCATATCAAGATTTGAAAAAGCACTATTTGTTTTAAATTCAGTATTTGTTGGATAATTTAATACAATTGCATTTGTATTTGTGTAATCAACATCCCAGTCTCTAACCATAATTCTAATTCTTGCAATAACATCTCTTGATGAGTCTAAGCACTCAAAAGTATAAAATGGATTTATATCTTGGAAAGCGCCAGGGTCAGTATGCGGACCTTGTGTATATGTATACCAATTATTTGAATAATAATTATATCCATCAGCATTGGCACATTGATTATCTAGAGTAAAGTTTGCAAGATACTTGTTGGTAAATAAAATATTACGGCCATTGCCTTTAGCTCCAATATTACTTGGAGGAGAGAAAGTTAAATTGTCCACAAATATTCCATCTACATTGGCAGTATAAATGACTCCTCTTGCTCCACTTTCGTAGCTATCTTGGGTGATGGTGTCTCTAATACTTCCATATTTACAATTATATTCACTTCCCTGACAACCTTCTATAATTGCGGGCTTAGAACCTGTATTACATCCTCCTAGGCCATCATCTGAAAACTCTACATCAATAACTCTAATATTTCCTGAATCACAATTATCTCCTACTAATACTCCTCCACTTAAATATCTATAATCACTGCCTTGGGGTGAAGGAGCTCCTGTTGTAAATGGAGTCGCATTGGTATGATCATATCCAGAGCATAACAAATCTGAATCGCTTGAATACTTTGATGCTTCAGTTTGATCTACGCATCCAGCTGGAACACCTGCTGAAAAGCATGGAAAAGTTGTGTAAAGACCTTCTGTGCTTTGTGAGGCTGTGCAGCCTATTCCACTAACTTGGAGTCTATAAATAGTTGTGGCGGTAGTTGTTGTTTGAGGTTCGTGTTTATTGAATGAATATGGTTGATATGTCATGAAATCACACATACCAGGAGAAGAGTTAGCGATTAATTGAATTCCTGTTCTATAAATATCTTCTTCACCACCATCTAAAATACAAGTAATGTCTTTGTTTTCTAAGGTTGAACCATCTGATCCAACAGTTGTGTTATTCACTTGATCTTCTGTTATTACACATCCATGAGAAGTAAACCCTTTTCCAGTTCTATGTAATAAATATGAAGTTGGAGTATCAGGAACACTATTTGTTATATAGAAGGCAGCGTCGATCTTTAAATCAAAATTATGATTAACGATTCCAACACTATTTGTACCTGTAATTGTATAAGTCGTTCTTGTCGTTCCTTCCGTAGGAATTCCACTTAAAACTCCAGAAGTTGAATCAAGTGTGATTCCATCTGGAAGTGAAGGAGTTATTGTATAGGTCAAACCTGCACTATTTATTGCACCAAAATTTATTGTAATTTCACTATTAACTAAGCCTTTATAAAAATTATCATATGAAACTCGTGAAACAGTTGTTTCAGCAACACTAAAAGGATTGTTGGCATCCAAACCTGTTCCATTGACGACATTTCCTTCAAATAATTGCATATAAACTTGATTTGCTCCTAAGTCGATATTAGTTACTTCACCAGCTGATAAATTACCAGTTGTTGTTAAAGCGTCCCCTTTTGAAAAATTAGCTGCTGAAACAACATCTAATACAAAGTGACTAGCGGCCATTTGACTGGCTAGAGTGGCAGTACCTGCACTATAAGTTTCAGTAGGCGAAACAGAGTTTCCTGGAGCAGCAGTTGCAAAGCTTCCACTAGCATATTGAACATATAAATCAGTACCATTAACAAGTGTTACAATTCCTTGGCCACCATTGTCAGAAGTAATAAATCCACCAGGTGTAAAGCCAGCTGTACTAGCTACTGTTAACTTAAATGAAGTTGGTGCAACACTTTGAACTAAGGCTATTTCATTTTTAAATATATTATCTTTTATATCTAACCTATCACCAGAGCTAAATGCTCCGCTAAGTGTTTTTACTAGAATTTGAGTTGCGTTTAAGTTCTCAATTACAAATCCTCTAGCATCATTATTTGAAACAATTGGGGCGTATTGAGTAAATCTAGAACTATCATTTACTGTTAATATATTCCAAGAAGAGCTACTTAATAGCTTAGGTGTAGCTGGAAAAGAAGCCTCTGATTTTAAGTCAAAAGTATGGCTGATACTTCCAGAAGGGCCAGATCCTGAAATAGTATAAGATGCTCTCGTAGAAGAGACTTGAGGTGTTCCAGATAAATTTCCATTGGTTGTTGTAAAAGTTAAACCAGATGGTGGAGAAGGACTAATACTTAAAGAAAAAGTTCCTGAAGAGTCAGTTGTTAAAAAGTTAGAATTTCTTGCCAAGGATCTGTATGCAGTTAAAACATGATCGTATTCCAATGTACTAATGGCTGCAACGGCGGAAAAAAACGGAGCATTATTATCTAAGACTAAAGATCCTGTATTAAAAGGAGCTCCAAATACATCAATACTTATGATATCTGTTACAGTATCAATTGCACTTACATAGCCTGAGTTTGTAGTAGATGAGACTGTATCGCCAACAGAGAAATTTAATGCTTGCCCTGTTCCTAATTGCGCATTTACAGATTGAGAAACAATATTTGAAATGGAAACAGCTTGTGAACTATCAAAAGCATCAGTTGCAGAAATATTATTTATTCCAGTTCTAAATGTTCCAGATTGATATACTACTACTATAGAGTTGTCATTTGAATCAACATTTGTGACGAGACCAACTCCACCATTAGAGGTGGTAACAACATCACCTTCTAGGAATGAAGTGGTATCGGTTAAATATAAAAGCATATTACCATTACTACCTGAAAGAATACTACTTTCAGAAGTTACAAAAGTTGAACTATTATCAAGTCCACTTGATCCATCTAAGAATCCAGAAAGCGGCATAATAAAGAGTTTATTATTTGGAAGTACTTGAAGCACAAAACCTGTATTGCCATCACCATCAGATACATATGAAAAAGTTGGAAAGTTTGCAGTAGATGTTAATTCAATAACTGTAGCACTAGCAATTCCATTTATGGTCACTGAACTATTATTGCCAATAGAGCCTTGAAATGAACCTGGGTCAAATAAGTCGTCAGTTGCTGCTTTTTGAGCAGGTTTTTCTTTCCACTTAGTAAGACTATCTGGCAAACAGCCAGTAAGGGCCATAAAAGAGAAAATAAGAATTATAATATTCTTTCGCATCATAATCTTATTATCGGGGTATAAGTTTCTAATTTTAGAAAAAAAAGTATTAGTGCAGCATTATTGTTTACTTGGATTTTATTGCCTATTAAGAAAGTATGCTTTGATTGACAATTTTTGTGGGCAAAAAACACCTAAGCATCTGAAATTTAGGATGATCTTTAGTGGTAAAATTTACTCAACTAATTGTCATATTTGAATAAAATGGGCAACTTTATTTAATAT
This sequence comes from uncultured Oligoflexia bacterium, assembly GCA_964015265.1. GTDB lineage: Bacteria > Bdellovibrionota > Bacteriovoracia > Bacteriovoracales > Bacteriovoracaceae > CAXHCD01. Next base: position 7,249 of record CAXHCD010000019.1, read on the forward strand.
GAGCAAACAAAAAAAGTATTCAATTCTTTTAGTTGAAGATGACAAATTAACATCAATTACTATGGCCGACTCTCTTAAAAAGTATGGAAGAGTTGAATGTGCTTTCACAAAGGATGAAGCCTTATATTTAAATGAAATTAATAGGTTTGATATTGCTTTTATCGATTTAGATTTGGAAAAAAAATTGGAAGGCCTAGATGTGTTAAAGGCCTTGAAAAATAGTTTATACACGGTAATTTTAACTGGAAGAGAAGAAGATAATATTATTTCAGATTCATACGAAATTGGTTGTAATAAATATATTGCAAAGCCATTTGATATTAGAACTATTGATGCTATTTTCAAAGAATTAAGTCTAAAGGGTGTAGATTTAGCAAAAGACTTTTCGACCTCAATAGAAATCAAAGAAAAGATTGAAGATTGTGCCAGATCATTCATCAATAATATTCCTGTTCATTTAAGAGGAGAAACTGGTACTGGAAAAACTCGGCTTGCATATAAAATCCACGAGTATTTTGGATGTGGAAACTTTGTAAACATCAATTGTAGTGAATTTTCAGAAACAATTTTAGAATCAGAATTATTTGGGCATGTTAAAGGAGCATTTACGGGAGCTCTTTCTGATAAGAAGGGGGTGTTTGAACGAGCGAATGGTGGAACATTATTTTTAGATGAAGTTGGAACAATGTCTAGCTCGATACAGAAAAAAGTGCTTAAAGTTATTGAAGAAAAGTCGTTTACTAGAGTTGGGTGTAGTAAAACATTAAAGATAGAATTTAAGTTAATAACCGCTACATGTGAAGATTTAGAGAAAATGATTTTACAGAAAAAATTTAGAGAGGACTTGTTTTATAGAATAAATGGCCTTTCTTTTACACTTCCTCCTTTGAGAGAAAGGAACGAAGATATTGAGTTAATCATTAAGAGATATTTAAAAAATAATAAGAAAAAAATTATTTTAAAGCAATGTGCAATAGAAGAATTAAAACGTAGAGAATGGAAGGGTAATGTTAGAGAGTTGATTCGAGAATTAGATATTTTAATTGGAAAACAACAGGGAATCTTTTATAAAAAAGATTTGATGAAGTCGAGTATACCAGTTCAAATTCCAAATGTTGATGATCTTGATTTAGATTTAGTTACATCTAAGGGACTTAAAAAATATATTGAAGAGTTAGAAAGTTTAATAGTTAATTCAGTTTATAAGAGAAATGATAAAAAGATGAGAAAAACTCTTCGTGATTTAAAAATGTCTAATAGCTCATTTTATAGAATTATGGGTGAAGGGGATTATAGTGGAAAATAAAATTCATAATATAAATTCAGGTCTTTCGACATTAAAACAAGCGGCGGAGTTAATTCAAAAGGATAAAAACATAATTGATAAAGAATTTATGGACTTAATATTGGTTAAAATTAATCAAGTAATAAATGAATGGAGCGAAGTTAAAAGCTTCATAAAAATTGAAAATAAATAATTATAAGTCTTTATAAATATTCATTTTTTCATTAAAATGAAATCTATGGTTAAAATTCTAATAATTTCATCAATTTTATTTACAACTAGCACATTTGCTTTTGATCTAAACAAGTTTAAACAAAAAATTAGACCTCAATTTGAAAAAGCATTTGGTCCTGAAATAACAAATCGCTTATTAGGTGATGAAGTAAAAGGCATTGAGCTTCCAAGAATTCCTAAAATTAAAAAAGATAGTAAAGATATAAGTGTTTATGGGAAAAAGGATATTAATCCAAATGTTAAATTAGATGAAGAGTCAAAAAAAAGATATCACTACTCTTATTTAAAGGAGCTTTTCTTAGTTACTCGTGAAGTCACTCCAAGTGACGAAGAAATTAATAAATGGATGAATGTTTTAATGCAAGGAGGAACAAGAGAAGGTGTATATCGGGCCCTTGTTTTAGATGATACTTATGCAGGTTTAGAAAACTTTCAAAAACCCATGAACGATTCAGTAATTAATTTTTCTTTAGATTATTTTAAAATTTATTTAGGAACTCAAATCACTAAAGAAAGGTTAGAAAAATCCAATTTTTATACTGTGAAAAGAATTTTAGTTGATAGATCTTTAGAGGTTCTGGATGAACTTTCAAAAGATCCAAAAAATGTTTATAGTTGGTATGCTGTGTTTTCGCATGAATTAGCTGCAAAATATCCAAATGTTTGGAAAAACTCTGTTAGGAAGACAATAGATAAAAAAGTTCATTTTAATTGGGCACAAAAAGTTCCTTTTCAACATATAAAGTCTGAAGTGATTATAAAAGTAAATTTAATACTTAATCATTTGATGAGCTAGTTGAAAAAAGGATTATCTGTGTCTGTTAATGACATTAGTAATCGCTCTACACCTAAGGCAATCCCAGAGGAATTAGGTAGTCCTGATTGAAGAGAGTCATAAAGAACATTAGGATTAGGTAATTCATAATTATATAATTTACGTTTTAAACATTCTTGCTTTTTAAATCGATCTTTTTGAAGGTCAAGTTCAGTGAGTTCATTAAAACAATTACATATTTCATTCCCATAAGCGTATACTTCAAATCTTTCACAAACGTTAGAATCATCTATTTTTATTGTTGAAAGAGCACTTAATTGATAAGGAAATTCATATATCAAAATAAAAGGAATATCTTTTATTCTTGGTTCTATTTTATTTAAAAATAATAAAAAATAATAATCATCCCACTCAAGATCTTGATCTGGTATATGGATGTCTGTATGTTTATTTATAATATAAGATTTAATTTCTTTTACAGTTAAAATTTTATAAAGGTCTATATCGAGAAACTCTTTGAAAATTTCTCGTACTGTTTTTCTTTGGAAATTTATTGTATCAAATTGTCTCGTTTTTATTTTCTCTCTATTTAGAAAATCATGACAGTGAATAAATAAAGATTCCACATCATCCATTATGGTTATATACTTTTCATTCGCTCTATACCATTCCAACATTAGAAATTGATATCTATGAGTTGAAGAATTTGGTTCATCTCTAAAGCAATAAGATAAATTATAAATTTTCTCAAAACCTTGAGATAAAAGTTCTTTCATATAAAATTCTGGAGAAGTATGAAGGTATTTATCTAAGTTTTGATCTTTGTAAACCGATCTCACTTGAAATGGATGGATGTGTGTTTCCATTCCAGGGTTTTCTACCAAAGGCGGTGTTATAGTTTCAAGAAATTGATTTTTCTCAAACCAGTTTCTAATGGCCTTAGTCAAAATAAATAATGGATATCTTCGATTCATCATATTAATCATTGCTCTTTTTGTTGATTTGAGTATTATTTCTAAAATTATAAAAAAGGAAGTCATTATGCATTTAATTCAGTCAATTTACGACGCTTTGAATATAAATATACATGCTAATATTGGAGATTTGTTCGGAATAATCTCAGTTTTATTTTTAATAATAATATCAATTTTAAAATTAATACCTTCAAAAAATGAAAAAGAAGTTAGACCAACAGAACTTAAAAAAGACGATATATCTCCAAGCTCGTCCCCTGTTGAGCAAAGTTCGACAGCAAAAGAAACATGGATCGATCGTTTAAAAAAGGGGCTTGGTCAATCGCATAATGAAGTTTGGGGAAAAATTGAAAATATATTCTCAGGAAAGGGTCTTAACTCAGACACATTAGAAGAGGTTGAAGAGCTTTTATATGGTGCAGACCTCGGGCCTGGAGTTGTTTCAGAGTTAATAGAGTCACTTGAAAAATCAATCAAAAGTGGTGAAGTAAATGAACTAAATTTTAAAAAATTTCTTTTTGATTTTCTTAAAAATCGAATTCAAGATGTTCAAAGCACTGTTGATAAGCAGTTATATTCCTTTGATAAAAATGCTCCAAAATCTACAAAAGTAATAATGATAGTTGGGGTTAATGGAGCAGGGAAAACCACAACTATTGGAAAACTTGCTACTAAATTAACAAATCAAGGAGCAAAAGTTGTCGTAGGAGCTTGTGATACATTTAGGGCCGCAGCGGTTGATCAGCTCCAGGTATGGTGTGACAGATCTGGCGCTCAAATGGTTCGAGCAAAAGAAGGGTCTAATCCAAGTGGGGTCGGTTATGCTGCTTTAGAAAAAGCTTTAAATGAGAAAGCTGATTATTGCATCCTTGATACTGCTGGAAGATTACATACAAAAGGTAATTTAATGGATGAGCTTTCTAAGAGTAAAAACGTTTTATCAAAATTAGACAAAGACGCTCCGCATCAGACGTTGTTGGTTATTGATGCAATAACCGGACAAAATGCTTTAAGACAAGCAGAAGAATTTCATAAGGCCTTAAATCTTACAGGTTTAATTTTTACAAAATGCGACGGTTCTTCAAAAGCTGGAAGCGCAGTTGGAATAGTAAAAAACCTTCAGGTTCCAATTACGTATATTGGAGTGGGTGAGGGAGTTGAAGATATTAATATTTTCGATTTAGATGAGTATCTAAACGCACTTCTGTCCCTTTGAAGCTTTACTTATTTTTGAACTGGATATAATCTAAGCAATGTATGAGTAGTAAGGAAAGTAATCAAGATTTTGAGGTTTTAGGTACGAAGATTAGCGTTCGACCAACTGAGACAAAAAATGGGGCATCAGCTGAAGATGTTGTGGCATATATTTCTGAAAGGGCCAATAATATAAAAGATTCTAATCCATCACTTGGAAAATCTGAAACAGCGATTTTGTTGGCATTAGAATTGGCACACCAAAAGTTATCTTTGGAAAAAGAATATAAAGAGCAAATTTCTAAGTTTGAATCGGCAGCTAAAGATGCTTACCAATTTATTGATCAGTTAACTCCAAAGAATCAATAAAGTTTCCTTGAATATGGGAAATGACTTGGAAGTTAATAAAGCAGATTTGAGAAAGTCTGTAAAAAAAGAATTGGCTTTAATCTCAAATGAAGAGTTGATGCATTTGAGTTCTTTATTGTCTAAAAACTTAGCTTCATTTCTTAGATCGTCTAGATTTACTACAAATACGTTAGGGGGATTTTTTCCAATTCAAAAAGAACCTCATTGGTTCTTGAGTATTCTTACTCAATACAAATTTTGCTTTCCAGCCTACGTTAATGGAAAGATGAAATTTTATGAGAGTAAAATTGAAGACTTAAAAGAAAAATTGGATTTTAATTTTCCCACCTTTGTGCCTGATACTGACGGAACAGAAATTATCCCTGAGTTGATGGTAATTCCAGGCTTACTTTTCACCAAACAGGGTGAACGACTTGGTAGAGGTAAAGGCTTTTTTGATCGTTATTTAGAAAATTATGAGGGCATAAAAATAGCGGTTGGGTTTGATTTACAAATTGCTGATCAGCTGCCCACTGAAAAGCATGACATAATAATGGACTATATAATAACTGAAAAAGAAATAGTTCATGTAAAAGGAGTTTTATAATGGACCTCACAGTAATTTTTGCTTCAATCACTTTTTTACTTGTTGGAGCAGCTGTCGGTTATGTTTTAAGAAACAGTGCTGCAAATAACGAAAAGAAAGAAAGAGAGAAAAAAGGTGATGAAATAATTGAGAAGGCCAATGAAAAGGCTAAAGAGATTCAATACAAAGCTAGAAAAGAAGCTAAAGAAATTGTTGCTGAAGAAAAAGAAAAGTTCGAATCAGAAGCTAAAAAAAGAGAAGATAAACTTAAAGATTTGGAAAAAGAAAATACAAAAAAAGAAGCCATTCTCGAACAACGAATAGAAGAAAACAAAAGAATTAAAGACGAATTGAAAGCTAAAGAAGATGAAATTGATGTAGTTAGAAAAAGAGTTGAAGAAGAAGTTGAAAATTATAAAAAGAAGCAATCAGATTTATCTATAAAACTTTCAGAAGTAAGCAGCATGACTAGAGATCAAGCTAAGGAAGAGCTTCTTAAAGTTATGGAGGAAGATGCTAAAGTAGACTTTGCAAAAGTCTTAAAAAGAATGGATGAAGAAACTAATGAACTAGCAGAAAAAAATGCTAAAAAAGTTATAGGAACTGCAATTCAAAGGTTTGCTGGCGAATATGTTGCTGAAAAAACTATTACATCAGTAGAACTTCCAAGTGACGATGTAAAAGGTCGACTAATTGGTAGAGAAGGACGAAATATCCGTGCATTTGAACAAATATGTGGGGTAGATTTAATTATTGATGATACTCCTGAAATTGTAGTTATCTCATCATTTAATGTTGTTAGAAGAGAGATTGCTAGAATGACAATTCAAAAATTAATTGCAGATGGAAGAATTCATCCAGCAAAAATTGAAGAGTTTCATGATAAATCTAAGGCTGAGTTTGAAAAGCATCTAAGAGAACTTGGGGAGAAAGCTCAAATGGAAATTGGAGTTCATGGCATCCATCCAGAAATTTTAAAATTAGTTGGAGCATTAAATTATAGAACTTCATATACTCAAAACCAGTATCAACATGCAATAGAAGCTGCATTTATTTGTGGTGCAATGGCAGCAGAGCTTGGTTTAAATGTTAAGCAAGCAAGAAGGGCCGGATTGCTTCATGATATAGGTAAAGTTCTTGATGCATCAGCAGAAGGTTCACATGCTGTAATTGGAGCTGATTTTGCTAAAAAATATGGCGAAGCACCTGATGTAGTTCATGCAATTAGAGCACACCATGATGATGAGAAACCTGAATCTGCACTTGCTCATATTGTGGCTGCTGGGGATGCACTGTCAGGGGCTAGACCAGGCGCAAGAAAAGCAATGATGGAATCTTATGTTTCTAGACTTACTGATATTGAACAAATCGTTAATAGCTTTGAAGGTGTTTCAAAGTCATATGCAATTTCAGGTGGTCGTGAAGTAAGAGTATTTGTTGAAAATGATAAAATTAATGATGAATCTACTGTTATGTTATCGAGAGATATCGCAAGAAAGATCGAGGAAGAAATGTCATATCCTGGAACAATAAAGATTACAGTTCTTAGAGAAACTAAGGCCGTTGGTGTCGCAAAATAATAAAACCTAAGCGCCAGTTTCTCAGACTGGCGCTTTAATTTAATACTTTCAAAATTGTCTATTTAAAATTATCCTTTTTATATGTTTGCACTTGTAACTGGTACATCTTCAGGTCTTGGTCAAGAAATAGCTTATTATTTACTTGATGAAGGCTATACTGTTTTTGGAGCTTCTAGATCTGGCTCTGAAATTGAACATGGTAATTTTGTTGATATTGTTTGTGATATAGGTATTGAACAAGAAGTTGAAAACTTATTCAATACGATTAATGAAACTACTGATCAACTAGATTTAATTATAAACAATGCAGGTATTTGTTATATTTCTCCATTGGTAGAAACGTCCTCAAAAGAGTTCTTAGAACAAATTCAGACAAATACTTTAGGTACGTTTCACATATTAAAGCATGCATTGAATTTTATTATAGAAAATCAAACACATATCGTTACTATAACCTCTACGGCCGGAAAGTATGGATATCAGAATGCATCGGGATATAGTGCTTCTAAATTTGCTTTACACGGTCTGATCGATTCTCTTAGGAAAGAATGGAAGGAGTTAGGAGTACGCTTTTCTACATTATGTCCAGGAGCAATAGATACGCCTTTTTGGGAAAAAATAGATATAAATTTAAATCCTGATAAATCATTAAATTTGGATGAATTTATGTATGTATTTCAAATGGTTGTTAATTCACCAGTATCAATGCAATTTCCAGAAATTACATTTCTTCATAAAAATGGAGTTTTAGTTTGAGAGGAAATAAACTTTCGAAAGAAGAAGTTTATTTAGTACTGTGCTTTCTTTTAACATTTTTTATATTAAGTGCATTTGTTAATAATAAACTATCATTAGTTTTTTATGGATTAGGATATATATGGCCAATTTTTTTAACTAATGAATTTTTAATTATTAAATATCAAAACCCAAAGTTTAGATTTTCAGCATTTAAATTTATTTTTTTAATAGATAAAATTATTAAAAAATTATTTATGCGTTGTCAGAAAAAAATAATAGTCACACCTTATTTATCTCCTTTTGTATTTTGCCTGTTTTTATCTTCAATTGTTGGTGAGTTTTATTCACTTTTGTTTTGTATTTTGGGAATAGTTCAAAGTTATTTTATTGATAAATATAAAAATTATATATTAGATAAAGTGTTTAAAAAATCTTCTAAACTTTGAGTTCTTAAAATATTGCTTTTGATTTCAGTGCCGTTTTTAAAATCATCAAATGGATATCGCGAAAAGGATTTGAATCTTTTCAAAGTTGTTTTTTCGTTTAGACCTTTATTAATGAATTCTTCTGATAAATAGGTGAAATACTTTTTTATTTGTTGTTTTCTAAGTTCTATTAAATCATTTTCATCAATTCGGGATTTTAGTAGACTGGCCATCCAAGGAGTTTTCAGAGCTCCTCTGGCCATCATTAAAGAGTGGCAATTCGTTTTTTTATAAAAGTTATTATAATCAGTCGTTGTCCATACATCTCCATTTCCAATAATTGGTAAATTTGAAAATTCTGTAGCTTGTTTTAAATAGTCCCAGTTTGCAATACCTTTATAGAGTTGATCTCTCGTTCGTGCGTGAATAGTGATTGCATCAACGCCTTCATCTTCAAAAAGTTTTAAAGAATCTAAAAAGTTTTCATCACTTTTATATCCAACTCGAATTTTAACTGTAAATCGCTTGGAAAAATTATTCCTTATTGTTCGAATTATCTTTCTTAAAATAGTATGTTTACTTAGTAAGAATGCTCCTCCCCCATGTGAGTTAACTGTTTTAGATGGACATCCTAAGTTAAGGTCTAACCAATCTATATTTAAATTTTCAATTTGTTTTACAGTGTATTCAGTGTTTGATTTTTCACTAGTTAATATTTGGAAGATAGTTTTATCCTTTAATGATTTATTAGAATAAATACTTTTTCCAAAGTGCTCTAAGATAAAATCGTCCTTATAATGGCCAACTGAGGGAACTCTTAAAAAATCTACTCCATAGTAATCCCATTCTGGAAATGCTTTCATAATAGCAAGCCTATAGGTTTCATCAGTAATACCTTCCATGGGCGCAAATATAAGTGATTTCGAGTTGATAAAATTCATCTTTTGGAGAGTTATCAGAAAAAGGACTCAATGGCCAAGGGGTTGAAATATATGCTATCTAGCCTTTAAGAGATTAAGGTGGGAGAAGTATATTGCAAGGCAAAATTATACCGGTTTCTATTGTTATATTTTGTAAAAATATAACAAGTGAAGGATTATCGCTTTGGATGCAGGTTAGAGAGGAAAAAGGACCTTTAAATGGTTTGTTAGAATTTCCAGGCGGAAAAATTGAAGAAGGTGAAAGTAGTGAAGATGCTGCTCGTCGTGAAGTTTATGAGGAAGTTAACTTTTCTATTCCTGCAAATAAAAAATTACCATTATTTATAATGCATCCTTACACATACTCAGATAGAAATATTCAATTATTCGTTCATGTGAGTAATTGTGAAGATGTACCTGAATCATCTGGTCAATGGTTTGATTTTTGTTATGTGGAAAAATCTAAAAAATATGAAGGAAAAATCCCTTCAGTAAATCATTTAATAATTGATAAGTTTATTAAATATATTAAAGATCAGGTTGAGGAAAATACATTAGGTTTAGTATGGAATTAATAAAAAATATGTCAGAATTTTTTCTTATTGCTTTATCTTTAGGAACCGGAAGCTTTACAGTTCTAGCAAATACTAAAAAAACTGGAGTTGGAGTATTTAAACTCATGACTAGCGTTTGTATGGGTGCTCTTATTATTGGGCTTGTTATACATTTAGGAAGTTCTCATTGGAATTCAAAGCTATCAATCGTGTATTATATTTCATTAATAAATTTACTCTTACAGTATTTATTTCATAAGGATGTAAAAAGTAGGTTAATGTGGTTGTTATATTTTTTCCAAATCATATTTGGTTCCAGTATGTTAATTTTATTTATTAATAAGGTTACAGTAGAAATAAGCTTAATAAACTACTTTCAGTTTTTTTCATCAACATTTTATTTGGGTGTAATTATGTATTCGATGTTATTAGGACATTGGTACCTTGTAACGCCAAAGTTAAGTGAACGACCTTTAATAAAATCTACCTTGATATTGTGGACAATAATGGTGGTGAAACTAATTGCACTAGTTATCTTAATTTCTCAAAATTTAAACTTTTTTCAACCTGGATCTGATCTTGGTGTTGGATATATGTTTAATTGGATAGTGTTATTAATGAGAGTTGGTTGGGGTTATCTAGTTATAGGTATTTTAAGTTATTTCTCATGGAGATTAATTAGAATGAGAAGTATTCAAAGCGCCACAGGTGTCCTTTATGTTATGGTATTCTTTTCTTTTTTTGGTGAGTTAGCAGCTAGTTATTTGTTTTTTAAATACCAGCTTTTCATTTAATTCGATGGCCGATATATAACTCGTTAAGAAGGTTTATTTTATGGAAAAAATGTCAGTTCAAATTACATGTTCAGATTGTGGTTCAAGCATTGAAGTTCATCCAACTTTAAGTGCTAAAAATGCAAAGTGCACTGTATGTAATAATGAAGAAAAGGTTAATTTTTCAGAGCAACATTTAAAAAATGAGCTAGATGTCTGTCCTTGTTGTGATAGAAAAGACTTTTATTCACAGAAAGACTTCAATAGAAAGCTGGGTGTCATCTTATTTGTAATTGCTGCAATTTTATCAATCTGGACTTATGGGATAAGCTTTATAATTTTATATGCATTTGATTTCTTTCTATTTAAGAAGCTTAAACCCATAGTTATTTGCTATAAATGTCAGACGATATTTAGAAATGTAGCTAACATATCGAAATTTCAAGGTTTTGATCATGAGATGAATGATCGAATTGTGTATTCTGACCATAATTTTGAAGGCAGGCCACTATCACATTAATTTTTCTTAACATGTTGAAATTACATATTTCGTAGAAATTTTGTTGAAATTTGTGTAAACTATAACTTACCAAGTGGTCGATCAATAAAAGGAATAGACTACTTTAAAAATTTTATTATTAATCAACAAAGGATTGATTTTATAGAACCTCCGTCTTATAGGCGTGTCCAACACGCGATAGAAAAAAGAACCTCCCAATATTTATATATATTTTATTTAATTTTTAAAATTAAAAAGGCAACGTTTTATTCTAGAGGTATTCAATGATTGAATATTGGGAAATAGTCGTTTTAATTGCATGTTTTTTTGGTTCTGGCTTTTTCTCTGGCTCAGAAGCAATACTAATGTCGATTGGGCCTGATAGGGCCAGCCAGTTAATAGATGAAGGTGGTCAGAAAGGTCGAGTTATGAAATTCATGGTTGAAAGACCAAATGAAATTTTAACGACAATTCTTGTTGGAAATAATATCGTTAATATATTTGCTGCCTCTTTGAACACATCAATTGCTTCTAGATTATTTGAAAGTGATGCAATTGGAATTAGTGTCGGTGTAACAACTCTTTTCATCTTAATATTTGGTGAAATAATACCTAAAACATTTGCAAGGACCCATGCTGAAAGGTTAGCAGTTTTTTGCATTCAAATTCTTCAGATTAATTTTTATTTGCTCTATCCAATTGTTATGTCGATGGTAGCAATAATTGAAAAGATTTTAGGAGAGAATGCTCAGCTTAGAGGGAAGCTAGTTCAAAAGGATGATTTGGAGTATATGATCAGCAGAGCTGAGAAAGAGAAAACAATGGATTCTAAGCAAATTGAACTTTTAAATTCAATTTTAGAGTTTCCAACAATCAAAGTTAAAGATGTAATGATTCCTAGGAGTCAAATTAAGTCTGTAGATAAAAGTACTAGTTTTAAAGAAATTATAAAACAAATTAGGGAGGATACTCACAGTAGATATCCAGTATGTATTGATGGCCTTGAAGATGTAATCGGCTGTTTACACGTTAAAGATTTATCTTTTGTAAATAATCATGAAGTTGAAAACTTTGATGTTACTAAATATATAAAGGAGCCATTCTTTGTTTATGAACATATGAAAATAAATGCTGTTTTTGATCATATGAATCGAAAGAAAGTACATTTAGCTCTAGTTAAAGATGAACAAGGAATAGTTGTTGGTCTTGTAACGTTAGAAGATATAATTGAAGAAATTTTTGGTGATATTCAAGATGAACACGATGAAGATGAGGATACAATTACTGAAAAATTTAGAAAGGATGATCTTGAACAAGGTATAATTTTAGAAGGGGCGATATCTCTTCGAGATCTACATGAGGATCTCGATATTCAAATACCTTTAAATGATAACTATTCTACTTTAGCAGGATTTATTTTAGATATGTTAGGTGATAACTACCCAGGAGTAGGACAAATAATATTTTGGGAAGGTTATTCATTTGAAATATTAGATACTGAAGATACCGAAATTAAGTCGATCAGAATTAAGAGTGTTGATGGTGAGAAGCATGTATTTTCAAAAAAAGAAGCTCATGAAAGTAATGACACTACAGATTCTGTAACAAAAGAAGAGCTTTCTACGACTTAGAATATAGATACATTTATAAAGGATAAGATATGGAAAATAAAATTTACCCTATAGCTGTTATTGGTGGTGGTAGTGCTGGAACAATGGCCGTTCTGAGATCAGTTCTGAATAATGATGAAACATTGTTCTTTCCAGGTTCTCCAAAGAATAGAAAGAAATCTAGAGCGTTTTGGGTTGCAAAAGTTGAAAATACTCCAGCACATCTTGGATATAAAAAAGGGATAGCTGACCCAAATAAAGAAACTTTAGATTTTCTCCAAGAAGGAAATTTTAAAGATAAATTAAACCTAATTAAAAATAGAGGAGTAGAGACTATTTCGAAAAACTCTGATGGAGTATTTGAATTAGTAGATAACAAAGGTGATTTATACAAAGCAAACTTTGTGATTTTATGTACAGGTGTAATGGATGTTCAACCTGAAATAAATGGATCGATTCAACCAATTCTTCCATATGCAAATGTTCAACTCGTTGATTATTGCCTTAGGTGTGATGGACATCACGTATTCGGAAAAGATACAGGTGTAATAGGTCATAATTCTGGAGCAGCATGGGTAGCGATTATGTTATATGAAAGATACAAAACACCTTCAATGACAATTTATACACATGGAAAAGAACCTGAATTTAATGAAGAAGTAAGTAATTTAATTGAACTCTACAAAATTAATGTTAATAAGGAAGAAATTATAGATGTTAATGGAAATGCAAAAGAATTAAAGCTCGAGGGATTTAAGTTAAAAAATGGTGAGGATGTAAAAGTAGACTTCGCATTTGTTTCACTTGGTATGATCATTTATAATGATTTGGCCAAGCAACTGGGAGCTGATTTAGATGAACGTGGATTCGTAATTACTGATTCAAAGGGTCACACTAGTGTTGAAGGGTTATATGTAGCTGGAGATTTAAGAGCAGGTATTAAAAATCAAATATATACAGCATGGGATTCAGCTGTGGATTCATCAGATGCAATCAATGCTTTACTAAGAAGGAAAAAACGGCAAGAATTGCTTGTATGAAAGCAATATTATTTTTAAGTACATTAATTCTATCTTTTAATTCATATTCATTCTCTGGAAAATGGGAAGGTGTTGGAGAGTTCAAAACTCATAAGTCCAATGGTGAGTGTTCAAATATCTATTTATCCTTGAGAGTTAAAAACCAAAAACTTTATATTCTTGAGGGGGGATATTCTTGTGATTTTATTAATGCAGAATACCCACCTTCAGTTTTTAATATTGATGGCAACAACCTACTTTATAAAGGAAGGAGAGTTGGAAAAATTACAAACTCTCAATTAACTTTAAGTAAAGAAGAGTTTAGACTCAGATTGGAAAAAGAAGGCAGTCAATTAATTTATAAAGAAATTTGGCAAGACAATAGAAGCTATTTGAAAATTAAAGGTGAGCTAGAACGCTTATAGAACCTCTATTTTCACATTACCTAATACCTTTGCTCGACAAGTTAATCTAATTTTTCTTTCTTTATCATTGGAAGAATTTAACTTCATATGATCTTTAATGTTTTCAATAGTATTTTGCTCTACGTAGCTAGGATCTTTAAAGTTTTCATCACCTTCTAAAACAAATACTCTGCAAGCTCCACATGAACCAGACAGGCATCCATGAGGAAGCTCTACCCCTTGTCTGTCAGCTGCATCAAAAATAGTTTCGTTTTCATTTATCTCAATGATAGTTTCTTTGTTTTTTATGTTTATTGACACGGTGTGCATACGTATTTCATCCTTGAAAGTCTAATATATCGCAAATTAATTTAATGCGTTATACGCTATTTTAGTGAATATTTTGCCTTAGTTCAAGGAGATCGAGCAGATGTTGAGTTTTGAAAGGTTGTATAAAGATGGTCACGAAGAGGTCGTATTTTTTAGTGATCCAAGTTGTAATTTAAAAGCAATAATTGCTATTCATAATACGGTTTTAGGACCGGCCTTAGGTGGTACAAGAATGTGGCCCTATTCTTCTGAAGAAGAGGCTCTAGAAGATGTTCTAAGACTATCCAAAGGAATGACATATAAAGCTTCTGTTTCGGGACTAAATCTAGGCGGAGGAAAGGCCGTAATTATTGGTGACCCAGAAAAAGATAAATCTGAGGCATTATTTAGAGCATATGGAAGATTTATTGAAAGTTTAAATGGAAGATATATCACGGCAGAAGATGTAAATATTGGTGTAGAAGATATAGAGCACGTCTATACAGAAACTAATAATGTTTGTGGTGTTGCTAAAACACATGGTGGATCAGGTAACCCATCTCCATATACTGCATTAGGTGTTTTTAGAGGAATGGAAGCATCGGCCACAAAAGTTTGGGGTAGTAAAAGTCTAAAAGGTAAAACTGTAGCATTACAGGGAGCCGGTTCAGTAGGAAGAAATTTAGGTGAAATTCTTTTTAATGAAGGAGCCAAAGTTTTTGTTAATGATATTAATGAAAAAAATATAGAACTTTTTAAAGAGATGTGTCCAAACGCTGAAGTTCTAAGCTCTGATGAAATTTATGATGTTGATTGTGATATTTATGCTCCATGTGCACTAGGGGCCACAATAAACGATGACACTATTGAAAGACTTAAATGTAAAATTGTTTGTGGTGCTGCAAATAACCAGCTTAAAGAAAACAAGCATGGAAATATTTTAAAAGACAAAGATATTTTATATGCTCCAGATTATTTAATTAATGCTGGGGGATTAATGAATGTAAGTATTGAATTTGAAGGTTGGTCTGATAACAAGGCCAGAAGAATGATCAATACTATTTATGATACAACTTTGAAAGTTTTTAAGATTTCTGAAAATGAAAATATTCCTGTATATCAAGCAACCGACTTACTTGCTGAAAAAAGAATTGAATCAATTAAGAACTTAAGAACAGGATATCTTGGAAACCATTTAACGCCTCATAGATTTCCAGGTAGAAAATCTAGATAATTAATTATTAATTTTAATAATGGTCATCTCTTTAATATTTGTAAAATGATTACCTATTAATGATTTTTTTATAAGTATAGAGCTGGCCATTTTAAGCCCATTGATTTGCAATCTATCTTGTTTGACACAGCTTTTTCCGGCACATTTAACTTTCTTAATTATATTGTTATTACTATCTAGAAGGATAATATTGTCTAGACCATTTATTGTGTTGATAGTTTCTAGATTGAAAAAATTAATTTTTAAATGAATTAGTAGTGATTTGAAATCTAGAAGAAGGAAGTCATCTTTAATTAAAACATTATTAAAAGCAGGATGGTTTAAATCGTCAATAATTTCCAATTCTTCTTGGTAGGTATCCTCACCGTTTTCAATTACTGTTTCTTCGGTAAAATCATTAGTTATAGTTACATTAAAAGTTGCCTCACACCCATTTACGGTTTCAATTGTTTGAGAATCTTCTTGGATGCTCCAATTGATATCCTCTTCGCAAATATTATTTGAGATTTCATTTTCAATATTTATATCAACAATTACTTCATCACTAGCAACGTCGAGACAGTTTTGTTCATTAATAGAATTTAAGTCACCACATTCAACAGTAATCTGTCTTGTGCTTGCAGATGATACAGGATTTGAATCATTGCTACTTCTTGAGTTGTTGCTATCACTTCCATTTCCGCATGAATAAAGGGTTAAGATGATAAATATGAATATAAAGTTTCTTTTATTTTTCATGTCTATAATTTATTACAATTGGGTAAGTATTGGGCAAGGTTATGGTATGATAAAGTTGGGTTTTTCAATTAATTACAATAATTAATGTAATTTCAGGGGTTTAGGATGCAAAAAGTTTTAGTAATAGAGGATGATCTAAGCATTTTAAAACTAATGGAGCATCATTTTAAACAAGAAATTAATATTTCCTTTGTTTTTAAAAGCTCATTTTCTGAAGGTGTATCAACAATTGCTAGTGAAAAATTCGACCAATATATTATTGATATAAACTTAAATGATTTTTCGGGATTAGATATTCTAAGAATTCTTCAAAAAGAAAAAAATATTGATAATAGAGTTATTGTTATGTCGGCCAAGTCAGACACTAAAGTAAGAATTGAAGCTTATGATTTAGGAGCTTCAAACTTTATTAAAAAGCCAATTGAATTTGATTTATTACGTTCGATGTTGAGAAAAAATATTAGGGCCACATTTGTTAGTAACGAGGTAATTATTAATAATAAGTTTTTTATCTTAAATCCTCTAATGAATAGCTTAGTATTAAAAGAGAATGATGAAGAAGTACATTTAAGTGTTACTGAATATAATATCTTTTACAGATTAGCACGATCTCCAAATATTGTTATTTCTAAAGAAGATTTATCTTTTTTAGGGAAAGATAAAAATGAGTCAATGAGTTTTAAAGCTCTTGAAATGCACATTAAAAATATTAGAAAAAAAACAATTTCAGAATTAATATTAACAAAAAGGGGCTTTGGGTATTATATGAAAATATAAGGCCCAATTTCTTGGGCCTTAATTATGATTATCTATTTGTAGCTTCTTTAACGATATTTGAAAAATACCAAACTAAATTTGATTTTTCTTCATTTGTAGTTGAAGCACCACTACCTTTTAAAGTTTGAAGCATTGTTTTAACATCTGTTTTTGAAGTGTCTTTTGTTGTATTCATTGAAACTTCAAAAGTTTGTTCTTTGTCTTTATTTGTCCAAGACTCAACTGTCCAAACTTTCTCTTTTGAAAGATATTGTTTTCCATCCATTAGAACTGCATAAAAAGGTTTGATAGGGTTTTCAAAAATTAGTCTTTTTATTTTATTGGTATGAATTGAAGCTGATAAAAATTTATCAAACTCTGGTGAGTCTATAAACATTTGAGTTACTTCATTTTTGGCAAGTCTACCATCTACTATCATTTTGATTACACAATAATTAACAGCTCCTTTTCCAACAATAATTTTAACATCACATTTTGCAATCTTCGAAAATCTCGCAGGTAATCTTTTTAGATTTACTGGAACTTTTTTTGTGTCACGGATGATAATTGAAATTTCAGTTTTTGTTTTAGTTTGTCTAACTCTAAATTGAGTTTGATACTTTCTGAATAATTCTAATTTTTCAGTATCTACAAAAAAAGCAATTCTTTTATATGCTTTTGATTTATCAGAATTTTTTTCTAAATAATCTTTTATTGCATCAAAACTTTTTTTGTCAGTATTAGTTACAATTTCAGCAGCTTGAACTTGTACTAAAGTAAGTAAAAATAAAACTGTGGCCAAAATTTTCATATATTCTCCTCATAATCTGTTTCTATCTGAATTAATATCAGTGAATTAAAATTTTGTCTTGTTTATATGCAAAAAAAATTCACTTTATCTAGTTGAAATCATTAGTAGAGTTGAGAAAAAGCCGGCCCTACGGGGAGTGGGCCGGCCTTAGTGCATTTATTTCGCAATAAACTCCAAAGTTCCTCGTAATTTTCCAAAGAACTTCTTCAGTCTGATTTTGTAATCTTGTTCAGTTATTACGCTTTTCCCACTAATTTCTGGGTAAACATCGCTTCTGTTTTCTTGCCTGATATTGATAGCAAAAACTTCTCTATCATCGTCAGCTAGTTTAGCAGCTTTTTTGAAATCTAAGTTTAAAGTTTTTGAAGCAAATACTAATCTTGGCTCGTATCTAGCACAATATGATTCATATCTTGTTCTTGGTGGAATCCAAGTTGTTCTACAAACCCTTCCTCTTTCAGTATTTCTGCAATGAACAACAGTTCTACCTGGAATATGAATAACTCGTGTTCTAGTTTCTGCACAAACACTAATTAGTTTTGGAAGTTGATAATTGGCCTTAACTTTTTTTGGCGTTTGAGCTGTTCTAACAATTTCAATAACTGTGTCAGTAGGATTTCCTTTTAGCTTTCCTAATTCTATTGTTTTGCTATTAAGTTCTATTTGGTTTGCAAAAGTAGAAAAAGAAAACATTAACCCTAGTAAAATGATCAATTTGTTCATAAATTACTCCTAAATTCGTTTCATTAATAATTCAGTTATAAGTTAAAAAAAATCTGCTTAAAATATTTTTAAAAATAAATTTTTTCTAGATTATCAGAAGTAAGCTTTATAAGGTTAAATTGCTGTTTTTATATAAATAATGACATTGCTTGACCCTAGTGGTGTCAAAAAGGGTCTGGTATCCGAGTACTTCACTCAATATGGTAATTACTGCATTGCTTCATATTTTTGCTATAAAGGTTAAAATATAGACTGTGAAAGCTATTAGAGTGCCATTAATTTTTTTGTGTCTGACTTTTTCTCTAAAGTCATTTGCTATATTAGAATTCAACGATGGAGTTTTTCCTGAGTTTGCTACTTCTGCTAGAGCACTGGCCATGGGGAATGCATTTATTTCAAAAGTAGATGATTCTTCGGCTGCTTTTTATAACCCAGCAGGATTAGGTACAATTAGAAAGACGCACTTTCATTTAAGTAATTTTCACATTGAAACGAACAAAGATGCGATGAATATAGCTACTGGTGGGAAATTATCAGATGCAGTTTCAAATTTCTCTGATTCATTTAGTTTAGATGGAACGAGAAAATTATTATTAGAAAATACAGGGAAATTATATTACAGCCGTTTTCACTTTTTACCAAACTTTACTACAAGATATTTTACCGCTGGATATTTAGTTTCGAGACAGACTAGAGCTACCATAGGAACAAATGCAGGAGCATTATTTGAGTATTCAAAGAGAACTGATCATGGCCCGTATGTTGGATTAAATTTATCTTTGTTTGGTGGTATTATTAAATTTGGGGCTACAGGATTATTATTAAAACGAAGTGAAGTTAAAGACGAAGCAGATCCAAATTTAACAGTGGATTTACAGGACGGTGACTATCAAAAGGGAACTGCTTTTATTGTAACGGCCGGAACAAAGTTAACTTTACCTTGGACATATTTGCCAACCTTTTCTGCTGTTTTAAGAAATGCAGGAGATCAGACTTTTACTGGTAGGGCCGCTGGAGCACCTGATAAAGTACCTAATGCTATTGATGTTGGTTTTTCAATCACTCCTCAAATTGGTCGAATAGTGAGAGTACATTTTGAGGCAAATTATCGAGACATTGGTAGTGAGACTAGTGCTTCGGCCACTCGAAAGATTGGTCTAGGTATGGAAATTGATATCGCAAGAAAGTTATTTTTCAGGTTTGGATATGGTGACGGATTTGGGTCTGGAGGAATTGGAATAAGAACTCAAAAAGTAGAATTTGATTTTACTTCATATGCAGTTGATACAACTTCATCAGAATATCGTGGAAAAGAAGATAGAAGGTTTGCACTTTCTATTTCAACAGGTTTTTAAATTATATTTAAATCTTTTTGAATTTTTTTGATGAAATTATAGTAAGGATCGTTAACATCCTCAAAGTCTTTAACCATGCTTAATATTTTTCGGCCACCCATCTGTTTTTCAATACAAAATTTAGTGAATCCAGGAAAGGTTACATTTTCATTGGCCAAAAGCTTCCTTCTAATTTCGGTTAATTCTTTTTTTAGTTTATCTAAGTTAGGAATCTTAGTTTGAGAAATAATTTCAATATCTCTTAATTCTTCTTCTTCATTATTAATATAATTAGAAAAAAACTGATCTGTTTTTATATTTAAGCTCAATTTTCCAGGTACTGGAATTACCTGGCCAGTCATATGGTCTCGTCCATCATAAGGCCAACAATAAACAAGTTGAAAACTCATGAAATTTTTAAAATACAAAGGTTCAAATTTGTGAGGAGTATCATCCTTTTCTGGACGCTCTAGCTTTGTGCTAGTGAATGTATCTCTAATATAGGTGCTGAAAAAATTACCAAAATCCATACAATCATTATAAATTTAAAGCTTTGGAGGTACAATGCAAAACATCAATTTTTACAAAATGAAGTACCTTTATTAAACTGTTTCCAATAAGTTATTGTGCTTTGCAGCTAATTATTATATCAGGACGAATATGAAATCGGAGAAAAAAGTGACTCGAAAAAAAGCAACTAAGAAAGTGACAACAAAACCTTCAAATAAAAAAACGACTAGCTTTTCTAAAAAAGAGTTAATAAAAAAATTAAACTTAGATAAAGAGCAACTTCTCTGGATGTTAAGAAATGTATACACTTCTAGAAAAGTTGATGATGCTGAAATTTCAATGAAGAAACAATCTAAAGCATTTTTTCAGATATCAGGTGCTGGGCACGAAGGAATTCTTTCTGCTGTTGCATCTGTTTTAAAGCCTAAATACGATTATTTTATTCCATATTATAGAGACAGAGCATTATGTTTAGGCTTAGGTGTAACTCCATATGAAATGTTGTGCCAAGCAAATGGAAATATTGGTGATACAGCATCTCATGGAAGGCAAATGCCTGCTCATTGGGGAAATGTTAATTTAAATATAATATCAAAATCTTCATGTACAGGAACTCAATTTTTACAAGCATGTGGAGTTGCAGAAGCAGGCAGATATCTTACTCAGTTGAAAGATGAAGGTGTCGATGTCTCAAATATTCCATTTAATAAAGATGAGATTGTTTATGCTTCAACTGGAGATGGTACGACTTCACAAGGAGAGTTTTGGGAAGGTCTAACTACAGCTTGTGTTAATAAACTACCTGTAATGTATTTAGTGGAAGATAATGGATATGCTATTTCAGTTCCTACCAGTGTTCAAACACCTGGAGGATCTATTTCACAAGCATTATCAAGTTTCCCTGGATTAAAAATAATCGAATGTGATGGAAATTGCCCGATTGAAAGTTATGGGGCTGTTAAGGAAGCTGAAAGCTATTTAAGAAAAGGCAATGGACCAGTTTTATTACATGCACATGTAACTAGACCATACTCTCATTCAATGAGTGATGATCAATCTATGTATAGAACAGCTAAAGAGCTTGAAGATGAAAAAATAAAAGATGTTTTTAATTCATATCCAAAAACACTAATTGACTGTGGAGTTGCAACAGAAGAAGAAATTAGTGAAATATTTAATGAAGTTTCTGAAAATGTTAGAGAGGCGATGAAGAAGGCCATCGAAACAAGTTGGCCAGAAAAGTCTACAGCTATGGATCATCTCTATTCAGTTAGCCTTCCAATTGATTCTAGTGAATTTGAAACTCAGGGAAGCTTTGAAGGTAAAGATGATATTCCAATGGCCGGAGCAATCAACACAGTTCTTAAAAATGAATTTAAAAAGAACCCACTACTAAGAATGTTTGGAGAGGATGTAGCTGATTTTTCTCAATTAGAAAAATTAGAAACAGACTTGAAAGGTAAAGGTGGCGTTTTTAAAATTACTTCTGGTGTTCAAAGGGTTTCAAGAGATAATCAAGTTTTTAATTCACCTCTAGCTGAAGCAAATATTATTGGAAGAGCTATAGGAATGGCAATGAGAGGATTAAAGCCTGTCGTTGAAATACAATTCTTTGATTATATTTGGACGGCCTTTATGCAACTTAAAAATGAAATGGCCACAACAAGATATAGATCTGGTGGTGACTTTAAATGTCCAATGGTTGTTAGAGTTCCAATTGGTGGATATTTAAGAGGAGGAGCTATGTATCACTCTCAATGTGGAGAGTCTTTCTTTTCGCATATACCTGGAATTTGTGTTGCTTATCCATCTAATGCAGCAGATGCAGCAGGTCTTTTGAGAACAGCAATAAGGGCTGATGATCCAGTTATGTTTCTAGAGCATAAGCACCTTTATTATCAAGGGTATAATAGAACTGCTGATCCAGGTGAGAACTATATGATCCCATTTGGTAAAGGAAAAATTGTTAGAGAAGGAAAAGATGCCACTGTGATTACATGGGGAGCATTAGTTCAAAAGTCTTTAGATGCTGCTAAGTCTTTAGAGTCTCAAGGTTATTCTGTTGAAGTAATTGATGCTAGAACTATTGTTCCATTTGATATGGATTTATTAAAAGAATCTCTTGCAAAAACGAACCGATTATTAATTGCGCACGAGGAAACTAAAACTTCTGGGTTTGCAGGAGAAATAGCAGCTAGAGTAAATGAAGAATGTTTTGAGTACTTAGATGCTCCAATTATGAGAGTTACTACTAAAGATTCTCATATTGCTTATAACCCAGATTTAGAAAATGTACTTCTTCCGCAAGTGGAAGATGTGACTAACGAATTGATAAAATTACTTAATTATTAGATTTCAAAACAACTAATGGTATTGATCTACTCTCAAAGTCTGGTTCTGATTGAGCCAGATCGATTTTAGAATACCCTATTTTTTTTAATGCTTTATATGCTGGTGTTGCTTTTAAAGATTTCTCAATATCATTTGTAATTTGAAAATGTTTTTCAAAAGCATTAAAATTATCAAGTCCCAAGTTTGAAGAAATAATTTCAGTTTTTGGATATTTATTTAAAACCTTTAATTTAAAATATAAACTTAGTTTCATATTTCTAAATTTTTCTTCGACATAAATTGTATCGATAAAAATTTTCTTACGAGTGGGAAAATATTTAAACAAAATTTCTCCCATTTCCTCATTATTTTCTTCTGAAAGAACTTGTTGAAATGCTT
Organism: uncultured Oligoflexia bacterium; assembly: GCA_964015265.1. Classification (GTDB taxonomy): domain Bacteria; phylum Bdellovibrionota; class Bacteriovoracia; order Bacteriovoracales; family Bacteriovoracaceae; genus CAXHCD01. Next base: position 30,312 of record CAXHCD010000019.1, read on the forward strand.
CAAATCTAAAGAAGCCATCTTTACTTGTTTTACTTTTAAAATAAATCGTTTCTCCTGGAAGTATACTTTTTATTTCATTTTCAATTTTACGAAGTTTATCTATATTTAAAAGGAGGATATTTTCTATTTTAGAAATACAACTTTTCTTAAAGGCCTTATCAATTTCAGAATAAGTGTTAGAAGATATGAAAATAAAAAGAAGGAAAAACGAAAATTTATTCAAGGCTCCACCTTTGAAAAATATTTAAACAAGATTTACCTTCTTGAACTCGAACTAAGTTTTCTTTCAAGTCGGAATACCTTTGATTGTCTTCAAAAACAGAATCTTTTAAAAACTCTTTAACCTTCTTGGGTTTGAGTCTTGCAGTTTTTAATATGTCTGTAAGTTGGATTCGATATTGAATATTGTCGATTTCTCCAACAATTGTTTCTCTATAATTATCATCTTCAAGTAATCTAATTTTTAATTTTTCTCTTAATTTTGAATTGAATAATAATTCTTTTTCAAGGGATTGAGCACCTAAGATTCCAGTAATGAAGTGAGCATGTATTGTATGTGGATAATCTTGTTCAATTAAAAAATCTTTAAAGTAATTGAGAGTTTTTGCCATGGTTAATCCTTCCCAAAGAACTCTTTGAATTACAATTTTTCTGCCATTTAATTTTTCTTTTGAAGGTAGAATTGTTTTTAAAAATTGATGTATTTCCTCTTTACTTAAACTTCGCAAAGCACTCAAACCTTCTATTGGGATATAGCTATAGTATTTAGCAAAGTCTTTTTTTGTGAGCTTTTTATTTAAAGCAGCATCTATGGCAACGTTACTTCTTCCTAATCCGACTACAAAAAATTTATCTGGAGGGTAATTTTTAAAAGTAGAGTCAGCAATAGATATAGATTTTAAAAGGAATTCCTTTTGATTATATTGAGCAAATGTATTTTTAGAAATAAAGAATATTCCCAGCACAAAAAAAGTTAGTAATTTCATTTAGTTATATTATATTTTACAAAACGAAGTCCTGCCTTAGAGTCTATAAGCTTTATATTAATGCTAATTAATTTTACACCTACGTAAGTAATTGAAATAATAGAGTCTCCTATAGCAATATAAATTATTTTTGTACCAAATCTTATAACCTCTACTAGTTCTTTTTATTCTAGTCATATGCTCTTCTAAAAGATCTTTTCCATAATCAGGTTTTTTGTGTCTATTCCTAAAAACTACTTTTTCGTGATTTAGAATAGGGAATGAAGAAATTAGGAATAAAATAGACCAAAAATATATTTTATTTTTATAAAATAACAAAATAAAAGTGCCAAGTGTTACAGGTAAAATTGGCCACAAGTCGAAGTTAAAACTTGTATCAATGTTAATTAAAAAATTAAAAAAAGAAATTAAAAATTCAGAAATACTAATTAACGGGAAAAAAGGAAAGAGTAGTGTAAGAACTAATATTGGGAAGAATAGAGAAAATAAAGAAGAAAGTAAGAAACCTAAAAAGGTATTGATTGGATTAATAAAATTTCCAGTTAAAAAGCAAAGTAAAACTTGAGCAAATATAATTGAAATAATGATTCTTTTTAACTGAAGAATTTCTATGATTTTTTTATCGACAGAGTAGAAACATCCTAAAAACAAAAAACTATAAGTAAAACTAAGTGGAGAATGTCTATAACTTCCAAAAATATAGTCAAAGAGAAATACAAAAAGAAAAATATAGAATCTCTTTACAGAGAATATTGAATTTATGATTTGAATTCCGCCAATTCTTTTTAGAGAATAAAAACCATTCAAAAAAAAGGGCAAAATAAATACGAAATATTTTAAAAAGGATAATTTTTTAAATATTAGAATAAAGCTTAAAAATGAACTTAAATGTAGTCCAGATGGAGTGAATAGATGATTTAGAAAGAAAGTTCGATGGTTTCTTTTTGTTCTTCTCGATAGCTTTTTTTTTGTTAACCCTGTTGTATATGCAAAAAATAAATTAGCATTTTCTTTGCTTTTAAACTTCTTCTTAATATATAGAAAGTATTTCGGAACGTCGCTTTTCTTAAAATATCTAGGGCCTGTATTTTGAGCAGTAGTGTATAAGAAAATGAAACAAAGATAGACGATAATAAGCTTCATAGATGAATTCTTAACTAAATTTGATAAAATTAGCTAAAATATAAGCTCAATCTTGTCTCTATAATTCAATTTTGACATTAATGGTGTTAAAAGAAGGCATTATAAGAGGTAGAAATGTTTGACGCGTCATTTTTTGAAAACAGTATAAATAACTTTTTAGCTGAAGATGATTTTAGTAGGAATGCAACTTATTCTTCATCGATTCCTAACGATGTAGTAAATTGTGAGTTAAAACTTAAAGATGATTTAATACTGTCAGGGCTACCTTTTTTTAATCAAGTGTTTAAATGTTTAGGATTCGAAGTAGATATAAATTTCTCTGAATATGAGGGCAAGAATTTTAATAAAAAAGATAACAATATTATTACTTTTCAGATGCCATTTAATATTGCTCTTCAAGGTGAAAGACTTGCTTTAAACTTATTACAACATTCAACAAGCATTTCAACTTATACAAATAAATTTGTAAATAAAGTTAAAGAAAACAATATAGCTATTTTAGATACTCGTAAAACTACTCCTGGCCTAAGGGCCCTTGAAAAATATGCTGTAACTGTCGGCGGAGGCTTTAATCATAGACTCGGACAAACAGATATGTGGATGATAAAAGACAATCACAAATCATTTTTTGGTGGAGTAGAAAATGCAATTAAATATTTTAGATCGTTAAAATCTTTTTATACTCCAATTCTATTAGAAGTTCATGACTTAAAAGAAATCGAAGAAGCAAAAGAATTTGGAATAAACCATTTAATGTTAGATAACTTTTCTCCTGAAATGATTTTAGAGGCAATTAAAATTAAATCTGCCAATATGACTTATGAAGTTTCAGGTGGAATCAGGTTAAATAATATTGATAATTATAATTTACAAGGCATAGATGCAATTAGTATTGGAGCAATAACATATGATGCTCCTCATGTTGATATATCTTTGAAATATGGAAAATAATGAGTACAGCGCAATTTGATGTATTAATAATTGGTAGTGGAATTGCTGGACTAGCATCAGCGATTAAACTAGCTGAAGAAGGTCTTCATGTGGGTATTATTACTAGAGAAAAAGACCCTAAAATTACGAATACTTATTGGGCTCAAGGCGGAATCATTTATACAAATGAAGATCATTCACTTGTAGATGATATTCAAAAAGCGAGTAGTGAAACATCTAATATTGAAGCGGCAAAAATTCTTTCCCAAAGATCGGGTCAAATTGTAAAAGAAATTCTTTTAGAAAAGGCTAATTCTAATTTTTCTAAATCTGAGAGTGGAAACTTAAACTTAACAAGAGAAGCAGCTCATAGTATTGATAGGATAATTTATAAGGGGGATTATACTGGAAAAGAAATCCAGATCTCTTTATTAAATTATGTAAAAGATAAAACTCGTTTTCCTAATGTATCAATACTTGCGGGACATACAGCAATTGATTTAATAACTCCTAATCACCATGGAAACAAAATACAACATAGATATTTAGATCCTCAAGTAATTGGAGCTTATGTTCTAAACCAAGATACAGATGAAGTTTTAAAAATTCTTGCATCAAAAACAATTTTGGCAACAGGAGGTATTGGTGCTCTCTATTTACACCATTCAAATTCTGAAGGAGCAAGAGGTGACGGGCATGCCATGGCCAAAAGAGCAGGTGTTCCCGTTATAAATATGGAGTTCATTCAATTTCATCCAACTACTTTTTTTGACAGCTCTTCTCATAGAAGATTCTTGGTATCAGAGGCAGTAAGAGGTGAAGGTGGAAAGTTAATTAATTCATTGGGTGAAAGATTTATGACAAAATATCACCCAGATGGTGAATTAGCTCCTAGAGATGTAGTGTCAAGAGCAATTGCCGAAGAAATTATTAGAACTAAGCATGAATGTGTTTATTTAGATATCTCTTTTAAAGAATCAGAGTGGATTAAAAATAGATTTCCTACTATATATCAGCATTGCTTAGATAAAAGGGTAGATATTACCAAAGATCCAATACCTGTTGTTCCTTCAGCTCATTATACTTGTGGAGGAGTAAAAACAGATGTTAATGGAAAAACACCAATGAAGAATTTGTTTGCTGTTGGAGAAGTGTCTTGCAATGGCATTCATGGAGCAAATAGACTTGCATCAACTTCATTATGTGAAGGGTTAACATTTGGATATATTGCTGCTGAAACTATTATAAAAGAAAATAATTTAAAAGAACGTTTTCCGGATATTGAAATTAATGATTGGTTTTCTGGTGATGACTCTACTGATCAAGCCTTAGTAGAGCAAGACTGGTTAACACTTAAGCAAACAATGTGGAATTATGTAGGTTTAATAAGATCTAAGAATAGATTAAAAAGGGCCAAGGCCATGTTCACAGAACTATATGATGAGATCGGCCGATTTTATAAACATGCCAAGCTATCTGATAATTTAATTGGTCTAAGAAACGCGGCCGAAGTAGCTCATCTTGTTTTAAGTGCATCTGAAAGAAATAAAAACTCAATTGGCTGTTTTTACAGAAAAAATTAAAACCTAGATTTTTGTTCAAGTAATAATATGTTATTAAAATAAATCCGATAAGTTTTCGATGACTTATGTATTGCTTTTAATTTATTTGTTTATTTCTCCAGCTCTCGCAAATGATTGCCTTAAAGAACAAATATATAATGCTTCAAAAATTACAGTTGAATCAGCAAAACAACTACCTGGCATACATAAACGAAGCGGCTTTCTCGGTAATAATATTGTAAGAGTAAATATACCAAAGAAAAAAAGTGAAACAGGATTAATAGAGGATGTTATGGAAATTGATATTTCTCGACTTAGTTCAATGCATCCTATTCCAGCTCCCCATAGACCAGCAGTAAAGAAAATCTTGAAGAATTAACCGAGAGAATTAAAACCTATGGTTTCAATTTAAAGAATCCTATTCAGGTGGCAATACTTCGAAATGGTGAATACCTCATTATAGGAGGTCATCATAGAGTTGAAGCTTTAAAAAGCCTTGGTGATAAAACTATACCTGCAAGAATTTATATTTGGGATGAAATGGAAAAAGACACGAGAAAAATATTCAAGAATACTTTTATCTTACCTATAAGAGAAATGTATCCAGAGTATTATAAAAACTTTGATTTAGATCTTTTTGAATAAGGACACCAGAGCATAAAGCTCTGGTGGCAGGTAGGAGAAAAGAAATGGCCCGGGGATCATTCCATTGATTGCACACCGAGAAAGAATTGCTACTTCACCAGTTTATAGAATTGCATCTTGCAGATAAATCCTTGAAGTAGACGGGTTATTATCTATAGCAAGCTATTAAGCTACTTTTTTAATTAAGTCTGAAGAGAAGACTCCACTAATGTAACAGTGATCAAGTTTTGCTTGAGTCTTCCATAAATAATGAGCACTTCTTTGATCTATAGTTGATTCAAAAATCGTTGTATCTTTCATAGGAGAAGCAACAATTAAACAATTTTCGAAATTTGAATCAAAAATATTTGTATGGTCAAAACTTGTGAAATGAAACTCACAGTTGATAAACTTACAACCAATAAAATCACAGTTCTCAAGCTTTGATCCAAAAAAAACGCAAGACTCAAAGGTGACGTTTTCAAAGTTTGAGAGAGAGAAGAGAGATCCTGAAATTTTTAAACCATTGATACTAGTGTCTTTTAAAGACTCGTTCTCAATAACTTCATATCTTTCGCTATTCAAAGTGTTTTTAGAATTACTTGATCTGAAGTTGGTTTGTGCTTTCATGACCGACCCCCTTGAGCCTTGGTTTAGCAAGACATTTTCATGTGTCTTGCAGCGTGAAATCAGTATCGCATAACCGACTCGTTGCGTCAAGAAATAAAATTGCACTAAGGAATTTAAATTGCAATCCGATAGGAAAATTAAGAGGTTGCACAACTTACAAACATTGCAAGTCGCTGTTTTTAGATGCAATAAAATTTCAGGAGGCCAATATGGCGCAATTTAATTATGACAAAATTGAAGATTTCTTAGGAATTGTTCGTAAATATATGCAAGTTAGAGGGGGATTATCCCAAAAAGATTTGGCCGAACTAACAGAAATCGGCGTTTCGACTATGAGTCGTTTTTTAAATCGGAAAACAACTGAACTTAACCCTCAATTAATAGCTAAAATTGTAGCAAAGCTAGAAATTCCTCTTCATGAAATTATAGATTTTGTTGCTGAAGCATATAGCGATAAGTTTGTTAGACTTGTAAAGTTCTATAAAGAAGACTCTGCAATGATCGATATTAATGAGCTCACTGCTGACCCTGATGGTGATGACGATCCAATTCTTGAAAGCTTAGGAACTAGCGCAAAATCAGCAAAAGCAAAGGTAAGTGCAGGTGGTGGAAAAACTAGAACCATTCCCTTTGAACCAGATAATGGTTCAAAAAATTCAAATTTATCTCTAAAAGAAAAATTAGAGAACTTAACACCAAGACAAAAAGCTTATATGACAGACTTCTTATCGTTAGATATGGAAGGTCGAGATTTGGTTGTTGACTTAGGAAATAACCTTTTTAGATATTTTAGGCAAAAAGGTATGGATTTCTAAAGAATATACCTGAAATTTCGATTAGTTATTGTGAAACTAAAGTCATTTTTAAGTATATTACTAATTCTCTTTTCTTTAAATATTTTCTCTCAAGAGATTGATATTTTTAAAGCTACTTCATACGAAGAAATTAAATTACTTCTAAAAAAAAATCCTAAGTTTATAAAGGCCTTATTAGACTTTCCAACTAAAGATTATTATTCATCTGTAATTAAATCATTGAAAGACAGTAAAAATACTGAACTTCATTTTAGAATTCTTAGAGAAATAGATGATGAAAAAATAGTTCAACTTGTTCACTACGTTGATAAAGAGCTTAAAAAGAATCCAGAATTTAAAGATCAAATTCAAAAATCTCTAGAGAGGTTAAAGAAAAGAATACCAGCTCAAAAATTAAAATTAGACTGGCCAATTAGATGCTTTGCAGGTCTTTCTACATTTATTGCAAGTAGAGACTTTTTTCATAGTTTTTTTGCATCATTTGTAAAAGGAGATCAACCAAGAGAAGAATATTTTTCAATGATGTCAGACATTACAACTTATCTAACTACTGCATTTACAATTTCAATGTGTACGGCCGATTTAGTTCAGTCTCGCTTTGATTTAATTACTCATTTTCAAAATGTACGAGATGCTAAAAATGTTAAAAAAATCTCGCAGCTTTTTTCTGATGATATAGAAAAAATAAAAAAAGATTTAAATTTTAAAGAAAATTATGAATCTAATTTTCTATCTGTAGAGTTGATTGATAATTTAAAAGAAAAAATATTATTAGATTTATACAAAGACTCGCTAAATGATGTTGATATTGCGAGAAAAAAGAAATTAAAAGGTTATCTAGATTATATAACTGCTTCTTATGATCATAAAAAAATTGTTAAAATGATAAGAAAAGCATTTAGTGAAATGCCTCCTTCTCAACAAAGGTCCTTAGAATCGCTTTTTAATAGAAATGAAATTCAAACCAACTCAATAGATAATTATATGGACTTTCATAATAAACTTGTAAATTCATTAGAAGCAGACGTCATGAAGCTATCAAGAGAAGATAAGGGACATGAAGTACTAAGAGAGTACTTAGATTTAGATCATAAAATTGGGCAAAAAATTGTTGATTCTCTAAGACCTATGAAAGTTTCAAATTTATGTTATTCATTCATAGCTATTAATATGGCCTATATTGGATATGCTTCAGCTTTAGGACAAGAAAAAAATATTATGGATGATGAATATGAATCAGTTATTAGAAATAAGATATGGGACATTTATCCTGGAGTAGTTACTGCAATAATATCTCCGTGTATATTGCAAGTTGCATTTTACCCTCTGATTAAAAGAAAATATGTTCTTCCTTTAAAAAAAGATAGTGAATCAAAATTATTAGATAGAAGAAAAATAATCAGTATTGTAGGGCAGAGAAAACAGAATATTTCTTATCCTTATAGTTTTTTTGAAAATGCAGACACTATAGAGGACGTCATCGAAAAACATTATGCTAGTGAGCACTATAAAAGGTTTTCTTTTTTTGGAAAACAGCTTACTTTCACACTTTCTTGTATAAATTCTAAAATCAAAAGTACCCAATCTAAATTTAAAAAAAGAAATCCAGCTGGTAAGGCAAAAGTTAATACAAATTGTATGGATCCTTTAGAAAGTATGGTGAGTCTTCGAGAAGAAGAAATATTAAAGGACTATGAGAAAAGCTTGAAATATTTAACAAAAAGAAAAAAGGATAAGTTATTAGAACTTTTAAAACTCATTAGCAATGAATCACCTCAATTAAGTAATGATAAAATTTTTTTAAAGGCCAAAAGATTGTTAAATCAATGTAGCCCATCAATTTAATCTCCGACATCTTAACTATAGTATTAAGACTAATTTAATTGACCTATTATTCCGAATAGATAGTTATGATAAAGTATTTACTTTTATTTCTATTTTCATTTTCAGTATCGGCAAAGAATATTGAAGTTTGGTTTCTTAGAGAAGTTACAGTCGCCCAACTAAATTTATTAATTGAATCTAAAAAGAGCAACGATGCCTTATTAGCGTTTAATTTTAGAGATGGCTGTATTCCAATGGGAGAAGGTTGTTTTCATCCACAGTTGGGAATGATTACAGATGAAAGTAAAGATAAAAAGAAATCAAAAAAAGATGAGAAGGTAGAAACAAAAACATTTAATGCAATTGAAACAGATCTTGTAAAGTGTGATAAAAACTATCATTTTGATATGTTTTGTGGAAAAGCAAAAAAAATAAATTCTTCTAAGAATGAACTAGAGGTTTGGATCGATATTTCTTCTAGTTTTAGAACTATGGATTATTCAAAAGAAAAAGGCCGTTGTGCAAGAAGATCAATGGTTGAAAAAATTCAAGCTAGTTGTGATAAAGTTGATTTCTTCTTATTTGATGAAGGTAAAAAAATGATGGGTTCAAATGAAAGTGCATGTGATCACTATGGACTCAATAATACTAAGAGAATTATAAAATGGATGATGGAATCAGAAGCAAAGAATATATTTATGATTACTGATATAAATGAGTATTCAATGGAGCTCTCTGATTACTTAGAATCAGTTGGTGCAAAGGTTGTCGGGGGAGACAATGAAAAGATCACTTCAAAAGATCTTAGTAAATTAGCTGATATCGTCATATCTAGATGTAAGTAATTTTAGTAACTTATATTAATTTAATATTTTCAAAAATGTCTATTCTTTATATAGCAAAGTATTCTTTTCAAAATGTACACAAATTCAGTCTCTAATTTATACAATGAAATAAATATGTATTAGGAGTAATAAATGAAGTTATCAATTTTAATAGCACTATTTTTAAGTTTATCTGTGAGTGCAGGTGAAATGAATTTAAGCTCTGCTGTTTCAAAGAGTCTAATTAATAAACTAAAACAAAATAGCGATGAATTATCAGGAAGTTTGATTTGTGAACAATCATTAAGTGAAGAAGAAGCAGAACAATCTGACGGAAGTTATAAGGTGGTTCAAAAAGATATCTATTCTTGTGAAGCGAATAGCATTAGCTTAGATACCGGCGATGCTAAAGCAGCATTTGATCAAATGAGTAAAACTATAAAGAGTCCAGACTCATATCAGGCTCATTCTGCTGGCGGGACAATAGAAGTTGAGTTTTCTTGTTCAAAAGAATCTTGCAAAGTGAAGTTTTCTGATAATGTTTATCCAGCTGGATAAATAATTATTCGACTTCAAACATCGAAACGTTATCGATAAGCCCACCTAAGGTATCCTTATCTTTGTGGGCGCGAAACTCAAGTCTGGTTAATTGAGAAGTCCCCTCAACAACAAATTCATACTTTACCCACCCTATATTTTTACACTTTAGAAGAGCAATTTTTTTATCATCCCAGTAAACATCAACCATACTTGATTGAAGTTTGTTAGGTGTTCTAGGTGTGTAATGAAGAGTAATCTTATAGAATTTTCCAATCTCAGAAGAGTCTATTTCTTGAAATACTCTCGCATCAGATTTGGTATATGGTGATCTATTATGAGAGTCCAGCTCTAAAATGGCCTTCCCATCATGGGCCGAAATCCCACCTATGTTTAGTCCGTTTTGTATTTCAATTGGAGCATCTACTTCATTGAGGTCTGCTTCCCAGCCAGGAATTGAATCGAATAATCCCCACTGACCTTCTTCTAATTCATGCCCTTCTTCAAAACTACCATTAATTACCAGATTAACAGGAGTAGCAGGATCTTCATTTGATGAACCATCATCGGGAGTATCATCATTAGATATAGGAGGCGTAGGAGTTACTTCTTCTACTGGAAATGGAGTATTTGGATCGTTTAAAGCCTGTGCAATTTCTTCTTCAGTTTTACTACATGAAACTAATAAGAGTAAGACAAGTAGAGAACTAATTTTAAACTTTAAATTTTTCATTTCTATCCTTTTATCTTCCTAAATCAAGGATCTCTCGAAAGAGATCATATCATTAAATCGGATAAAAATTGTTTCCAATTAAGTCCATAAAAGAAGAAATTCAAGAAGTTTCGTCTTTATAACACCTTGCAAAGCTAATCTAAGGAATTAGTAGACTAAAAAGGTACTATTTTCCTTATTTACATTGAAAGCTGAGCAAAAAATTGACTGTAATTAACATAGGGAATAGTGTTTGAGACATGAGTTTTAAAAAGTTAATCTCATGGTCAAATCAAAACTACTCTGATTTACCATGGAGAAAAAATAGAAGTTTATATTTCACACTTGTATCAGAAATAATGCTGCAACAAACTACTGTTACTACAGTATTAAATCACTTTGATAGATTTATTAAGAAATACCCTGACATATTTAAACTTGCAAATGCTTCTGAAGAAGAAATGGCCGTTGCTTGGAAGGGGCTAGGTTATTATCGAAGAGCTAAAAATTTAAGAAATGCTGCCATTACAATAGTAAATGATTATAATGGAGATATACCTTTAAATTTTGAGCAACTTATAAAAATAAATGGAATTGGAGAATACACAGCAAATGCTCTTATTGCTATTGGAGCAAATAAGAGAGCTATTGCTCTAGATGCTAATCTTGAACGAGTACTAAGTCGAATTTATCAAATTGATAATTTTAATAAAGGCCCAAAACTTTTAAAAGAAATTTATAGATTATTTAATGAAAATAAAATTTTAAAAAATCAAAAAAGTTATAGAGAATTGAATGAATCTCTAATGGATTTAGGTCGAACATATTGTCAGTCACGCAAAGTTTATTGTGAGAGTTGTCCTATATCTAATAATTGTAATTCGTACAAAAGCTTGGATCCATTAACGCTTCCTAAAAGCGAGTTAAAAAATAAGAAACAAAAATTTTATGAGCTTGATTTACTAAGGGTGATAGTTAAAAAGAAGAAGTCATTACTGGGTGTCGTTAAAAAAGAAAGTCAATGGTTGAGTAATCAAATTGAATTACCTACATTTATTTTAAAATCTGAAGATAAAAACTTAAAGAACCAATATCCAAAATTTCCTAAAAGAATTTCTTATAACAAATTAAGTAAATATAAAACTAGTATAACTAAATACAAAATTACAAACTATATAATCGAAATGAATGAGTCTGAATTTGAAGAAATTAAAAATAAAGAAGATAAATTTGTTACATTTTCATTAAAAAATATCCAAGAACAAAATGTTTCAACTGCGACACTTAAGGGTATAAATAAGTGGAGAAATTAATATCAAATCCTCTTGAAAATAAAATTTCATTTATAAACAGATTAAACTATTCCTTTAAAAGAATTTTAAATCACCTATTTGATAAAAATATAAATGATTCCAATATACAAAAAAGTATTGAAAGAAACTTTGATGGGAAAGTTGGTAAGAAATATAAAATCCTAGAATATGAAAAATTAGATATTAAAACCTTTAATGAACTTCATTTAAAAAAAGGTATCCCCTGTATTTTTAGAGGGGCGGCAAAATCTTGGGAGGCAATCAATAAGTGGAGTCCTAAGTATTTTTGTGAAAAGTATGGAAATGATAAGCTACCTATAATGGATAATGAAATTTCAGATGGATCATTTAATGTGGAAGAAATGCTTATGTCAGATTTTATGAATTCAATAATTGAAGGCAAGACAAAAAAGTACTTACGTTTTGGAAATCTACTTCATCGTTATCCAGAGCTTATAAATGATTTCAAATTGGATGAAATTAAAAAACTTATGGGTAAGTTGAAATTTGGTATGAATTTCGGAGTTTTTGTTGGTGCAAAAAATACGACTACGCCACTTCATAGTGCACCCCCTGATAATTTATTTGTACAAGTATATGGAACAAAAAAGTGGAGAATTTATGATAGTAAAAGTGATCCGGCACTAAGACCTATTGTAGATAAGACAACTTATTTTTCAACAAGCTTTAACCCTGAATTGCCCGACTTTGAAGAGTTTCCTTGTGCGAAGTTTTTGAATTTTTATGAATTTGAATTACGGGCGGGAGACATATTGTATAATCCGCCAAGTTATTGGCATCAAGTCAGAAATTGTGATGCATCATTTGGTGTAGGTTTTAGATGGCTATCATTAAAAGCTTTTAAGCTAAATTTCACTCAAATGATTTTATTTTTTATGGCAACAAACCCAAGTATATTTTTTGTCATGAGAAATAAGAAAAAGTACACGAATGTATTGATTAAGGCCCAAGAGAAAAATAAAAAAATATTTAATAGATAAAAACCGAGATCAGGTATAAGCCGGATTTTGTTAAAAACTGCCATTCATCTATTGTAGCTGTTACCAGCCACATTAAGCACTCTACCCGTCAGCTTGAAGTGGCCCCTCTCAGACACTGACCTATTTGAGCTTGCACCCCGTAGAGTTTACCTGATTTCACTACAGCATTACCTGTACATTCTTTCTGTTGCACTTGTCCTCACCTCACGGTGGACGGGCGTTACCCGCTACGGTGCCATATGGTGTCCGGACTTTCCTCCCGCCCGAAGGCCAGCGGCAATTTCCCGATCTCGGTTTTTATGTGATATTGCGTAAATTGCTCCATGTCAACATCTGGTGAAGCGTATGTTAAATAAGTACATGGAAATAGTCTTTTTAAATGCGTCATGATATTAATTTTTAATGAAAAAAATAATCTTTCTTCATCTATTTCTATTTCAATTTAAATCAATGGCCAGTTTCGCACCTCTTCTAGACCAATACTTAAATGAAAGCTTTGAATCAAAAAAAATTAAGGCAGATGAGGATAAGTCAGTACTTGATTTTGAAATGGCCATGAAGAAGAGAACTTGGGATTTTTCATTAGGCTATGTAATTGATGATAATAAATTAGAATCGTCTTCAGATACTTTTAATGTTTCACAAGTTAAGTCAACCTCATTTTCTTTTGGTTTGGAAAGAAATTTTGTTTGGGGTGGTGGCCTTCAATTTTCAAATGAGTTTAATAAAACAGATAGAAGCAGCGTTAGTTCACTTTTTCTAGGCTCTTCAGCACCTATCCAGTATGAAGGCGCACAAAATTTAACTTATTCTCAATTTTTGGGAAGAAATTTTTTAGGTAGAAATAATTTCAAAGAAGATCAGATATCAAAAAGAACCTTAGAGTCTCAAAAAAACTCTTTGAAAAATTCAAAATTAACGTCGCTGTTAACTTTTTTCGGTGCATACTCTCAAGTTAAATTATCAAAAACAGTGCTAAGTCTTCAAAGGGATGCACTTTTAAGAGCTGATCAAAGGCTTAAGTTAGTTAGAAAAAGAGTTAAGGATGGATTAAGTGAAAGAGTTGATCTATTACAAGCACAGGCCTTAAAATTAACATATGAAGAGAATGTATTAAATGAACAAAAGAATTTAAAAAAAGCAGAGTATGAATTGGCATCTATTCTTGGAGTAGAGTCATTTGGGAAAGTTAAAATTTATTCTAAAAAAGCACCAAAGCTTCCAATGCCTCAAGGGATGATTGAAAAAAATCTGACATTAAAGAGTTTAGAAGAGAAAGCTGAAATATCACGTCTTACCAGTGAAATTGAAAGAACTTCTTACTTGCCTATAATACAAGCGTATTCCACATTGAAATATAATGAGTATGATGCATCCAGTTCAAAGGCTAGAAGTAAAGGAACTCTTTTTGGCGATAATAAAGAAGTTGTTTTAGGAATAAATTTAACTTATCCAATCGGTACACCCTTAGGTGAAAGAAAACATCAGAAATCCAATATTGATTATATGATCGCTAGTGCTCGTCAAAAGCACATGCAAAATTCTTTAACTGTTCAAGAAAAGAAATGGAAAGAAAGGTTTAATTTACTAAATAAGAATGTGCAAAAATCACGACGAAGACTGATTTTATCCGATAAGGTTCTTTCAGAATATAAAAGAATGTATAAAAATGGAAAAGCATCATTAGATTTATTTTTAAATGCGGAAGAAGATTATATTAAAAATGAATTAACACATGTTAAAAATCAATTTGATAGAGATATTTTAGCTGTTGAGCTTTCGAGCCTTTATGGAAATTTGTTTGAATATTTAGAAAATAATAAGACGAAGTTTTAATGATGAGAAACCTATTTAAATATTTTATTGATAACCCACTACTAGTTAACTTACTTTCATTTCTTATTGTGTTGGTAGGGTTATTTTCATTGTCTGGACTTCAAAAAGAAGTATTTCCAAAAGTAGACTTTGACGTAGTAATTATTAATACAATATACCCAGGTTCATCTGCTGAAGATGTTGAGAAATTAGTAACAATTAGTTTAGAGCGAAATTTAAAGAGTATTGACGGTATAAAGAAAATGAATGCAATGTCAGCTGAAGGGCGTTCAATAATTTATATAGAAGTTGATCCAGATTTCGAACTAGATGAAGTACTCGATGATATTAAAAATGGTATTGATACAGTCACAGATCTTCCCGATGATGCAGAAGTTCCAATTGTTACTAGTTTAAATAACCGAAGAAGAGGAATTTTAAAAGTAGCTTTAGTTGGTGTTGATTATAAAACTTTAAGGTTTGTTGCCAAAGATTTAAGAGATAATCTCGAACTTATGCCTGAAATGTCTCAAGTTGAATTAGGTGGATATAGAGAAGATGAAATTCGAATTCAAGTAAATCCAGTTAGACTTAAAGAGTTAGACCTTACATTTAGTGAAGTTGTTTCTGCTGTAAAAAATAGAAATCTAAATTTATCTGCTGGTACAATTGAAACATCAACAGCAGATATAATGGTAAGAACAATTTCTGAGTTTGAAAGTATTGACGATATTAAATCAGTCGTTGTTCGTTCAAATAATACTGGTGAAAATATTAAAATAGGTGACATAGCTAGTGTTATCAGAAAACCTGTCGATAGCTCCGTGTTAGAAAGGGCCATGGGGCAGGAGGCGATGTTCTTAACAGTTAATATAAAAGAAAGTGCTGATGTTATTGATTCAGCAAATAAGGTAAAAGAGAGAACTCAAAAATTTATCGAAGCTAAAGGTATTGATGGATTAAACTTTATGATCTCAGATGACATGTCTTATTATGTTAAAAGACGATTAGGGATCTTAAAAGATAACGGAATAATTGGAATCGTTTTAGTTTTTATATGTTTGTGTTTATTTTTAAATGTAAGAGCGTCTCTTGTTACATCTCTAGGTGCACCAATTGCATTTTTAACGGCCTTTATGTTTATGGATTCAATTGGAATTTCATTAAATTTAATTTCAATGTTTGCCTTAATTTTAGTCCTAGGTATGTTAGTAGATGATTCTATTATTGTTTCTGAGCACTTTTATCAAAAAATTGAAGGGGGACAAGACCCAAAAGAAGCAGCGTTAGATGCAGCTCTTGAAACTATAAAACCTGTATTGGCGACGATACTAACCACAATGGTTGCCTTTGGATCGTTATTTTTTATGGGTGGAATTATGGGCAAATTTTTATGGCCTGTTCCAGCTGTCGTAATTATATGTCTCTTGGCTTCTTTATTTGAATGTTTTTTAATTCTTCCTTCACACTTATGTGATTTTGTAAAAATAGATAAAAAACCTAAAAAAATGATTTGGTATCATAAATTAGTTGGTTTTTATAAAATTATTTTAAAGAAGGCTATTTCATATCCAAAGACTATTTTTATTTCATTTTTTATTTTGTTAATTGCATCGTTTGCCTTAGCTACAAAAATGAAATTTGAGCTTTTTCCAGGAGAAGATGTTCGAATTGTTTTCTTTCAATTGAAAGGAACTGTTGGAACACCACTAAGGTTTACGGATAAGGCGATGAAAAAACTTGAAAAAATAGCTCTATCTGAACTTAAAAAAGAAGAGTTTGAACAAGTCAGGGCCATTGTTGGACAGCACATTGGTGAACATGGAAACCGTACTGGAGAGCATTACGGATCTATGATCTTGTATTTAACTTCACCTGTAGATCGAAAGAGAAGTACTGATGAAATTACAAAAGCGATCCAAAATAAAACAGCATTTCTCAAAGATGAAGGATTTGATGTTAATGTTAAGAGTGTAAAGGGTGGTCCACCTCAAGGTCGAGATATTGAGCTTGAATTTACAGGAGATAATTTTTCTGAGTTAAAGAAGGTTGCGCTTGAAGCTAAAGCAGAGATAGACAAAATTGAAGGTGTTTTAACAACAGAACTAGATTATGAAGAAGGAAAAAAACAAATAGTTGTTAAAGTTGATGAAGCAGAAGCAAAGAGGCTAGGACTTTCAACCTCGGCCGTAGCGTTAGAGTTAAGAAGGGCCTTGAGTGGTGACTCTGTTACTGAAATTAGAGAGAGCGATGAAGATATATCTGTTAAAGTAGTATTAGAAGATAAGTTTAAAGCTTCACTTAAGTCATTATCATTGTTAAGCATAGTTAATAATGTGGGAAAAAAGATACCTTTGAAAAAAATTGTTAAGTTTGAAGAGAATCCTGGCGTATTTCTTATAAGAAGATTGAATGGGAAAAGAATTATTGCTGTTGATGGAACAGTTAATAAAGAAGTTTTAACTACAGTTAAGTTTGTTCAATTGGCCGAGCCAATTATTAAAGAAGTTATGAAAAAGTACCCAGAGATTAATTATAACTTTGCAGGATCAAATGAGGATACTGATGAGTCAATGAATAGCTTGAAAAAAGCGAGTATTATTTCATTACTAACAATATTTTTTATATTAGTTGTAATGTTTTCTAGTCTAGGTCAGCCAGTTGTTATTATGAGTGCAATTCCTTTGGGTTTGATTGGTGTTATTATTACATTTTTTATAGCTGATAAAGCCTTAGGCTTTATGGCCGCAATGGGTGTTGTCGGCTTAATTGGTGTAGTTGTAAATGATTCAATTGTATTAGTATCTTTTATTAATAAGACGAGAGAAAAAGTAGAGGATGTAAAAGAAGCGATCTTTGAAGCATCTATTTCAAGATTTAGACCTGTAATATTAACAACTTTTACAACGGTTGCAGGACTATTACCTGTAGCCCACGATCCTAATGGTGATCCGTTCTTAGTTCCTATGGCCTTAAGTTTTGCTTGGGGATTATTGTTCTCAACAGGTGTTACATTAATATTTATACCATGCGCTTATTATTTATATGTTAGGTTTTTAGAAATATTAGGCAATTTAAGAAAATATGTTCAGGGTAAATTCACTAAACGTTTTCAGGAATCATAACCCTTTTACAAGAAGTACATAATTCAATTGATTTTAACTCACTTATAGATGAATAGGTTTGCGCATCGAGTGTAAACTTGCATTTATCACATTTCTTTTGACTATTTGCTCTAGTTAAAAAATCTCTTTTTGGAAATTTACTAATTGTATTTTTAATAAGTTGTTTATCAGTCTCCGTAAGTTCATTCAATAGACCTGATACTCTTTGTTCTAGAGTATTGACTTCTTTATTTTCCTCATTGCACTTTGTTTCAACTTCTTGATGAGTTTCAAATTGTGTTTCTTCCAGTTCATCTAAAAAAGTGGTTTTATCTAAAATATTTTCATCTAAAGTTTCAATGTTTTCTAATGTAATCAATATTTCTTCTTCAAGGCTTTCTACTACTGGAGTTAGATTTTCAATTTGCTTAGTAATTGCATTTTGTTGATTCATATCAGATGCTAAGGCCAAATTATCTTTTGCTTTTGATAGATTCTTTTCTTTTTCAAAATGTTCTTCTTCAAGAGAAGTAAGTTTTTTGGTGAGTTCTCTTTTTTCATCTTGAAAAATTTTTAAAGACTTTTTGCTTTCATCTGACTTAGTCTCTAAGTAATTTATTCGAGCTTTCTCATCATCAATATTTTTTAGATGATCAAAAATTTTAAGATTTAAACTTTGAATTTCTTTTATAACTCTAAAATACTCTATGTCCATGTTGGTTTACCGGTGGTTTGACGACATCAAAGAATTCAAAAATATCGTCTATTCCAATCGGGTTGTCAAATTCAACGCCAACCATATATTGATCAGACTCTTCTTTTTGGGGGAAATTTTTAAGAAATTTAATTGTTCCTAAAAACTTCTCCCTTAATACGAAATCATTAAATGAATTAAAAATGATACGATCATTGTTTTGAAAGTAATATATAAAGGGATTATTTGTTTTAAAACAAATTCCAGTTTCAGATATATTTACAACATTTGCTCCAATTTTTGAGCTTCTTACTGAATAATTGAAAGTATTAATATTAGTAAAGTGTGTTGTAGTTCCATTAGTTGTTTGAAAACGGTCAGACTTTCTTAAATTTTTAAATAGAATCTCTTCAGGCATTTTCAAAGATAAGTATCTAGGTCGGCTTACATTACCTACTTCAGTTTCCATCAAGATATTTCCATTCTCATTTTGAAGCGCAACTTTATATCTTCGTTTATATTTAAATGGGTTTTCAATACCTAATGGTCTTAGTGACAAATTTCCATTCCATTCATTTACAAACTTTAAGGTTCCATAACTTTCAAAAACTTTATCTCGATTTTCTTGCCAAATAATCAAAGGATTTCGAAAAATTTCCATTTTCTGTATTATTGCTAATTTTTCTTGGAAATTAGTAATAAGTTCTCTTGAAACAGTTGTATTATTACTACTTTTTAATGCGCTAATCATTATGAACACCTCTATATACTATTGTCCCACTATTTGAAGTTAGTTCAATGTTTGAAAAATCTTCCTAAAAGGGGTATTCAGTTACTTGATAAAAAAAAGAGGTTTTGTGCGAGGCAATAGTTTTGGCAAATTATTTTCAATAACATCGTTTGGTGAGTCTCATGGCCCTGCTATGGGAGTCATAATTGATGGTGTTCCTTCTAATTTATCTTTTAATTTTGAAGACTTACAAAAAGAACTAAGCAGAAGGGCCCCTGGAAATACAAAGGGTACGACTACGCGTAAGGAAAAAGATATACCGGAAGTACTTTCAGGAATTTATGATGGGAAGACCTTAGGAACTCCAATTTGTGTAGTAATTAAAAATACTAACCAAAAAAGTACTGATTATGACAGTCTTAAAAACGAATTTAGACCTGGTCATGCTGATAAAACTACTCAATTAAAATATGGTATTAGAGATCATAGAGGTGGCGGTCGAGCAAGCGGTCGTGAAACTGTTGCTCGAGTAATTGGAGGTTACTTTGCCAGTTTAATTTTAACTGATTTAGAAATTAATTCTGTCGTTACAAAACTGGGACCTTTTAATTATAATGAAAAAAAATTCAATTCAATTGTTTCAAATCCTCCTTATTACACACATAGTTCAATTGAAAATAAGAGTGTTGAAGATTATTTAATGAGTTTACAAAAAAGTGGAAACTCTATTGGAGGAAAAGCTAGTTTTGTCATAAAGAATTGTTTACCAGGATTAGGTGAGCCATGTTTTGATAAGTTAAAAGCTGATTTAGCAAAAGCAATAATGTCTATTGGAGCAGTTGTATCTTTTTCGTTTGGTTTAGGTGAAGAATTTGCTGATATCGATGGTGTGCGTGCTTCTAGTTCCAAGGAAAACTTTGGTGGAATTGAAGGAGGTATGTCTAATGGTAGTGAAATTATATTGAATGTTGTGTTTAAACCTACTTCTACTATTGGTGAAAAAGCATTGGAAGGAAGACATGATCCATGTATTATTCCTCGAGCAATACCTGTTGTAGAATCTATGATTAAAATAACTATTGCTGATCATTTTTTACGTCAAAAGGCCTATCAACTGTGAACTCAGTTTTTCTTGATAAAATTAGAAATTTTAATAATACGTCTAGTTACTTTATAATTGATTCAAACCTTAGAAAGCACTATTCAGGATTATTCAATTTAATAGATTCTCCAAAATATTTTGTAGAGGGTGGAGAGCAATGTAAAACTTTAAAAGTTTTTGAAGAATGTGTAGACTTTTTAATTGAGCACGAAATTCATCGCTATTCTCAAATCATTGCAATTGGTGGAGGGACGGTTAATGATTTAAGTGGTTTTATTGCTTCAACAATATTAAGAGGCATTGAATGGATCTCTATTCCAACCACAGTCCTGTCGACTATTGATGCAAGCATTGGTGGTAAAGTTGGTATAAATACAAAGTATGGAAAAAATTTAGTTGGAAACTTCCATAATCCAAAAGAAATAATAGTTGAACCAGAATTTTTAAAGAGTTTAAATGATTATGAAGTCTCTAATGGACATGGTGAACTTTTAAAATATGCATTTTTAGATAAAGATATTTTTAATGCATTAAATAAAAAATCGGATATTTTTACAATATATAAAATGTGCATGGATTATAAGAAAAAAATAACAACCGAAGATTTCAAAGAAAATGGACTTAGAAAGATATTAAACCTTGGGCATACATTTGGTCATGCTTTTGAAAAGAAAAATAATACATCTCATGGATTAAGTGTGGCCCGTGGTATTGAAGTAATTCTTCAGCTATTCACACCAGGATTATTGAGCGATTATTCGAGTCTAATAGCGAAACTTAAAATAGATAAATATATTGATTCTCTTACAGCTAGAGATTTTGACAATATTTTTAATTATATAGCAAAAGATAAAAAAAGAAGTGATAATGATAAGATAGATATTATAATTCCAAGAGACATTGGGGAAATTGAAATTAAAACTTTATCTTTATCTGAACTTGAAAATATGGTCGTAAAAACATGGAATTAATAAAGATTCATTCAAAACACACTTTTTCAAAAGTTGTGAGTTTGCCAACATCAAAGTCTCACACAAATAGGCTTTTAATTCTAGCATCTATATATGATAAGAAAATTCAAATTCAAAAATACTCTAATTCTTCAGACTCTTTAGGTTTGATTGACCTACTTGAGCAAATTGGATTAAAAATTTCTAAATCAAATAATGATCTTGAGATTTCAAATTCTTTTCCTTCTTGTGAACCAGAAGGCGAAGAATTAATAAAATTAAAATCTAATGATGGTGGTACAACGAATAGGTTTATTTTTTCATTACTATCTTTAGGGAAAAGAAAGTATGAATTAGAAGTAGATGAAAATTTTGCAAGTAGACCAAATGACAAACTATTTGAAACATTAAAAAAACTAGGTGCAAAAATTGAAATAAATGGTAACTTTTGGAAGATCCAAGGGCCAATAAATATAGATAAAGAAATTCAAGTAGACTGTGAAAAATCTTCTCAATTTCTGTCATCATTATTATTAATAGCAAAAGAAAAAAGAAAATTAATTCAAAGTATAAATCTCGATAGCTCTACAACTTATGTAGAGTTAACAAATTATTATCTTGATAAATTTGAGAATGGAGAAGATCATTTTTATGTTCCTCATGATTTTAGTAGTGCCTCTTACTTAATGGCGTTTGCAGCTTTAAGGGGGGAGGTTTTATTTGAAGGGTTAACTCAGTTAGACGAATATCAAGCTGATTCAAAATTCTTATATGTACTTGAATCATTAGGGGTTCAATATAAGTTCGATAAAAATTTATTTTTAAAAGGAAATCCTCCTTATCAAAAAGACTTAGAAATAGATTGTTCTAATTATATTGATTTAACTCCAACATTAATTTTTCTATGTTCATATATTGAAGGTAAACATAAATTAAAAAATTTAAGTAATTTGAAATATAAAGAGAGTAATCGACTTAATGAAATGAAATTACTCTTAGATATGTATGAAATAGATTACTTACATGATGAGAGTAAAGATATTTTATTAATAAATGGAGCAAATAAAATTTCTGAAGCAAAGTTTGAATATTATGCTCCAGATGATCATCGAATAATTATGACCGCCGCATTATTTATGATCCATAATTCAGGAGGAACAATTTATAATTATACTTCTGTTTCAAAGTCTTTTCCTCGTTTCTTCGATGAAATTGGAGTGAATGTTGAAGAATCTTAAGGTTGTCATCTTACATGATTGGTTAACTGGATTTAGAGGTGGAGAAAGAGTATTAGAGGTTTTTTGTGAGCTTTTTCCTGATGCACCAATTTATACACTTATTCATGAGAAGGGGTCAGTTCCAAGTTCCATTGAAAATAGAAAAATTGTTTCAAGCTTTTTAAATCATATTCCAGGAGTGTATAAACATTACAGAAAGTTTTTGCCAATATTTCCTTTTGCAGCAGAGTATTTAAATATTGTTGAAAATGCTGATTTAGTCTTAAGTAGTTCACACTGTGTAATAAAAGGAGTTCATAAACCTATTGGTTCAAAACATGTGTCTTATATTCATTCACCAATGAGATATATTTATGATCAATTTGATACTTACTTTGGAAAGGATAGTTCCCTTGTTCAAAGAGTTGGTGCTCATGTTTGTCGCCCTTTTTTGCAAACATGGGATAAAATGAGTAATCAAAATGTAGATTACTTAATAAGTAACTCAAATTTTGTAGGTGAAAGAATTAAACATTATTATAATTTAAGACCTACAACAATATATCCTTTTGTTGATACGAAGGATTTTGTGTCAGTTAGAGATAAGCTTAATAAAGAAGATTATTATTTAATGGTCAGTGCCTTTGCACCTAATAAGAAAGTAGATCTAGCAATTCAGACATTTAACCAGTTAAATAAAAAATTGATAATAATAGGTTCTGGACAACAAGAAGCATATTTAAAATCAATTGCTGGTCCAAATATAAAATTTCTTGGAAACGTTTCAAGGCAAGAAGTTGTTAATCATATGATAAGTGCCAAGGGGTTTATTTTTCCTGGAGTAGAAGACTTTGGAATAACTCCACTTGAATCTCTCGCTAGTGGAACTCCTGTGATTGCCTTTCAAAAGGGAGGAGTATTAGAAACATTAAACTCAAATGTTGCTGAATTTTTCCAAGAGCAGTCAGTTGATTCTCTTCGTAATGCGATTCTTTCATTTGAAGAAAAGAGCTTTAACAAAAATGATCTTTTTTCTAGAGCTGATGATTTTTCGAAAGAAATTTTCAAAAATAATATATTGAATTTTATTCATTCAATATTTTAATAAACTTCATTTATATAATAATCTTTTTGAGTGTGCTTTCCTTTTACAGAAATAGTGCATTTCGCATTTTGATCTAACATTTCGTTGCCCATGGGTGAAAATACAGAAACAATCATCACTGGAACCATATCAATCATAACAAATTGACCTGTTAGAGTGGGAGTAATAAAAATATACTGTTTGCGACCTTCATTCTCTAACTCAACGAGACTACCAATATGAATAGTTTTATTACCTTCTTTACAGCTATCTCTTAATGTTTTTACTTCTTCACTGATATCTTGGGCATTTGTACCGTCATTTTCCTTTTCAAGAATGGAAATAACATTTTCAAGTACTTTCTCCTTGAATTCAGCAAAATTATCAATTTGCATCATAGGAGATTTATCGGGATATATAGTATAGAGTTTAAAGAAAAATAAATACTTTATACCTGATAGGTTTGGTAGGTTTTTTTTGTGAATGTTTTTAGATTATATATATTACTAAGTATTGGATACTTTCTGTTCTTTATTTTACAGGGCCAAATAGAGGTCTTTTCTTCGCAGTTAAAAATGATGATTACAATGATATTTGGAGCGTTTATAGCAGGAAGTACTAGTGAGGGGGGTGGTGCTGTGGCATTTCCTGTCATGACATTAGTTTTTAAAATGAATCCGATGATCGCTAGAGATTTCTCCTTGGCAATCCAATCATTTGGTATGAGCGCAGCGTCTCTGGCCATTATTTTTAAAAAAATTCAATTTGAAAAAAAAGTTATATTTTTAAATATTATCGGTAGATTAATTGGATTAATCATTGCTTTTCAGACTGATAAATTTATAAATCCAAAAATTTTAAAATTAGTATATGTATCATTTTGGTTAAGCTTCGCTTATGTATTAATCAAAATATACTTAGAAAAAAATAGACCTTTTGAAAAAAAATTGCCTCAATTAAAAAAACAGGAAAAATTAATTTTTATATTTGCAGGATTATTTGGAGGAATAATTTCGGGATACACAGGTAATGGTATTGATATTATAAATTTTTCAATATTAACACTTTATTTTAGATTAGATCCGAAAGTTGCAACTTCCACCTCCGTAATCTTAATGGGAATGACCTCTGTTATTGGAATGGTTTTAAAAAACGTAGGATTTTTTAGTTTAAATAATCAAGTTTTTCCAATGTTAAAAGCCTGTATACCTGTTGTCATAATTGTCGCTCCCTTAGGTGCTATTTTTATTTCAAAAAAAGGAAGTGACTTTATTACAAAGTTATTATTATCAATTCTTCTAATACAGTTTTTAGGCGCAATTTTGATTATTAGGCCAACATTAATGGAATATGGTTATATGCTCATTTCATTTTTAATTGGTTTAAGTATATATCTGTTTCTATTTAGAAATAATAAACTAGAGATTGAAAAAACCAATTCTTGAAGGAATGTGAAATACTTCGCTGTTACTTTTTACTCTTCCAATTGGTGTTTCATAATAGCGTTTTTCTAAAGTCATAGCATAACCAGCTTTAGTTTTTTTATAACAAAGTAATTTTCCCATGGCCCCAAGTGTACAATATTGATTATTGTACATAAAAGGGTTTGATAAAAAAGGCTCTGGGAACTCATTAACATAAGTTATAAGTCCATTCTTAAGAGAGATTGTTATTATATCTCCTGTTGATATTGAAACAAAAACTTCATCTTCTGAAATTTTAAGAGGAGAAAAGAAATTAAACCCTCTAAGTTCAACTTCTTTAATTAATTTTTTATTTTTTAAGTCAATAATAAAAAATGTTGAAGGAGTATTCCACTTTGAGTTCACTAAATTTGCTTCAGTGCTAAAACCATAAATTATATCATTTACTAGACCTAGCTCGGACTTTGATGAATATGTTAGTTTTTGATTAAAGGATACTTTTCCGTCTGATTTATTTAAACAAACTAGTCCCTTAAATTCATAAATACTACCAACACAAATTTGGTCCTTATAAAGTATTGGAGTACTGTCCACATGGATTTTATTATTTTTGAAACGATCTGTTATCCAAATAAATTTTTGAGATTTAATGTCGAATGCACCAAGTCCACTTGGCCCAAGGCTTACATAAAGAATATCTCCTTCTAAAATAGGTTCTTTTTCAATGTGACCCTTAACTTTTTTAGAAAAAATGAGCTTTTTAGTTTTTAAGTCAAATGCATATAAATTTACATTTCTATCTTTGTGAAGACCTTCTCCAAAATATGCGACACCATTATAAATACTAATTCCTGAAACACTACTTTTCTTCGTTTGAAAAAGTTTTGTTAAAGACTTATGGTCTTTACTCATTTCATAAAGAATTCCTGTTGTTGCAAGAAAGTATAATTTATCGTTATATTCTAAAGGAGAGCTAATTGTTGGCCCTATTTTTACTCGATTGGCATCCTTATCTTTTGAAAAAAGATTAGTTGATATTAAAATGCAGAAAACTAGTAAAAATTTATTCATATAATAATCCTTTTCTCGCATATAAAAAACTTTACTTTTATAATTAGGTTATGCAAAAGTCTCAAAAATTTCAATTTATAAATAACTTTAACTTAAGTGTTAAGTTGAAAAATTACCTTCCAAAAAGATATAGAGTAGTGGGAGAGGCCCAGAATTATAAAAAATACTTTAGTAATAGTGTTTGTTATGTTTTAAGGTCATCTCTTCGTAGTGAAGGAAGTGTTGAGAAACTGTCTCTTATACACATCTCCGAGCCCACGAGACTAGTGCCAATCT
>CAXHCD010000020.1:0-56197 GCA_964015265.1 uncultured Oligoflexia bacterium
ATTAATAATTGATTGTTCTTGTTTAGGTTTATCATGACTCTACTTTGTTTTTGTAATTATCATTTATTATTTTAAACCAATTAGATGAACTATTGTTTGATAAAATCATTTTGACTAAAATATTTTATTTACTTATTTGAGTTTTTAACTTGGCTATAAACTTCCTTAAAAGGAGAAACTAATTTATTTAGAACGCCGTTAGGAATTCTCTTCTCAAGTCCCAATTCGGGAATTTGTTGGCCTACATAAAATGTTTTAAAGGCCCTATCCCAAATTGTAAGATATATACCAAAGTTTTGCCCCTTATTATGAATACACTTTTTAGCGTGGTGCCACATATGAACTTCAGGAGTTACAAATAAGAAAGAGAATATTTTCATTTTAATATTTAAATTAGAGTGATTAAGATAGTTTAAAATACTTGTCGTAAAAAAAATAATTTCCATTGGAAAATCACTAATTCTGATAACGTTTAGAGCAAGTAATGGAAAAAAATCTAGTATTAGAACTGATACGAAGTGGGACCTTACTGATGATAATGTATTTAACTCACTTATAGAATGGTGAATTTTATGAAACTCCCACAAGTATTTATTTGTATGTAATATTCTGTGAGTCCAGTAAACAAAAAATGAATAAGTAAGAAAACCAGTGCCAAGCTGCACAATAAGGTGATTGTTAGATATGTCTAAAAAAGACATCCCTAATTTACGAAGAAAAGATGCAGATATTACAAGGAGTTTGATTTTTGCTGAGAAAACAATAGCATCTATGATTCTAGTAAAGATATTCCATATAATATCCTCTGCCCTTTCATTGTTAAAAACCTTATAATTCGACCTTGGAAATAAAAACTCAAGACCTATAAAGGTAAAAAAAGAAATAATGATAATTTCGTCATGTAGTGGGATCAAAAATAACTCTCTGCGCAAGTTGTTTTACTCTATATTATCATAAGAAAGATCTCACATCTTTTTTATTTTCATAGACAAACTTGCTCTTTTGGAGGATATAGGTTATTTAACTGTGGTTTAACCAGAAAAGGATTTTTATGAGCTCTGTTTTTAAGGCCGATGATGGTCAAAAATGGATCAATTTTTTACTAGCAATTTCAGCGGTATTGATCTGTTACATAGTTATAAGTGCTCTTCAGTATGCAGGAGACTTATTTTTACTAGAAGCTAAGGTAAAGAACTTTAAGCTTGTAGCTCAAGGTATAGGTGTTTTAATTGCTGTAACTTATTTTTTATTAGTGCGGAAGCATAAACAAGTTAAGCAATATTTGGATGAAGTATATGCTGAATTGGTTAAAGTTGTATGGCCAGAGAAAGATTCAGTAGTAAAGATGACTGTTGGGTTAGTTATTGCAATTTCAATAATTAGTTCGATTTTTGTATTAGTAGATGTACTTGTAAGAAAAGTATTTAGCTTTTTATACTAAGGTGTATAGATGACTGACGAAACAACAAATGAAAATTTAGAAGCAGAAACTGCTGAAGCAACTGAAGTAAAAGTTGAAACATCAGCGGAAGAAAATGATACTGATCCAAGTAGTAACAATGGTTTAGCAACAGGTGATTCACCTGATTTTAAATGGTTTGTTGTAAAAACCCTTACAGGGCAAGAAAACAAAGTATCAAAAACTTTAAAAGAGAATATTTTAAATCATAATTTAACTGAATATTTTGCAGAAATATTAGTTCCTGAAGAAACAGTTGTTTCAACAGTAGGTGGAAGAAAGCGAACTTTTAAAAAGAAATTCTTTCCAGGTTATGTACTTATCAAGATGATAATGAATGAAAAGACATGGCACTTGGTTAAAAATACAGAAAAAATAACTGGCTTTGTTGGTGGTACAACTGACAAGCCTCAGCCGATAACTGATGAAGAAGCAGCATATATGACTAATCAAGCTGTTGAGGGTTATAAAAAACCTAGAACAAATGTTAGCTTTGTTGAGGGTGAACAAGTTAAAGTTATTGAAGGTCCATTTGCTTCTTTTGTTGGAACAATAGAAGAAGTTAATGAAAAAGGTAAAATTAAAGTAAATGTGTCGATCTTTGGTAGACCGACACCTGTAGAGTTAGATTTCTCACAAGTAGAAAAAGTTTCATAAATAAAAAGTTGAATGCGGAGTTGAGCAATGGCTAAAAAAGTAGTTGGATTTATTAAGTTACAAATTGCAGGTGGAAAAGCGAATCCATCTCCACCAATTGGACCAGCATTAGGTCAAAAAGGTGTTAATATCATGGAATTCTGTAAGGCATTTAATGCTAAAACGCAGAAAAACCCAGGTGTTATGTTACCTACAATTATCACAGTTTATTCTGATAGATCTTTTACATTTATCACTAAGACACCACCGGCGTCTTATTTATTGAAAGATAAACTGAAGTTAAAAAAGGGTGCTCATAAACCAGGTCACGAAGTTGCAGGTAAAGTACCTAAAAAAATAGTAGAAGAAATCGTTGAAGCGAAAAGACCAGATTTAACATGTGCTACACAAGAAGCAGGTGAAAGAATTATTGAAGGTTCTATTCGTTCAATGGGATTAAAATTAGATTATTAATATTAAACTAAATCGGGAGGCTTCAAAGCCGCTTGGACCGGGAGGTTAAAATGAAAAAACAGTCAAAGAAGTATCTTGAGGCCGTTAAAAAAGTTGATTCATCAAAGCTTTATAGTATTGATGATGCAATTAAACTTGCAAAAGATACTGCATTCGCAAATTTCGATGAAACAGTAGATTTAGCTTTTAGACTTGGTGTTGATCCAAGACATGCTGATCAAATGATTAGAGGAGCAATCTCTCTTCCAGCTGGAACTGGAAAAGAAACAAGAGTTGTAGTTGTTACATCTGGTGAAAACATTACAAAGGCTGAGCAAGCTGGAGCTGATTTTGCTGGTGGTGATGACATTATTCAAAAGATTCAAGGTGGATGGCTTGACTTTGATAGAATGATCGCTTCTCCAGATATGATGGGAAAAATTGGTAGAATTGGTAGAGTTTTAGGGCCAAGAGGTTTAATGCCTAACCCTAAGCTAGGTACCGTTACTACAGATATTGAAAAAGCAGTTAAAGCTGAGAAAGCAGGTAAAGTTGAATATAGAACAGAGAAGAATGGTATTGTTCATGTTCCAGTAGGAAAAAAGTCTTTTTCAGAAGATAAGTTAAAAGAAAATGTTTTAGCAATGCTTTCAGCTATCGTTAAAGCAAAACCAGCAAGCGCAAAGGGTACTTATTTAAAATCGTTAACAATAAGTACAACTATGGGTCCTGGTGTGAAAATTGATACATTAGAAGCAGTTACTGCTGCTAATTAATATAGGGTTGAAGAAGGTCGGTAC
This sequence comes from uncultured Oligoflexia bacterium, assembly GCA_964015265.1. Classification (GTDB taxonomy): domain Bacteria; phylum Bdellovibrionota; class Bacteriovoracia; order Bacteriovoracales; family Bacteriovoracaceae; genus CAXHCD01. Next base: position 3,349 of record CAXHCD010000020.1, read on the forward strand.
AATCTTTTCAAAGGATTGAATAAATTGATTAAAGCCTGCCTGAAACCACCCTCCGACTTTTATTAGGAGGTTTATTTATGATGAACAGAGCGGAAAAAGAAGCTGTTATTAAAAGCCTTGTTGAGGATTTTAATAATGCAAAAGCGGTCTTTCTAACGAATTTAATTGGAATTCCATCAAATGATGCCAATGAAATCAGAAAGAACGTCAGAGATGCAAAAGGTAAACTTGTTGTTACTAAGAATACTCTTTTTGCTAAAGCCACTAGTGGAACTGACTTGGAAGAATTTTTCACTGGTTTAAAAGGGCCAAATGCTGTTGCGTTTGCTTTTGAAGATGCTGCGGCAATAGCAAAGTGTCTTAAAAATGCTAGTAAAGATCATGAAGTAATTGAGTTTAAGAAAGGTGTGCTAGATGGAAAAGTTTTATCTAGTGAAGAATTAAAACAATTAGCTGATCTACCATCTAGAGATGAAATGCTTGCAACGTTACTTGCAACATTTAACGCTCCAGTGTCTGCATTTGCTAGAGTACTATTTGCTATACAAGAACAAAAAGAACAAGGTGGAGAAGCTGCCCCAGTTGAGGAAGCTGCTGCTACTGAAGAAACAACAACTGAAGAATAATAAATAATTTAATTTAAGGAGATAAAAATGAGTTTAACAAATGACCAAGTAGTAGAACATATTTCAAGCATGAGTGTATTAGATCTAGCTAATTTAGTTAAAGAGCTAGAAGAAAAATTTGGTGTTTCAGCTGCTCCTGTTGCAGTTGCTGGTGCCGCTGCTGGTGGTGCTGCTGCTGAAGAGAAAACTGAATTCACAGTAGTTCTTGCTGAGGCAGGTGCTAAAAAGATCAATGTAATTAAAGAAGTTAGAGGAATTACTGGTCTAGGACTTAAAGAAGCAAAGGAAATGGTTGAAGGTGCTCCAAAGAACATCAAAGAAGGTGTTGAAAAAGCAGAAGCTGAAGAGATTAAGAAAAAGCTTGAAGCTGCTGGAGCAAAAGTTGAGCTTAAGTAAGCTCTTTGGTAATAATATTACTTATTTAAAAATATGTGCATAAGGTTTGGCGATCTTGTGCACTTTTTTGTGTTTATAAATGCTTATTATATATAATTAGGAGACCCCTATGACTGAGGTTTTTGTACCGAACCAATGGTATCGAAAAAACTTTGCGCAAGCTCCAGCAGTATTGGATACGCCATCGTTAATGATGCTACAGACAGACTCATACGATGAGTTTTTACAGAGAGATATTCCACCAGCTAAAAGAAAAGATATTGGATTACAGGCGGTATTTAAGTCAGTATTTCCTATCCATGACTTTAATAAGACGGTGTCATTAGAGTTCGTAAGTTATGCTCTTGAAGAGCCAAAATACTCAGTTAAAGAGTGTAGACAGCGTGGTCTTTCATATGAGTCACCATTAAAAGTGGTAGTTAGACTTGTATTTTATGAAGTTAATGTTGATAAGGATGGAAATGAGCAAAGAACTGTTTCTTCGATAAAGGAGCAGGAAGTTTACTTAGGTAACATCCCTTTAATGGCAAATAACGGTTCATTTGTATATAATGGTACAGAAAGAGTAATTGTATCTCAGTTACATAGATCTCCAGGTATTATCTTTGAACACGATAGTGGGAAAAAGCATTCAAGTGGAAAGCTTTTATATTCATCTAGAATTATCCCTCATAGAGGATCATGGTTAGACTTTGAGTTTGATCATAAAAATATTTTATACGCAAGAATTGATAGAAAAAGAAAAATTCATGCAACAGTTTTATTAAAAGCTCTAGGTTATTCTGTTAATGAGATCTTAGATTTCTTTTATCAAAAAGAAATTATCACTTTATCAAAAGATAACAAGTTTACTAGAGAACTTGATCTTGGGTTACTTGTTGGTACAAGAGCAGATAATGACATTCTAGATCCTAAGTCAGGAAAAGTTTTAATAAAGAAGGGTAAGAAAATTACTAAGGTTTCGGTTAAGAAAATGATCGAATCTGGAATTAAGACTCTTGATATTGGACTTGAAGGTGTTGTTGGTAAGGTACTAGCAGAAGATATCTTTGATGAAAAAACAGGTGAAGTTATTTGTCTAGCTAACGAAGCTTTAAGTGAAGATAAAATTGTTGATTTAATGAATAACGGTGTGAAAACAGTTAATGTTTTATACATTGATATGATTAATTATGGTGATCAAATTAGAAACACACTTTTAATCGACAAAACAGACACTAGAGAAGAAGGTTTAATAAAAATATTTGAAAGACTTAGACCAGGTGAACCACCAACGGTTGAAGCTGCTGAAGTTTTATTTGAAAACCTATTTTTTAATGCTGATAAATACGACCTTTCAAAAGTTGGTCGTATGAAAATTAATTATAAATTTGGACTTGATATTCCTGTAGAGGATACTGTTCTAACAAAAGACGATATTTTAAGAACAGTTGATTACCTTGTTCAATTGAATAATGGTACAGGTAAAGTTGATGATATTGATCACCTTGGAAACAGAAGAGTTCGTGCCGTAGGTGAATTACTAGAAAATCAATTTAGAGTTGGTTTAGTAAGAATGGAAAGGGCCGTAAAAGAAAGAATGGCCATTCAAGAAATTGATACAATGATGCCTTATGATCTTGTAAACCAGAAACCAGTAGCTGCTGCAGTTAAAGAGTTTTTTGGGTCTTCTCAACTTTCTCAGTTTATGGATCAAACAAATCCACTTTCGGAAGTTACACATAAGAGAAGATTGTCTGCGCTTGGACCTGGTGGTTTAACTAGAGAAAGAGCTGGTTTTGAAGTAAGAGACGTTCACTCAACACATTATGGACGTATGTGTCCTGTTGAAACTCCTGAAGGACCAAACATTGGTTTAATTACTTCTTTAGCAACATATGCAAAAGTTTCTGAATATGGATTCATTGAAACTCCTTATCAAACAGTTGGTCAAGATGGATCTTACGGAAAAGAAATTAATTATTTTTCAGCTTTCCAAGAAGAAGGAAAGGTTATTGCCCAATATGATCCTAATCATTTAGATAATGGTAAAATTAAGGGTGAGCATATTCCTGCACGTAGAGCAGGTGAATTTGCACTAGTTGGTTCTGATGAAGTTGAGTATATGGATATTTCTCCTACTCAAATGATTTCAATAGCTACGTCTTTAATTCCATTTCTAGAGCATGATGATGCGAACAGAGCCTTAATGGGATCGAATATGATGAGACAAGCTGTGCCTGTTGTTAAAACCGATGCTCCTATTGTTGGAACTGGTGTTGAAGCTATTGTTGCGAGAGACTCAGGTGCGATTATCATTGCAGAACATGACGGTAGAGTTATTTTCGTTGACTCAACAAGAATCGTGATTCAGCGTGATAAATTTAAAGAAAATGAATCAGGTGTTGATATTTACAAGCTTATTAAATATCAGAGAACTAATCAAAATACATGTAACAACCAAAGAGCTCTAGTTAAAGAGGGCGACATTGTAAAATCAGGAATGGTTATCGCTGATGGGCCTGCTACTCATAATGGTGATATTGCTCTAGGGCAAAACGTGCTTGTAGCTTTTATGCCTTGGGGTGGTTACAACTATGAGGATTCAATTTTAATTAATGAGAGAATGCTAGCTGATGATATATTTACATCAGTACACATTGAAAGCTTTGAAGTTGAAGCAAGAGATACGAAATTAGGAAAAGAAGAAATCACAAGAGATATTCCTAATGTTTCTGAAGAAGCTTTAAAAGATCTTGATGATGCAGGTATTGTTAGAGTTGGTTCTATAATCAAGCCAGGTGATATTTTAGTTGGTAAAATTACACCAAAAGGTGAAACACAGCTTTCTCCTGAAGAAAAACTTCTTAAAGCAATTTTTGGTGATAAAGCTGGAGATGTTAAGGATACATCTCTTAGAGTTCCATCTTCTGTAAGAGGGACAGTAATTGATGCTAAGGTATATACTAGAGAAGGTGTTGAATTAGACCCAAGATCTAAAGAAATTGTAGAGCATGAGACTATGTTGATTAGAAGAGATGAAAGAATTGAAGTTAAAGCAATTCAAAATTCATCAATTCAAAGAATCGCTAAAATGCTAAAAGGTGCAAAAACTACTGATAAACTAGTTTCTGAAGATGGTACATCAGAGTTACTTGCGAAGGGTGCAGAGTTAAACGAAAAAGTTTTAGCTACAATTCCTTTTGAATTAATTGGTTACCTACCTTTAGAGCCTGCACTTGAAGAGCAGCTATCTGAGTATTTTGCTGACGTAAGAAATAGAATAAATAGAGTTAGAACTAAAGCTAATGATGAGATTGCAAAATTACATAGAGGAGATGAACTACCTCCTGGTGTTATTAAGAAAGTAACGGTTTATGTTGCAATTAAGCGTAAGCTTCAACCTGGTGATAAAATGGCGGGTAGACACGGAAATAAAGGTGTTATCTCAAACGTTCTTCCAAAAGAAGATATGCCATATTTAGCAGATGGGCAGCCAGTTGATATTGTTCTTAACCCTCTAGGTGTTCCATCTCGTATGAATATCGGACAGTTACTAGAACTTCACCTTGGTTGGGCCGGTAGAGGACTTGGTGAAAAGTTAAAAGTAATGCTTGAAGAAAGAGCTGAAATCGATTCTCTAAAAGATATGATTTATAATATTTATAAAGAAGATCAAGTTAAAGAGTTTTTGAAAAAAGCAAAAGATGATCAAGTTAAAGAAATAGCTAAGCTACTTTCTACTGGCGTTAGATTTAGTACAAATGTATTTGATGGAGCTAAAGAAAGTGACATTGAGGAAATGTTAGAGCTAGCAGATTTAGATAAGAGTGCAAAAACTACACTTTTTGATGGGATCACAGGTGATGCATTTGCTGAAGATGTAACTGTCGGAACAATGTACATGCTTAAGTTACACCATTTAGTAGATGAAAAAATTCACGCTCGTTCAACGGGTCCTTACTCACTTGTTACTCAGCAACCACTTGGTGGTAAAGCTCAGTTTGGTGGACAAAGACTTGGAGAGATGGAAGTTTGGGCACTTGAAGCTTACGGTGCTGCTTATACACTACAAGAATTTTTAACTGTTAAGTCAGATGATGTGATCGGTAGAACAAGAATGTACGAGTCAATCGTTAAGGGTGAACAAGTATTAGAGCCAGGACTACCAGAATCGTTTAATGTCTTGGTAAGAGAGCTTCAGGCACTTTGCTTAGATGTTAAATTGGAAGAGAACTCTCAAGAAGAGTCAATGACGAGTAATTAATTTAAAGGGAGCTAACGCTCCCTAATATTTGGCTTTAAACCTTTGTGGTAAGGAAATATAGATATGAAAGATTTGTTAAACTTTTTTGATAAACCAAAAGATCCAATCAGTGTAGAAGCTGTTTCTATTAAAATGGCATCTCCTGATACAATAAGAGAATGGTCATTTGGTGAAGTAAAAAAACCAGAAACAATTAACTACAGAACATTTAAACCGGAAAGAGATGGTCTTTTCTGTGCCAAAATTTTTGGACCAGTAAAGGATTATGAATGTATCTGTGGAAAATATAAAAGAATGAAGCACAGAGGTGTTGTTTGTGAAAAGTGTGGTGTTGAAGTTACCCTTTCTAAAGTAAGAAGAGAAAGGTGTGGTCACATTGAATTAGCTTCTCCAGTTGCACATATTTGGTTTTTAAGATCTTTACCTTCAAGGTTAGGTGCTTTACTTGATCTAACTTTAAAAGAGTTGGAAAAAGTTCTTTATTACGAAGCATATATTGTAACTTCATCTGCAACACATGATATGGAAGGTGGTCTTGAAGTTGGTAGAGTTATTACTGAACAACAATACTATGAGTTAAAAGAGCAAGGAATTGAATTTGAAGCCGGCATGGGTGGAGAAGTCGTTAAGGACCTATTAACTAAAGTAGATATTGACTTAGAAAGGAAGGAGCTTAGAAGAGGACTTCAAGCTGCTACTACTGAAATGGCCAGACAAAAAATTGTTAAAAGGCTTAAGGTTGTAGAGTCGATATTAAAATCTGATAATAAGCCAGAATGGTTTATGATGGATGTTATACCTGTTCTTCCACCTGATTTAAGACCTCTTGTTCCTTTAGAGGCGGGAAGATTTGCAACATCAGATTTAAATGATCTTTATAGAAGAGTTATCAATAGAAATAACAGACTTAAAAGACTTAAAGAATTAAATGCCCCTGAGATAATTATCAGAAACGAAAAAAGAATGCTTCAAGAAGCAGTTGACGCGTTATTTGATAATGGTCGAAGAGGAAAAGTATTTACAGGTGCTAATAAGAGACCATTAAGATCTTTATCTGACATGCTTAAAGGTAAGCAAGGTCGATTTAGACAAAATTTACTTGGGAAAAGGGTTGATTATTCTGGTAGATCTGTAATCGTTGTTGGACCTAAGCTAAGATTACATCAATGTGGTCTTCCAAAGCTTATGGCCTTAGAACTTTTCAAGCCTTTTATCTATAATAAATTAATTGAAAAAGGACATTGTACAACTATTAGAGTTGCCAAAAAAATGGTTGATCAACAAAAACAAGAAGTATGGGATATTTTAGAAGAGGTTGTTCAAGAGCACCCTGTTCTCTTAAACAGAGCACCTACATTACACAGACTTGGAATCCAAGGGTTTGAACCTGTTTTAATTGAAGGTAAAGCTATCCAGCTACACCCATTAGTTTGTACAGCATTTAATGCGGACTTTGATGGTGATCAAATGGCAGTTCACGTTCCACTTTCATTAGAAGCTCAAGTGGAATGTAGAATTCTTGCTATGTCTACCAATAATATATTATCTCCAAAAGACGGAACACCGATTATTGTTCCTTCGCAAGATATTGTGTTAGGTATGTATTACATGTCTAGAATTAGACCGTTCTCTAGAGGATATGGAAGAACTTTTTCATCTAAAGAAGAAGCACAGTTTGCATACTATACAAATAACTTGCACCTTCAAGCTCCAATTAAAGTTAGGGTAAATGGAAAAATGGAGGAGACTTCAGTTGGTAGAACATTTGTTTACGATATTTTACCTGATTGTCTTAACTATTCAGACATCAATAAAGTATTGAACAAAAAAGAGTTAGGAAAATTAATTGATAAAACATATAGAAAAGGAACTGAAAAAGACACTGTGCTTTTAGCGGATGCTATTATGAAACTTGGTTATCAGCAAGCTACAAAAGCAGGTATATCAATTAATGTTCACGATATGGAAATTCCTGAAGAAAAAGAAGGAATTTTAAATGAAGCATACGGACTAGTTGACCAAATTACTGAAGAGTATAACGAAGGGTCAATTACTAACGGTGAGAGATATAATAAGATTGTAGACGTTTGGGCACAAACAAATGAAAAGTTGACTAAGGTTATGATTGAAAACCTTTCAACTGATACATTTACTGATGAATCAGGAAAAGATTCGGAAAAAGCGCCATCATTTAATTCTATTTTTATGATGGCTGACTCTGGAGCTAGGGGTTCTACAGCTCAAATGAGACAGCTTGCAGCCATGAGGGGCTTAATGGCAAAACCATCTGGTGAAATTATTGAGACGCCTATTACTTCAAACTTTAGAGAAGGTTTATCTGTTCTTCAGTACTTTGCATCTACACACGGTGCTCGTAAAGGTCTAGCGGATACAGCTCTAAAGACAGCTAATTCAGGTTATTTAACTAGAAGACTAGTTGATGTTGCTCAAGATGGCATTATTAGAAATGTTGACTGTGAAACAGTAAACGGAATCGTTTTAACTTCTAGAATTGAAGGTGGTGAAATTGCCGAGCATGTTTCTGAAAGAGTTATGGGAAGAGTTGCTGCGCAAGACGTTTTAGATATTAATGCGAAAGTTGCTTTTACAAAAGGACATTTATTCACTGAAGAAGATATTGAGACAATTACTGATCATGAAATTGATCAGATTAAAGTTAGATCTGTTTTAACATGTGAAGAAAGATATGGCTTTTGTGCGAAATGTTTTGGTAGAGACCTTGCTCGTGGTGGTCTAGTATCTCAAGGTGAAGCTGTTGGTGTAGTTGCTGCTCAATCAATCGGTGAACCTGGTACGCAGCTAACGATGAGAACATTCCATGTTGGTGGAACTGCAACTGCTGGTGCGCAAGTTAATAAGCTTGAATGTGCAACGGCCGGTACGATCGTTTTTGATAATGTTACTACTGCAAAAAGAAGTGATGGTTCAACAATAATCATGAATAAAACTGGTGAGATTATTGTTAAAAATGCTCAAGGAATGGAAAAGGAAAGATTTCCTGCTGTTTATGGGGCGAATCTATTTTTCAATGAAGGTGATTCTGTAAACGTTGGTGATAGAATATTAGAATGGGACCCATTTGCGATTCCAATTCTTACTGAGGTTCAAGGTAAAGTTAAACTGGAAGACTTAGTTCCTGGAAATACAATTAGTGAACAAACAGATGGTGTAACAGGTTTAACACATAAATTGATTATTGAATCAAAGGATCCGTCTCTTCAACCTAGAATTGTAATTTTAGATAATGATGGTAATCCAATGACTGTAGCTGGAACAAAGAGGCATGCTTCTTATAGACTTCCAGTTGGAGCTCACATTGTTGTAAATGACAATGATGAAATTGGCGTTGGGGATCCAATTGCTAAAGTTCAAAGAGAATCAACTAAGACTAAAGATATTACAGGTGGTCTTCCAAGAGTTGCTGAGCTTTTTGAAGCAAGAAAGCCTTCAAATGCAGCCCAAATCTCTGATATCGCTGGAACAATTGAGTTTGGTCCTGAGGTAAGAGGGAACAGAAGAATTATTGTTCGTCCTGAAGACGGTGGTGAGCCTGTTACTTACTCTGTTCCAAAAGGAAGATATGTAATTGTAAACGAAGGCGATTATGTTAGATCTGGTGATCCAATAATGGATGGGCCATCTAATCCGCATGATATTTTAAGAGTCTTGGGTATAAAAGCGCTTGCTAGATATATTGTAGACGAAATTCAAGAGGTTTATAGGCTTCAAGGTGTTAAGATTGATGATAAGCACATTGAGGTAATAGTAAGTCAAATGCTAAAGAAAGTTGAAGTTACAGATGCTGGTGATTCTAATTATATTGTTGGAGACAACATTACAAAGGGTGAGCTTGCAGAAGTAAATAAAGAGTTAATCGAAGCAGGTGAAGAGCCAGCTCAAGCAAGACCTCTTCTTTTAGGTATTACAAAGGCATCATTAACTACTGATTCTTTTATATCGGCAGCTTCTTTCCAAGAGACAACTAAAGTTCTTACACAGGCAACTTTAGAAGGAAAAAGTGACATGCTAAGAGGATTAAAAGAAAACGTAATTATGGGGCGATTAATACCAGCAGGAAGTGGTACGGGGCGTTACGATGGTTATGAAGCTGTTGCTGAAGAAGATGATTTATTAGAATCAGCCACATTAACACTATAAAAGAGTTGTTTTTTTAGGGAGTAGTGTGTTACACACTACTCCAAATATAAGTTATTAGCTGGATTTGAAGTTAGAAGGAGCGGAAGTACATGCCAACTATTAATCAATTAATTAGAAAAGGAAGAGTTGATAAATTCACTAAAACAAAATCGCCTGCATTAAAGGCTTGTCCTCAAAGGCGAGGAGTTTGTACAAGAGTTTATACAACTACACCGAAGAAACCAAACTCAGCAATGAGAAAAGTATGTAGAGTTAGACTTACTAGTGGTTTTGAAGTGACTTCATATATTGGTGGAGAAGGACATAACCTTCAAGAACACTCGATTGTTCTTATTAGAGGAGGAAGAGTAAAAGATCTTCCAGGTGTTCGTTACCATACTGTAAGAGGTTCTCTTGATGCAACTGGTGTTGATTCAAGAAGACAAGGTCGTTCTAAGTACGGAGCTAAAAGACCTAAGAAATAAATAATATTAACTTTGCCACTTGCAAAAGCTTTTTTATTTAAAAAAGATTGTGCAAGAGTAAAAATCATGTTGAAGTGAGCGAGGAATTCATGAGTAGAAAAAGAAAAGCGCAATCAAGAGAAGTATTACCTGACCCAAGATTTAATGACGTAGTAGTTACTAAGTTTATTAACTGTTTAATGGTAGATGGTAAAAAATCAACTTCAGAAAAAATCTTTTATGGAGCTTTAGAAAGAATTGAATCAAAAACTGGCGAAGAGCCTTTAAAAGTTTTCAAAAAAGCTCTTTCAAACGTAAAACCGGCTGTAGAAGTAAAATCGAGAAGAATTGGTGGAGCAACTTACCAAATTCCAGTTGAAGTTAGACCAGCAAGAAGACAGTCGTTGGCCATTAGATGGTTAATTGAATACTCAAGAAATAGAAATGGTAAAACTATGGTTGATAAGCTTTCTGATGAGTTTATTGACGCTGCAAATGCACGTGGTGGTTCAGTTAAGAAAAGAGAAGACGTTTATAAAATGGCAGAAGCTAACAAGGCGTTCGCTCACCTTAAGTGGTAATAGTTTTACACTAGGAATAAATGAGTTCTAAAAATTTAGAAAGGATCCGCAATATTGGTATTATGGCCCATATTGATGCCGGAAAAACCACTACAACTGAGCGGATCCTTTTTTATACCGGAAAAAATTATAAGATAGGTGAAGTCCATGATGGGGCTGCAACAATGGATTGGATGGTTCAAGAGCAAGAAAGAGGGATCACAATTACATCTGCTGCAACAACATGTACATGGGATAAGCATATAATCAATATAATAGATACTCCTGGTCACGTAGATTTCACGATTGAAGTTGAGAGATCTTTAAGAGTTCTAGATGGAGCTGTTGGGGTTTTTGATGCTGTATCAGGTGTAGAGCCTCAATCTGAAACTGTTTGGGGGCAAGCAGATAAATACAAGGTTCCAAGAATTGCATTCGTTAATAAAATGGATCGTGTTGGAGCGGATTTTCAAAATTGTATCGATGAAATTAAAACAAAACTTGGAAAGGTCGCAGTTGCTATTCAATTACCTATTGGAGCTGAGGCTGAATTAAAAGGTGTTGTAGATTTAATTTCAAAAAAGGCTTTTTATTTTTCTGAAGAAGATCAAGGAAGTACAGTTAGTATAGAAGAAATTCCGTCAGAAATGAATGATGATGTAGAATTAGCAAGAGAAGAGTTGATTGAAACTCTTGCAGATTTTAATGATGAGTTTGCTGAAAAGTATTTAAATGGTGATGAAATTAAAGAATCTGAAATAAATTCTTTAATTAGAGCAGCTACAATAAATCATGAATTTGTTCCAGTGCTATGTGGAAGTGCTTTTAAAAATAAAGGTGTACAGCCACTATTAAACGCAATCAACCTTTATCTTCCATCTCCTTTAGATAGAGGAGAAGTAAAAGGTGTAAGTGCAAAAGATAATGAAAAAGAATTGGTCAGAAAACCTGATACTAGTGATCAATTTAGTGCTTTGGCCTTTAAGATCACTTCTGATCCATTTGTTGGAACTTTAACATATATTAGAATTTACTCAGGTGAAATTAAAGTAGGTCAAAATATTTTAAACTCTTTAAATAAGAAAAAAGAAAGAGTTAATAAAATAATGCAAATGCATGCAGATAAAAGAACTGAGCTTGATGTTGCTAGTGCTGGTGATATTGTAGCTTTAGCAGGCTTGAAGCATACTATAACAGGCGAAACTTTATGTTCAGATCATCAGCCTATTATTTTTGATTTAATGGAGTTTCCAGAAACGGTAATTTCAATTGCAATTGAACCTAAAACAACAGCAGATGAAGATAAGTTAAAGAAATCTTTAGAGCAGTTAAAAATAGAAGACCCTTCTTTCCAATATATTCATAATAAAGAAACAGGACAGCTTCTGATTTATGGTATGGGGGAATTACATTTAGAAATCATAGCTGACCGTCTTTCAAGAGAGTTTAATGTAGGAATTAATGTTGGAAAACCACAAGTGTCTTACAGAGAAAGTATTTCAATGGATTCGTCAGCGGAGAGTACATTTAGTAAAGAGGTTGGTGGAAAGAACCAATTTGGTAATTGCACAATAAAAGTTGAGCCTTTTAATGAAGCTGATAACACAGTTGAGTTTGAATCACTTGTAAAAAAACGAGATTTACCTCAAGAGTTTATTGATGCTATTGAGAAAAGTATAAAAAACTCAGCTCCTGGTGGAGCATTAGCTGGATACCCTTTCATTAAAATAAAGGCGACATTGATATCAGCAATTTATAATGAAATGGACTCTTCTGATGTTGCATATGCAATAGCTGCGGCAAATGCCTTTAGAGAAGCTTGTATTAAAGCAAAAGTCATAATGATGGAGCCAATTATGTCGCTAGAAGTAGTAACTCCTTCTGAAAGTGCAGGTGACGTTATATCAGATATAAATATGAAAAGAGGAAAAGTCCTAAATATGTCTTCTAAACAAGATAAAGAGGTGATTTCAGCTGAAGTACCATTATCTGAAATGTTTGGTTACAGTACTGACCTACGTTCAAGAACTCAGGGTAGGGCAAGTTTCTCTATGAACTTTGATAAATATGAAGAAATACCGATGAATTTAGCTAAAGAATTGCTTGAGAAACGTGGTATTTTTATCAACTCCTAGATCAAAATTTATCCAGACTATTTCTCTGGAAAAATGTGTTAAAATTTAGAAGATGAAAATAAGAATTATCCGAACTCCATTTGTGTTCCCAGTGAAGCATCTATCTAGCATTACATCAGTCCCAGATATAGGGACTGCATATGTAAATGGTGCTGTAATTGCTGCTGGCCATGAAAGTGAAATAATTGATGCTGCTGGCGAAGGCTTAGGGACATATACTAGAATTGCGGGTACGAATTTAAAATTTAGTGGTTTAAATGCTGATGAGATAATTGAGCGAATACCGTTAGATGTTGATGTTATAGGTCTACAGAGTATGCATAGCAATAGATGGATTTATGATTCTGTCATTGTCAGAAAAATACTTAAGTTATTTCCAAATACTCCTCTTATTTTAGGAGGAGAGAGTGTATCAGCTATTTCGGATTATATTCTTCCAAGGTATCCTGAAATTTATGCATGTGTGATTGGGGAAGGTGAAGAAACATTTCTAGAATTGATTGATTCTGTGCGAACAGGAAGGCCAAGGAAAGACATTGAGGGCATTGCATTTATGTCTAGTTCTGGTGCTATAAAGTTTACCGAAAGACGAAAACGTAAAAAAGATTTAGATAAGTTAAGTCGGCCTTCTTGGAAAGGCGTTCCAATTAAAAAATATCTAGATAATCATTGTGGGGTCAACTCCTTTTCACGAAGATCGATTCCAATGGTTGCAACAAGAGGTTGTCCATTTAGTTGTACTTTTTGCACTGTTCCAAATATGTGGGAGTCAAAGTGGTTCGCTAGGCCCCCAGCTGATGTTGTTGATGAAATTGAAGGTTATATTAAGACGCATGGTGTTAATCATATTGATTTTGTTGACCTTACAATTATGATCAATAGAAAATGGATGGAAGAATTTTGCAACATGTTAATTGAAAGGGACCTAGACCTTACATGGGCGATACCAATAGGTACTAGAACAGAAGGCTTAGATGATGAACTTTTGGCCCTAATGAAAAAATCTGGTTTGATGAGAGTTCTATATTCGGCAGAAAGTGGCTCTGATGAAACACTTGAACGTATAAACAAGAAGTTATCTGTTGAAGGGTTTAATAAAGTCGTTAGAAGTTCAGTTAAGCAAGGTATTATTGTTAAAATTGCTTTTATATTTGGCTTTCCAGGACAAACATTTACTGAAGTTTATGATTCTTTAAAATTGATTACCAAGATGGCATGGCTGGGAGCTTATGACATTGTATGCCTTTCATTTATACCTTACCCTAAAACAGAGCTCTTTGATCAAGAGAATGTAGAATATGATTACGAGGATCCGGATAATAATATTCGAATTAATAATGATATTGGAAATATGAAGTCCTGGTCTGACCATTTTGGTGATAAGTTTTTAAGACGAATTGTAGTTGTTTTCTCAATGTATTTTTACTTATTACAGGCCTTTTTTCGACCGCATAGGGTTTTTGCTGGTTTCTATAGGGCATTTATTAAAAAGAAGCCACTTACTAACTTTGAGTCTATAGCATTTAACTTTATGAAGGATTTAAAGACCAAGAATAAGGTTATGCATCTAGACGAAGAGGATATTTATCTATTAGACTCTTCATCACAGAAAAAAGTTCAAGTAGGAAAGTAGAAATATTCTTTATTTTTTCACTTTTTTAACAAAACTCCTTGACAGAGACTTGAATAATTTCTAAATATCACCTTCATGTATAAAAATTTGATAGGCTAGGAAAAAGATGAGATTAAGAATCAAGCTAAGAGCGTACGATCACAAGTTGTTAGATAATTCGGTTGAAGGTATAGTGAGAACTGCTAAGGATACTGGTGCAAGAGTAGCTGGTCCGATTCCTTTACCTACAGAAGTAAATAAATTTACAGTAATTAGAGGTCCTCACAAAGATAAGTGTTCAAGAGAACAATTTGAGATGAGAACTCATAAAAGATTAATTGATATAGTAGATCCAACACAACAAACCGTTGACAGCCTTAAAAAGCTTGACCTGTCTGCAGGTGTTGATGTTGAAATTAAATACAACATATAGAATAACTGCTCAATTATAGAGCAAAATAATATTAACCATGCATGCATCCCTGAGGTCAGGGTGATGCTGTGGAGGATAAATGACAGAAGAAAACACTAAGGTGGAGCTTCCAGCTTTCTACGGTGTAAAAGCTGGTATGACAAGAATCTTTGATGCTGATGGAACACATATTCCTGTAACGGTTATCAAGTTAATCCCAAATTACATTTCACAAGTAAAAACAACTGAAAAAGATGGCTATGAAGCGTATCAAGTTGCTTATGGTGAAAAAAGATCAAAGTTAATTACAAAGCCTAAGAAGGGGCAATTAGCTAAAGCAAAAATTGAAAAAGATTTATTCAGATTTGCAGAAGTTAATGGTGTGGAAGTTTCTGAAGAAAATTTAGGTAAAGAAGTTTCTATCAGTTCTTTTGGTGCTGATACTTATGTAGATGTTTCAGGGACATCAAAAGGTAAAGGTTTTCAAGGTGTAATCAAAAGATATGGTTTTGCTGGTGGGCCGGCTGCCCATGGTTCTAAATTCCATAGAACTCCTGGTTCAATTGGAAACAGAGCAACTCCTGGTAAAGTTTGGGCTGGTAAAAAAATGCCTGGGCATATGGGTGACAAAAGTAAAACAATTCAAAATTTAAAAATCGTAGAAGTAAATGAAGACAAAGGGTATTTATTGATTAAAGGTTCTCTTCCTGGATCAAAAAATGGTTTTGTTCGAATTTCTAAGTCGGTTAAGAAGTAGGGTGGAGTAAAGCTATGGCGGATATAAATGTATTAAATGCAAAATTTGAAACGGCTGGTAAACTTTCGACTACAGTTGATTTAAGTGCAGAAAAAATTAATGTTCCTGTTGTTCACCAAGTTGTTAAAGCAACTCTTGCTGGTAGAAGACAAGGAAACGCAAAAGTAAAAAATATTTCTGAAGTTAGTGGCGGTGGAGCAAAGCCTTTTAAGCAAAAGGGAACAGGTAGAGCAAGACAGGGTTCTACAAGATCAGCAATTCAAGTTGGTGGTGCCAGAGCTTTTGGACCTAAGCCAAGAAGTTACGATCAGAAAGTTAATAAAAAAATGGCTAAAAATGCAATAATTTCAGTTCTTGCTGATAAATTACAAGCTGGAAAACTTACAGTTGTTGAAAAACTTGAGTCTGATGGAAAAACTAAACCTATGTATGAGTTATTAAGCGGAAAAGGGTTGCTTCCAGCTTTAGTGGTTACAAATGATAAAAGCTCTTTAGCTTTGAGAGCAGTAAAAAATCTTCAATGGGGAAAAGGTTTATCTGTTGAAGGATTTAGTGTTTACGAAGCAGTAAAGTTTGAAAATTTAATTATCGAAAAAGAAGCGTTAGAAAAGCTTTTAAAGAAGTTGGTGTAATATGCAGATAGAAGAAGTAATTATTAAACCATTAATTACAGAAAAATCATCTTTTGCAACTGAAAAGTTCAATAGATATGGATTTGTAGTTGGTTTAAAATCTAATAAAAACCAAATTAAGGAAGCAATCGAAAAACTTTATGATGTTAAAGTTTTAAGTGTGAAAACTAACATTGCTCCAGGTAAATTGAAAAGAGTTGGTCAAAAGATAAAAAAGACTAACAAAGTTAAAAAAGCTTATGTTCAACTTGAAGATGGGCAAAAGATTGAATTTTTTAAAGGTATTTAAAAATTAGGTAGAGGAAAATATGGGTATAACAAAATTTAAACCAACAACTCCTTCTAGAAGACAAATGGCTGTTTTAAACAGTGACGGACTTACTAAAAATGTTAAGCCTGTAAAATCTCTTTTAGAGTCTAAAAAATCTACTGCTGGTAGAAACTCAGCAGGTAGAATCACAACTAGACACAGAGGTGGTGGAGTTAAGAGAAAGTATAGAGTTATAGATTTTAAAAGGAACAAGCTGGAAGTTCCTGCAACTGTAAAAGCAATTGCTTATGATCCTAATAGAACATGTAATATTGCTTTACTTGTTTATGCTGATGGTGAGAAAAGATATATTCTTGCTCCATTAGGTCTAAATGTTGGTGACAAAGTTGTTTCTTCAGCTGAAGCTGATATCAAAGTTGGAAACTCTAAATTATTAAAAGATATTCCAGTTGGGACACTTGTACATAATGTTGAATTGCACCCAGGTGCAGGTGGACAGTTATCAAGATCTGCCGGTTCTTATGCTCAAGTAATGGCAAAAGAAGGTGATTCTGTATTGCTAAGACTTCCTTCTGGTGAATTAAGAAAAGTTAAGCAAGTATGTAGAGCAACTATTGGTCAAGTTGGAAAGCTTGAGAGAGAGCAAATTAACCTTGGTAAAGCTGGTGCAAAACGTAAGAGAGGATTTAGACCTTCTGTAAGAGGTGTTGCAATGAACCCAGTTGATCACCCACATGGTGGTGGTGAAGGTAGAACTTCTGGAGGGAGACATCCTGTTTCTCCATGGGGTATGCCAACTAAAGGTTATAAAACAAGAAAGAATAAAAGAACTAATAAATTCATCGTTAAGCGAAGAAGTAAGAAGTAGGGGAGATAGAATATGGCCCGTTCATTAAAAAAAGGACCATTTGTAGATGAGCATCTTTTAAATAAAGTATTAAAGCTACAAGATGACAGTGGAAAAGCGAATAAAGTGATAAAAACATGGTCAAGAAGATCAACGATCGTTCCAGAGTTTATCGGACTTACTTTTGCTGTTCATAATGGGAAAAAATTTATTCCAGTTTATGTAACTGATAATATGATTGGACATAAACTTGGAGAGTTTGCATTAACAAGAACTTATTACGGCCATGGCGCTGATAAGAAGAAGAAATAATAGGAGAAGTAGAGATGGCTATTGTTGTAAAAAACAGAAAGTTTGGAGTTGCTCCTAGAAAAGTGAGACAGGTTTGTGATCTTGTTAGGAATAAAAAAGCATCAGAAGCATTAAGAATTTTGAGATTTTGTGAGAAAAAAGAGATCTCAATAATGTTAGCAAAACTAATTAATAGCGGTTTAGCTATTGCAACTGAAAGTGATAAATATGACATTGATAATTTGGTAGTGTCTCAAATTTTTACTGATGAAGGGCCGACTTTAAAAAGAATTCAGCCTAGAGCACAAGGTAGAGCTTTTAGAGTAAGAAAGAGAACTAGTCATGTAACTGTTGAGTTAAAGGAAGCATAGGTAGGAATTATGGGACAAAAAGTTCATCCATATGGATTTAGATTAGGTTATATTAAGGGTTGGCACTCAAACTGGTATGCTAAAAATAAATATGCAGACCTTCTTCATGAGGATTTAGCTGTTAGAAAGTATATTGAAAAAGAAATGAAGAATGCAGCTGTAAGCAGAACAGAAATTTCAAGAACTTCTGATCAGGTAAATGTTACAGTTTATACTGCAAAGCCAGGTGTAGCGATCGGTAAAAAAGGTGCAGGAATTGATAAAATTAGAAATGATCTTAAGAAGCTAACAGCTGGAAATTTAGTTTTTAATATTGCTGAAGTTAAAAGACCTGACTCAGATGCAAAGTTAATTGCAGAAAATATTGCTCATCAGTTAGAGAAAAGGGTTGCCTTTAGAAGAGCTATGAAAAAAGTTATGCAATCTGCTTTTAGAGCGGGAGTGAAAGGAATTAGGGTTAGAACTGCTGGTAGATTAGGTGGAGCTGAAATGGCAAGAGCTGAAGGATACTCAGAAAGAAAGGTTCCTCTTCATACTCTTAGAGCAGATATTGATTATAATACTGCCGAAGCAAATACAACTTATGGTGTTATTGGTGTTAAGGTGTGGGTATATAAAGGTGAAGTTTACAAGACTGTATAGTCTTTAAAATTATAGAGGTTAAAAATGTTAAGTCCTAAAAAAGTTAAGTGGAGAAAACAGCAAAAAGGTAGAATGAAAGGCAAGGCTAACCGTGGTAATACGATTACTTTTGGTGACTATGCAATTCAAGCAACTACTTGTGGTTATATAACTAATAGACAAATCGAAGCAGCCCGTATTGCTATAACTAGAAAAGCAAAAAGAGGTGGAAATGTCTGGATTAAAATCTTTCCAGACAAATCTCTTACGAGAAAACCTGCTGAGGTTAGAATGGGGAAAGGTAAAGGGTCTCCAGATTCATGGGTTGCTGTAATTAAACCAGGTAGAGTACTTTTTGAAGTCGGTGGTTTAGATAGAGAGCTTGCATATTCAGCGATGAGACTTGCTCAATATAAACTCCCTGTAAAAACTAAAATAATTGCAAAAGAAGGGCTAGAAAATTCGAACTAAAAAGATTATAAGAAGTTCAATTTGAAGAGAGGCTAAAATGTTGAAATATAGTGAAGTAAAAGATTTAGATGCAAAAGCGATAAACGCTAAGTTGGGTGAGTTAAGAAAAGAGCTTTTCGAACTAAGAATGCAAAAAGGAGCTTTAGGAAAACAAGCTTCTAGTGTTATTAAAGTTCACCTTTTTAAAAATTTAAAAAGAGATATTGCTAGACTGAAAACAGCTTTAAAAACTAAGAGTGAGAAATAGAGTATGAGTGATAATACAGCGAAAAAATTTAAAAGAAGATTAACTGGTGTAGTAGTTAGCGATAAGAACAGTAATACTATTGTTGTAAATGTAACTAGAAGATTTAAACATCAGAAATACAGTAAGTTTATTCACGAATCAAAAAAATATCATGCACATGATGCAGCTGATACTGCAAAAGTTGGTGATACTGTAACGATAGTTGAATCGAGGCCATATTCTAAGTTAAAGAAATGGGAATTAGTAAAAGTTAATTAGGCGATAGTTGAGGAGATAAGTCCATGATCCAGATGCAAACAAAAATGAGCGTAGCTGACAATTCTGGTGCTAAATCAGTTAAGTGTATAAAAGTTTTAGGTGGTTCTAAAAGAATGACTGCACACTTAGGGGATATAGTTGTAGTTGCTGTTCAAGAAGCTCTACCAGGCGGAAAAATTAAAAAAGGTGATGTAAAAAAAGCTGTAATTGTTAGAACTGCTTATCCTGTTAGAAGAGAAGATGGTTCTTACATTAAGTTTGATAATAATAGTGTTGTTATCTTAGGTGCTAATAATGAACCAGCGGGAACAAGAATTTTTGGACCTGTTGCAAGAGAGTTAAGAAATAGAAGTTTTACAAAAATTTGTTCTCTAGCTCCAGAAGTTTTATAAAACGGGAAAATAGTATGCAAAAGTTAAAAATTAATGATGAAGTAATTGTTTTAGCAGGTAAAGATAAAGGCAAAACTGGTAAGTTAATCAAAATCAGAGGTAATGCAAAAAAAGTACTTGTTGAAGGCGTTAATTTAAAGAAAAAAACATTAAGACCAACTGAAGAAAATCCCAATGGTGGAATTACAGAAGTTGAAGCTTTTTTAGATATTAGTAATATTGCTGTAGTTAGTCCAAAAACTAAAAAAGCTACAAGAGTAAGATTTGAAGAAAAAAATGGAAAGCTTACTAGAGTAGCTGTGGCTTGTGGGTCTGAACTTAAATAGTTGAAGGTGGAATGAGATGAGTAGATTAAAAGATCATTATAATAAAAGCGTTAAGAAATCTCTCCAGGATAAGTTTTCTTATAAAAATGAAAACCAAATTCCAAAGATTGAAAAAATTGTTGTTAATTGTTGTACAAAAGACGCTGTTACTAATGGAAAAATAGTAGAGCAAATTGCAAAAGAGCTTGGCGTAATTACAGGTCAAAAACCTGTTACTGCTAGAGCAAAAAAATCAATAGCAACTTTTAAGTTAAGAGAAGGTCAAGCTATTGGAGCTAGTGTTACTCTAAGAGGCTCTAGAATGTATGAATTTTTAGATAGATTAATTTCTCTTTCTCTTCCGAGAGTTAGAGACTTTAGAGGTGTTTCAAAGAAAGGCTTCGATGGTAGAGGTAACTATACTTTAGGATTAAAAGAACAAATCATTTTTCCTGAAATTGAATATGACAAAATTGATAAAGTTCGAGGAATGGGAATTAGTATTGTAACAACAGCAACTAATAATGATGAAGGAAGAGAGCTACTCACGCAAATGGGTATGCCTTTTAGCAAATAAGGAAGAAGAATAATGGCTAGATTAGCGAAAATTGTTTCAGCAAAAAAGAAACCTAAGTTTAAAGTTAGAGCTTACAATAGATGTGAGCTTTGTGGAAGGCCAAAGGCATATATTAGAGCTTTTAAAATGTGTAGAATATGTTTTAGAACATTAGCTCTTAAGGGAATGATCCCTGGTGTAACTAAATCAAGTTGGTAAGGTAGTAGAGGTAATAATTATGATGACGGATCCTGTTGCAGATATGTTAACTAGAATGAGAAATGCCTTGTCTGCGGGGCATGACAGAACAGAATTCCCTGCTAGTAAATTAAAGGCTGGGGTTTGTAAGGTTCTTAAAGACGAAGGATATATTCGTTCGTTTAAGATCATTGCGAAAGACAAAAATGATGTAAAAATTAAAGTTTTATTTAAAGAAGAAGCAATTGTTGGTATTCAAAGGTTCTCTAGGCCAGGTTTAAGGCAGTATAGAGGATATAATGAAATGCCAAGAGTTATGAGTGGATTAGGAACAGCTATCGTTTCAACTTCTAAGGGTGTTATTTCATCAAGAGATGCAAGGAAGTTGAAAGTTGGTGGTGAAATCCTTTGTACTGTTTGGTAGTAGGAGTAGAAAATGTCTAGAATTGGAAAAGTACCTGTAACGATTCCTGATAAAGTTGAAGTGAAGATAGATGGTGCACATGTATCTGTTAAAGGTCCAAATGGGCAGCTTGAGTACACTTTTACTGACAAGGTAGAAATCGTAAAAGATGATAAAGAGGTATTGGTTAAGCCTATAAATGAATCTAAAGAAAGTAGATCGCTATGGGGAACAACAAGAACATTAATTAATAATATGGTTGTTGGAGTTACTGATGGCTTCACAAAAAGTTTAGAATTTAACGGAGTTGGCTACAAAGCCGCTGTTAAAGGTAGAGTTTTAAACTTAAATTTAGGTTATTCTCATCCAATTGATTATGAATTACCTGAAGGTGTAGATGCTAAAGTTAATAAGAATATTATTGATATAACTGGAACCAATAAAGAATTAGTTGGTTTTGTAGCAGCGAAAGTAAGGTCATTTAGACCACCTGAACCATATAAAGGTAAGGGAATTAAGTACTCTGACGAAAGAATTATCAGAAAAGCTGGTAAGACTGGTGCTAAGAAGTAGGTGATGAGATGAGAAAAAAACAGGGTAAGGTAAGAAGTCCAAGTTTGGCAAAAAGATTAAGAAGAAAGCTTTCAATCAGAAAGAAAATTGAGGGTTCTTCAGATGTACCTAGAATATGTACAACAAAAAGCAATAAACATATAGTTGTTCAAGTTATTGATGACAATAAAGGTGTTGTTCTTGCTTCTGCACAAACATTTGGAAAGAATGCTGTTTCTGGTGCGAAAGCAAACGTTGAAGGGGCTAAGGCTGTTGGTACGGCATTAGCAGGAAAACTAAAAGAGAAGAACATCACTAGAGCAGTTTATGATAGAAATGGGTTTAGATATCATGGAATAATTGCAGCTGTAGCTGATTCAATCAGAGAAAACGGGATTAAAATTTAATTTAGAGGATTGAGTAATGAGTGAAGATACTAAAAAAGAAGAAACTAAAGTAGAAGCGGCACCAGCTGAAGAGAAAAAGAATCAGAAGGGTGGAAGACGCTCAAGCTCTAGACCAAAAAGACAACAAAGTAATGGAGATATTAATCCAGACCTTGAAGAAAGAGTTGTTGCTGTTAATAGAGTTGCAAAAGTTGTTAAGGGTGGTAGAAGGTTTTCATTCTCAGCCTTAATAATTGTTGGAGATAAAAAAGGTAAGGTTGGGTACGGACTTGGAAAGGCAAAAGAAGTTCCGGAAGCAATTAGAAAAGCAACTCAAGCTGCAAGAAGAAGAATGATCTCGGTTCCTGTTGAAGAAGGTACAATTCCTCATCAAATTTTAGGTGAGTTTGATGCAGGTAAAATTTTATTCAAACCTGCAGCAAATGGTACAGGTGTAAAGGCTGCCGGTGCTTGTAGATCAATATTGGAACTTGCAGGTATAGAAAATGTTTTAACAAAATCATTAAGAGGTAATAACCCACATAATATTGTAAAAGCTACTTTTGCTGCACTTTCAAACTTGAGATCAGTTGAGCAAGTTGCAAAAGCTAGAGGGATAGATCCTAAAACAGTTAGATTGAAGTAGGAAAAGAGGTAATTAAGATGGCTGCAAATACAATTACAGTTAAATTAAAAAAAAGTGTTATTACTTGTACTGATAAGCAAAAAGCTTGTGTAAAAGGTTTAGGGCTTAGAAAAACAGGTAGTTCAAAGACTTTAGAAAATACGCCTGCTGTTAGAGGCATGATTAAAAAAGTGATTCATTTATTAGAGATTAATGAATAGATTGAGGAAGAAGTTATGTTGACGTTGAATAATTTAAAAAGTCCAAAAGGTGCTCATAGAAATACAAAAAGAATTGGTCGTGGACAAGGTTCTGGCCAAGGAACACAAGCTGGTAAGGGCCATAAAGGGCAAAAAGCTAGAAGTGGTGGTGGAGTAAGAACTGGTTTTGAAGGTGGGGCAATGCCTTTATATATGAGACTTCCAAAACGTGGTTTTAAAAATATGCCATTCAAGAAAGATTTTGCAGTTATAAATATAGGTCAACTTAATGCTGCTTATGACGCTGAAGAAGTTAATAGAGAAACCTTAGTTGAAAAAGGACTTCTTAAAGGTGCGGATAAGAGAAAGCTGATCAAAATTTTAGGAAATGGAGAGCTGACAAAGTCTCTGACTTTTGTAAATATTGATAAGTTCACAAAATCGGCAATTTCAGCAATTGAAAAAGCTGGTGGGAAAATTCAATAAAAAGGAATTTAAATGGCATCCGCTCAAGGAAAATCAGAAGAGCTCAAAAAGAAGATCTTTTTTACGTTCTTATTATTAGTAGTATATAGGCTTACGGCACAGGTACCTATTCCTGGCGTTGATGGAGCTGCTTTGAAATCATATTTTGATCAAGCACAGGGTGGAGTATTGGATCTATTCAATACTTTTAGTGGTGGTGCTTTTAAAAATATGACAGTGGTTGCACTTGGTATTATGCCCTATATTACAACTTCAATTATTGCATCTCTACTAGGCGAGGTTTGGCCGAAAATAAAGGAAATGCAAGAAGATTACGAAGGTCAAAAGAAAATCCAAAAATATACAAGATATTTTACAGTTGTTCTTTGTTGTGTTCAAGCTTATGGGTACGCAACATTAGCAGAAACATTCAAAACTAAAGCAGGTATTCCAGTAATACCTGAGCCGGGGATGTTATTTAGATTAACTGCTGTAATTACAATTGCCGGTGGAACAATGTTTTTACTTTGGTTGGGTGAAAGAATAACAGAGTTTGGATTAGAGAATGGTGTTTCACTAATTATTTTTACTGGTATTGCAGTTGAGTTACCAACGGAAATTTATCAAAAAGTTACCTTATACAGAAATGGTGAATTAGCAGGTATAAAGTTCTTAATGTTCTTTGCAGTTGTTTTATTTACTTTTTATGTTGTTGCATTTATCGAACGATCTTTTAGAGGGGTTCCAGTTCAGTACGCCAAACAGATCAAAAATAATAGACAGTTTGGAGGAACTCAAACTCTTCCTGTTAGAGTAGATACAGGTGGGGTTATGCCTCCAATCCTTGCATCAACTTTAATTTTCGCTCCTCTTACCTTTGCGAATTTCGTTGGTGATACAAGTTGGATGAAGCCATATATAGAAAAAATAGTTCAATTGATTACGCCAGGTAGTATTGCATATTATGTAATGTTTGCTGTTCTTATTGCTTATATGACTTATTTCTATGCTCCAATTCAGTTTAAATCAGAAAGAATCTCTGACAATTTAAAGAAGAATAATGCATTTATTCCAGGAGTTAGACCTGGAACAAAAACAAAAGAATATTTAGATTTCATTTTAAATAGAATGACATTTTTTGGGACACTATTTTTAGTATTCATTTGTATTGCTCCAACGATTGCAGTTAGTGGGAACACTCGTTTTGGCGGTACAGCAATGTTAATTTTAGTTAGTGTCTCAGTAAGAGTTATGATGAATATTCAATCATTTATGCTAGCTGATAGATACCAAACTGCTTACAAAGCAAAAGGTAAATATAATGGTAATAATAGGAAGAGATTCTAAATGAAGCCTCAGGTAATACTATTAGGTGCTCCAGGGTCTGGAAAAGGGACACAGGCGGCGAAGATGGTAGCAGAGCTTGGGTATCATCACCTATCTACTGGAGATCTTCTCAGGAAAGAAATTTCAGAAGAGTCTGAGCTTGGTAAAAAAGTGTCAAGTATTATGAAGGAAGGTCGGTTAGTTGATGATCTAACTGTTTTAGAACTTTTGAAAAAAAATTGTGACCTTTCAAATACCAGTTATATTTTTGATGGATTCCCGAGAAATAAGGATCAGTCTAAACTTTTAGATGAGCATATTTTAAGTAATTCAAAGATTGTTGGAATTTACTTTGACATCGATTTAGATAAGTTGGCCGAAAGGCTTGTTAACAGAAGAACTTGTGGTGGTTGTGGAGAGATATATAATTTGCTCACAAAGAAGCCTAAAGAAAATGATATTTGTGATAAGTGTGGCCACAAAGGGTTAAAACAGAGATCTGATGATAATGAAGAATCTGTAAAGACTCGGTTGAATGTGTTTAAAGAAACCATTGAGCCAGTATTGAGCTTTTATGAAAGTAAAGGAGCTTTAAAGAGGGTTGATGCGTCGCGCAGCAGTGTTGAAGTTTTTAAGGAAGTTAAAGAAGCAATTCAAAATTAGTGAAAAATAAAATATAAACTTGCAATATAAGATTGTCTCTTATATATATGCAAAAATTGCGTAAAAGTGAAGTTAGGATAATATGGCCGATAAGGACATTATAGAAGTTGAAGGTGAAGTTCTAGAGCTATTACCGAATACAAAATTTAAAGTTAAGTTACCAAATGGGCATAATATTTTAGCTCATATTAGTGGAAAAATGAGAATGCACTTTATTAAGATTCTACCAGGGGATAAAGTTCTGGTTGAAATTAGTAGATATGATCTTGATAAAGGAAGAATTGTATATAGAACCAAAGGCAAATAGAGGGCTGAAGTTATGAAAGTTAGAGCGTCTGTGAAAGTTATGTGTAAAGACTGCAAGGTTATTAAAAGAAAAGGTGTTTTACGAGTTGTTTGTAAAGCAAATCCAAAACATAAGCAAAGACAAGGGTAGTAGGAGTAGAAGATGGCTAGAATTCTTGGTGTTGATATCCCTAGAAATAAGGTAATGAGAGTAGCTTTGAGGTCAATTTATGGACTAGGCGCGACTTTATCAGAAAGAGTATTAAATGAAGCAGGTGTTGAATTAAATAAAAATTCTAATGACTTGACTGAGGAAGAAATTCAAACAATCCGTAACATTTTAGAAAGTGACGGATATAACGTTGAAGGTGATCTTAGGAGAGAAATTGGTTTAAATATTAAAAGATTAAAAGATCTTGGATCTTACAGAGGAATTAGACATAGAAAAAGTTTACCTGTAAGAGGACAGAGAACACATACAAATGCCAGAACTAGAAAAGGTAAAGCGGTTGCTATTGCTGGTAAAAAGTCAATTAAGCAGATGAAATAAGTAGGGTAGATTTATGGCTAAAAAAACAACTGGTAAAAAGAAAGTTAAAAAGAATGTAGCGAAAGGGCTTTGTCATATTCAAGCTTCTTTCAATAACACAATTGTAACATTTACAGATGAGCAAGGTAATGCGTTATCTTGGGCAAGTGCTGGACAATTAGGATTCAGAGGATCAAAGAAATCTACTCCATTTGCTGCACAGACAGCATCTGTTGAGGCAGCTAAGAAAGCAATGGAGCATGGTCTTACAACTGTGGATGTAAGAGTTAAAGGTCCAGGAGCAGGTAGAGAAAATGCAATTAGAGCACTGTTACAAGTTGGATTAAAAATTACATCTGTTGAAGATAGAAGTCCAATTCCACACAATGGTTGTAGAGCACCAAAAAGAAGAAGAGTTTAATAGAGGTTGTTATGGCGAGATATATTGGTTCAGTTTGTAAATTATGTAGAAGAGAAGGCGAAAAGTTATTTTTAAAGGGTGCACGTTGTTATACTGATAAATGTGCTATCGAAAGAAGACCTTATCCACCAGGACAGCATGGTCAGAGAAGAAGTAAAATTTCAGATTATGGTGTGCAGTTAAGAGAAAAACAAAAGTTAAAAAGATTATATGGGATTCAAGAAAAGCCTATGAGAAACCTTTTTGATAATGCAATTAGCATGAAAGGTGTAACTGGTGAAAACTTATTAAGTCTATTAGAAAGAAGATTTGATAACGTTGTATATAGAATTGGATTTGCAGCTTCAAGAAAAGAAGCAAGACAAATGGTTAAGCACTACCATTTTACTATCAATGGGAAAAAAGCAAATGTTCCATCAATGTTAGTTAAAGCTGGTGATGTAATTGAATTAGCCACTAAGTCAAAAGAGAAAGACAAGTTTAGAACTTCTCTTGATGCTAATAGTATAAGAGAGATACCTGCTTGGTTAGACGTTGATAAGGGCACTTTTAAGGGAACTGTTAAAGATCTTCCAAAGAGAGAGGATATTACTTCTCAAATCGAAGAACGTCTTGTTGTTGAATTATATAGTAAGTAATGATTTTTTAGAGGCTCTAATTGCTTAGAGCCTCTAGATATTTAAGGAGATATATCCAATGAATTCATATGTACAAAAAAACTGGTCAAGTATGATAAGACCAATAGCTTTAGAGTTTGATAGTGATGGGAAAAAATCAGGTTATGGAAAATTCGTAGCTAAGCCACTAGAAAGAGGGTACGGTCAAACACTAGGAAACTCTTTAAGAAGAGTTTTATTATCATCATTACAAGGTGCAGGTATTGTTGCTATTAGAGTTGATGGTGTTGAACATGAATTTGGAACAATCGAAAATGTTAAGGAAGAAGTTTCAGAAATTATCCTTAATTTAAAAGAAGTTAGATTTAAAATTCAAGATAAAGAAGACGTTGTATTAACTTTAGAGAAAACTGGTGAAGGTCCTGTTACAGCAGGAGACATTTCTGAAAATGCTAATGTTAGAGTACTAAATCCTGACCATGTTATTGCAAATATTTCATCTGGTGGATCTATTAAAATTGAGTTAAAGGTTGCTAGAGGTAAAGGTTACGTTTCAGCAATTGACAATAAAGAAGATTTTGATTTACCTGTCGGTTGGATATATTTAGATACTCTATTTTCTCCAGTTAACAGAGTAAATTATACAGTGACTAACTCTAGGGTTGGGAAAAGAACTGACTTCGATAAGTTAACTTTAGAAGTTTGGACAAACGAAGGGATTGATCCAATAGATGCAGTTGCATACTCTGCTAAAATTCTAAGAGATCAATTAGCTGTTTTCTTAAACTTTGAAGATGAAGAAGAAATTAAGAGACTAGAAAACAAGCCAGCTCAGACTACATCTACAGCTAACAGTGCTTTATTAAAGCCTGTTTCAGAGCTTGAATTGTCTGTAAGATCTGCAAACTGCCTTCAGAATGCGAATATTAAATATATTTATGAATTAGTATCTAAGACTGAAGGTGAGATGTTAAGAACTAAGAACTTTGGTAGAAAGTCTTTAAATGAGATTAAAGAAATTTTAACTCAAATGGGACTTGGTCTTGGAATGAAAGTTGATAGTGTAATGAAGGAAATTCAAGATCAAAATGATGCTTAGGTGCAAATAAAGTTGTGAAATAGGCCCGTGGGGCAGTAGGAGTTGAAAAAATGAGACACCAAAATAAAAAATACAGATTAGGGGTAAAGCCAGCACACAGGAAGTCTATGTTAAGAAACTTAGCGTCTGATGTTATTGGTAATGGTTCAATTAGAACTACACAAACTAGATGTAAAGCTCTTAGAAGTTATGTTGAAAAGTTAATTACACTTGCTAAAAATGATACTGTTGCAAACAGAAGGACTGCATTTAAAAAATTAAACAATAAAAAAGCTGTTCAGACTCTTTTTAGTGAAGTTGGACCAAAGTTTAAAGATAGAAATGGTGGTTACACAAGAATTTTGAAAATTGCTGACGGAAGAGTTGGTGATAATGCAAAAATGGGAATCATTTCATTTGTTGATTAATTTCTGTTAAAATTTTATCAATATATTAAGCCCCTCAAAATGAGGGGCTTTTTTATGGGATATAGATGAAATTTCAAAATAAAATAATTGTAATATTTGCTACAGTTTTAATTACTCTGACCTATTCTGTTTATGAAAAATCAAAGATTGATGCTTTGAGTGAGAGGGCCAATACGCCAATCTTAAAGTCTTTGCCAGAGTTTTCCTTAAAAGAAATATATAAAAACAAGTTATTTACAAATACAAGTATTATGGCAAATACAAAGGCCTTAATGGTCCATTTCTGGGGAACTTGGTGTGCTCCATGTGAAGTTGAGTTGCCAGATTTTATAAAGTTAACGGATAGATATAAAAATAAAGATATCAAATTTCTTTTAATTGCAGTTAATGACGATGAAAAAAAAATAAAAAAATTTATGAAAAGATTTGGTCAATTGTCTGAAAGTGTCTACGTATTGCACGATGCTGATGGTTCAATAATGAGTAAGTTTGGTACAGTTAAAGTTCCAGAGACATATCTTTTTGACAGTTCCTCGGCCCTTTTTAATAGATATATAGGTAGCCAAAGTTGGGGATCACCATACTTTGATCATCAAATTATAGAAGTTTTTACAGGTAAAAGTAAGTAAAAATAACTACTTAGGTAATATGTAAAATCTTTTTTCAAAATAAATTACTCAAGTGTTAAGTTTTTTTAATTCAGTGCCGAAAAGTTTTACAGTTTAGAAATTAAACGGCAGGAGAAAGAAAAATGATAAACTGGAAAGAGCTTGGCGATTTGCATGTAATATCAAAACTTGAAGAGATTTTAAATAAATGGTTTGATGTAGAACTATTTTATGCTGATCCTCATTACAAAATAAGAAGTCATCACTTAGATAATGATTATCAATACAAAAGCTTATTCATGAAAATTCAAATGGGTTTGAATTATGGATATGAATACATGGGCGAAGACATTGAGAAAGTAACAGATCAATTAAAAGATTCTGGTGATGATGTACTTGTGTTTGACTCACATTTTCCAAACGTAAAAGGAATTGCTGCAAGAGTAATTGTAGATGGTGATTATATTGGAACTGTATTTGGATATCCTTTTGTTATGGATAATATTTCGGAAGCTGAGTTAGATGAAATTAAAAATAAGCTCGGTTCATATGGCGCATCTGCTGGTGATGTTGATCAAGCAGTAAAAAACATAAAAAGAATGGGACAAACAGATTTAGAGTATATGAAAGAGTTTGTTGACCTTGTTGCTGATGAAATCATTACCTTTAGAGAAGAAATAACAACCAGAGAAGATCGAATTCAAGAACTAAATTCGGAATTAGGTGATAAATATAGATATCATTCGATGATTGGAAAATCTAAAAAAATGCAAGTGATTTATTCATTACTGCAAAGAATTTCAAACTCTGAATCAAGTGTTTTTATTCAAGGTTCAAATGGTACTGGTAAGGAATTAGTAGCTAAGGCTGTTCATTTTTATTCACCTCGAAAAGATAATATATTTTTGGCCGTAAACTGTTCAGCATTTAATGACAACTTGCTAGACTCAGAACTTTTTGGACACGTTAAAGGTGCTTTTACTGGAGCTGTAAAAGATAAAAAAGGCTTGTTTGAAATGGCCAATGGTGGAACTCTGTTCTTGGATGAAATTGGAGATACTAGTTTAAGTATGCAGGTTAAATTATTAAGAGTCTTGCAGGAAGGAACTTATTTGCCAGTTGGCGCGACTACTCCTAAGAAAACAGATGTTAGAGTTGTAGCTGCAACAAATAAAAATATAAAAGAAATGATAGAAAAAGGTGAATTTAGAGAGGATCTTTTTTACAGGATAAATGTAATAAACGTTGCTCTACCATCTTTGAAAGATAGGGCCGAAGATATACCGCTTTTGGCCGATCACTTTTTAGAGAAGAGGTGTGCTGAGTCTGGAATCCCAACTAAAGTTTTATCTAAAAAGACATTAGAAAAGCTTTTAGATTATCACTGGCCAGGAAACGTAAGAGAGCTTGAAAATGAAATTGAAAGACTTGTAGTTCTAGGAGGAGATGATAAAAATATAACTCCTGATTTACTTAGTCCAAGAATTCTTGAACATGGAGCTGAACCAGTTGCTAAATCAAGAGGAATAAACACTTCTGGTTCATTAAAATCTGCTTTAGAAGAACTTGAAGCACTAATGATCAAAGAAGGTTTAAAAAGATGTAATTTCAATAAATCTAAACTTTCAAAAGAGTTAGGAATATCAAGAGCTAGTTTAATTATGAAAGTAGATAAGTATGGCCTTGATAAAAGAAAGAAAGCTGCAGGCGAGTAAGTAAATATTAAAATTGATTATACAAAGGCCCTTTTAAAAGGGCCTTTTTTGTTTGTACAATGCCTTATGAGTAGAATTCCAGATTTAAAAATTATTGAAATTGAAATCAATTCAGCATGTAATATGTCCTGCTCATATTGTCCTAATAGTTATGGGCAAAGAAAGGAAAAAGGATTTATGACTTTCGATAAGTTTAAATTCCTAATAAATGAACTCAAAAAAATAAATTATGAGGGGTATATATCTTATCATTTTTATAATGAACCTTTGTTACATCCTGAATTAGATAAATTTGTGGAGTGTGTGAAAGGTACAATTCCAAAAGCTAAGTCTTTAATTTATACAAATGGAACAAAGCTTAACCTTGATTATTTTAGGCGACTAATTAAGAGCGGGGTGCATAAGTTCATTGTAACTAAGCATGAAAATGTTAAAAACTTTCTTTTTAATGAAGTTATAAAGAGCTGTTTAGAAAGTGAAAAAAAGTACTTTGAGTTAAAAGACTATTCTAAGATTTTATTAACTAATAGGGCCGGTGCAGTTTCCATTATTAAATCTGAAATTCCTCAAATTGCTAAATGTGAAGTTCCACTCCATATGATGACGATAACTTTAAATGGTAATATTCTCCCTTGCTTTGAAGATTTTTTTCAAAGTAAAGAAATGGGAAATTTATATGAAACGAGCTTAATTAATATTTGGAATTCTGCTGAGTATATTCAGTTCAGGGAAGATTTAAAAAAGGGTCTACGCTTTCGGCACAAAGCTTGTAGCCAGTGTAGTAGAGAGGAATCTCTTTTTGACTTAAGTTTCGTATAGCTTTCGAGTATTTGATTAACTTTGTAGGAAATTATATAAATATAGCTCCCATATGGAGGTATATTATGCTCGACGAAGTTCTAGAGAAGAAACGTCAAACACTTAGTGAAATGCGTGCAAAGTCAGAAGTTGGCGGCGGCGAAGTAAGAATTCAAAAGCAACATGATCAAGGTAAGTATACAGCAAGAGAAAGAATAGAGAGGATTGTTGATCCTGGAAGTTTTTTAGAATTTGATAGGTTTGTAACACACAAGTGTAATCAGTTTGGAATGGAGAAAAATAAATTCCTAGGTGATGGTGTCGTTACTGGAGTGGCCGAAATTAACGGTCAAAGAGTTGCGTTGTTTTCGCAAGATTTTACCTGTTGGGGTGGAGCTTTAGGTGCAGCTCACGCTAAAAAAATATGTAAAGTTATGGACTTTGCACTAGAGAACAGAATACCAATAATTGGAATTAATGATTCTGGTGGAGCTAGAATTCAAGAAGGTGTGGCGTCACTAGCTGGTTATGCAGATATTTTTTATAGAAATGTTCAGTGTTCAGGAGTAATTCCTCAAATTTCATTGATTATGGGTCCATGTGCAGGTGGTGCGGTTTACTCACCGGCCATGACGGACTTTATATTCATGGTAGATAATTCTTCATATATGTTTGTTACAGGTCCTGATGTTATTAAAACTGTTACACATGAAGAGGTAACAAAAGAAGAGTTAGGTGGAGCTTCAACACATAATGAAAAATCTGGAGTTGCACATTTTAAATGTTTAGATGAAGATGATTGTTTTGAAAGATTGAGAGAACTTCTTTCATATTTACCGCCTGCTAATTTTACAACGCCTAAAGAAAAGAAAACTAATGATAACGTAAATAGAGATAATAAAAAATTAGTTGATCTTGTACCTAGCAATCCAAAAAAACCTTACGATATGAAGGAGATAATTCTTGATATTGTAGATGATACTCAATTTTTAGAAGTTCAAAAAGATTATGCAAAAAATATAATATGTGGATTTTCATCAATTGGTGGAATTAAAGTAGGAATTATAGCTAATCAACCACAAGTATTAGCTGGAGTTTTAGATATTGATTCATCTTTAAAAGCTGCTAGATTTGTAAGATTCTGTGATGCTTTTGATATATCAATTTTAACTTTGGTTGATGTTCCTGGCTTTCTTCCTGGGACTGTTCAAGAATATGGTGGAATTATAAAACATGGTTCCAAGTTATTATATGCTTACTCAGAAGCTACTGTACCGATGATTACTTTGATTACTAGAAAAGCATATGGTGGAGCCTATGATGTTATGGCATCTAAACACATTGGTGCTGATGTAAACTTAGCGTATCCAACAGCTGAGATTGCTGTAATGGGGGCTGAAGGTGCGGTAAATATTATATTTAGAAATGAGTTAATAGGTCTTGAAGGAGAAGCTTTTGAAAAGAAAAAAGCAGAGCTAGTTTCAAGTTATGAAGAAGAATTTGCAAACCCTTATAAAGCAGCTGAGCTTGGATATTTGGACGCAGTAATTCTACCAGAAGAAACTAGATCTAGGCTGTTTGAGTACTTTAGTATTCTAAAGAATAAAAAAGTTAATAGACCAAATAAAAAGCATGGGAATATTCAACTATGATACAAAAAAGAATTTTAATTATTAATAGAGGTGAAATAGCTTCAAGAATTGCTAAAGCAATTAGAGAGCTAAATCATATTGCAGTTGGTGTATGGACTGATAATGAGCCTAATGCTCCACATCTAGAGTTTTGTCATGAGTGGGTTCATTTAGAGGGAACTACAAATGCTCAAACTTATTTAAATATCGAAAAAATTATTGATGTTATAAATAGGTTTAATATAGATGCAGTTCATCCTGGTTACGGATTTTTATCTGAAAATGCAAACTTTGCTAAAGCTTTAGAAGACAATGGGACAATCTTTATTGGGCCGAATGTAGAGGCCATAAAAAATATGGGTGATAAGGCCATAAGTAAACAAGTTGCAATAAAAGCAGATGTACCTGTCGTTCCGGGGTCTTCAGGTGGTGTTGAAACGATTGAAGAAGCTTTAAAAATTGCTAATGAAATTAAATACCCTGTTTTATTAAAGGCCGTTGCTGGTGGTGGTGGCCGAGGTATGAGAGTTTGTAATGATGATCAAGAAGTAAAAGATCAATTCGAAGCAGTTGGAAGAGAAGCTTTAAGCGCTTTTGGAAATGGGGACCTGTTAGTAGAAAAGTTTGTAGTTAACCCAAGACATATAGAAGTACAAATAATTGCAGATAAAAAAGGAAATGTATTTCATTTCTTTGAAAGAGAGTGTTCTGTTCAAAGAAGACATCAAAAAATAATTGAAGAAGCCCCTTCTCCATTTATAGGAGAAGATGAAGAGTTAAGAGAACGAATCTGTCAGACAGCAGTGAAATTAGCAAAAGCAGTAAATTATGATTCTGCAGGAACTGTAGAATTTATTATGGGTGAAGATCGTGATTTTTATTTTTTAGAAATGAACACCAGAATTCAAGTTGAACACCCTATTACGGAAGAAATAACTGGAGTTGATTTAATAGTATGTATGATTCAATCTGCTTTAGAAGAAGACTTAGGAATTGAAGATCAAAGCTTTATTAAAAGGTTTGGCCACTCAATTGAGTGTAGGATTTGTGCTGAAGATCCTGTTACAATGCTTCCATCCCCTGGATTAGTCACTGGATTTGATACTTGTTTTCCACAAGGAACAAGATTTGATCATTGTTTATATGAAGGGTTAAATGTAACACCAGATTTTGATCCGATGGTAGGGAAGTTAGTTGTAAAAGGAATTAATAGGCAAGTATGTTTAAGGAAAATGAAAAGTGCATTAAATGGCCTTTTAATTAGTGGTCTAAAAACGAATGTACCTTTACATAAAGAAATTTTTAATGAGGAAAACTTTATAGCTGGAAAATATTCGACAAATTATATTTCAACTGTAGAACCACAAAAAAATATATGTCTAAATTTTGAAGATGAGGAATTATTTAAAATGATTTCTACTTCTGAAGCAAGACAAATGGGGTTATAAATGCGGTATTATCTTAAAAATAATGAGACAGAGTTAGTTTGTGATCTAATTAAGACGATTAAACATAATGAAAATTATATTGAATTTCATTTCAATAAGGATGGATCAAATTGTGTTTCACATATTAGAAAAGTAGCAAATAATTATTTTTCATCCTTTGATGGAGTAAAATGGAGTAAAGTAACAAAACAAGACTTACCAAATGTATTTTTGAATAAAGACAATATCTTTAAAGTTTTTAGAGGCTTTAAACCATCTGGTGTTGGAGGAGAAAATGAAGGTCAGCTTTTGACACAAATGCCTGGTAAGATTGTTAAGATTCTAGTTGATGTGGGTCAAGAAGTTAAAGTAGGACAAACATTGTTGATCTTAGAAGCGATGAAAATGGAAAATGAAATCAAATGTGCAATTGATGGAGTTGTTAAAAATATACATGTAAACGAAGGAGAAGCATTAGACCAAGGTGTTCTAATGCTTGAAGTGGAGGCAATTGATGCTTAATAATCAAAATAATATACCAAAGCCACCAAATCTTGGTGCAATAAAAAAAGTAATTTTTCCAATTGTAGTGGTCTTTTTAGGAATAATTTTTGCGAATACTTCTTATTATACAGTTGAACCAGATGAAGAAGCGATTCTTATAAGGTTAGGAAAATATATTTCTACACAACAACCAGGACTTCATTTTAAAATCCCTTTTGGTGTTGATGAAGTAATAAAAGTTAAAACAAAAAGAATTTTGCAGGCAGAGTTTGGATTTAGAACTAAAGATGTTTCGAGATCTCGGAGAACTACATATTCAACTCAAAATTTTGATCAGGAATCATTAATGTTAACAGGAGATTTAAATGTTGCAGATGTTGAATGGGTCGTTCAATACCAAATATCTGATCCATTTAAATACTTGTTTCAAACAAGTACTCCCTTAGTAAATATTAGAGATGTCTCAGAGTCTATTATGAGAAGAGTTGTTGGTGATAGGCTGGTAACTGATGTATTAACAACAGGAAGAGTGGAAATTGCAAGTGAAGCTCAAAAGCTAATGCAAGAAGTTATTGATAAGTATGATATGGGAGTCCTTGTTAATACCGTAAAGTTACAGGACGTGAATCCACCCGATCGTGTTAAGCCATCTTTTAATGAAGTGAATGAAGCAAAACAAGAACAAGAAAAAATGATGAACCAAGCTAAGGAGGCTTATAATAAGGTAATTCCTGAAGCTCGTGGAAAAGCTGAGCAAAAAATTTCTGAAGCAGAAGGTTATGCAAAAGCATTGATTGACAGAGCAGAGGGGGATGCAAATAAGTTTTTAGCAATTCTAAAAGAGTATAATAAAGCTCCTCAAGTAACAAAGAAAAGAATCTATTTAGAAACAATGGAAACTATGTTTGCACAATTTAACGATTTGACAATCATTGACTCAAAAGTAAAAGGTTTAATGCCAGTGTTTAATGCTAAAAATTTACAAGGTGAAAAATAATGAAAGCACCAATTAGTTTAATATTATTTGTTGTTATAGTATCAATTTTAAAATCAACTTTATTTGTTGTAACTGAAGGTCAGCAAGCTATTATTACTCAGTTTGGTAAGCCTATTGGTAAAACCATAACTAAAGCAGGTATTGATTACAAAATTCCTTTTATGCAAGAAGTAAGGTTTGTAGATAAAAGAATTCTTTCATGGGATGGTTTTCCAAATCAAATACCTACAAAAGATAAGAAGTATATAAAAGTAGATACTACTGCAAGGTGGAGAATTGTTGATCCCCTTAAGTTTATACAAACTGTACAAAATGAAAGAGGGGCTAAGGCAAGATTAGATGCGATATTAGATGCAACTACAAGAGATGTTATTTCTAATAACAATTTAGTTGAAGCTGTAAGGAATTCAAATAGTATCTTAGAAAAAATTGAGGAGAATAAAAAAGTTGGAATTGATGATGATCTTTCTGGGGAGATTGATAAAATAGATTTAGGTAGAGAAAACTTAAGTTTAAAAATAGTTGAAAGCGCTGATAAAGAACTATCTCAAATTGGAATTAAGTTAGTTGATGTTCAATTAAGAAGAATTTCATATGAAAAATCAGTTGAAGATAAAGTTTATGAGAGAATGATTTCTGAAAGACAAAAAATCGCTCAAGAAATTCGTTCTATCGGTAAAGGAGAAAAGGCCAAGGTTGAAGGTAAGTTGGCCAAAGATCTTCAACAAATTAACTCTAAGTCTTATAAGCAAGTTCAAGAAATTAAAGGTAAGGCGGAAGCTAAAGCAATTGCAATTTATGCAAATGCTTATAAGAAGTCTCCTAAATTTTATGAGTTTGTAAGAACTATGGAAAGTTATAAAAAGTCGATTGGAAAAGATTCCAAAATGATTTTAAGCTCAGACTCAGAATTTCTAAAATTTCTAAAATCTAATTAATATATAAGGATAGCAGAGTTATTAGCTCTGCTATCTTTAGAATTTCTTAATGTTTGTATAACTAAAATATTCTTTACAAAAATCGAATGATCTTTGATCATTTTATGACAATTATTTTTATTAAAAACAGGGAAGGTTTAAATGACAAGAAAACTACTCACGAAGATTAGTTTATTTGCAGTTCTTTTGATTTCTTTTTCAGGCCACGCTCAAACGGTATCTGAGTTGTCTGATAGAATTGATAATCTAGAAATTGCAAATGCATTACAAAAAATTAAATGGAGAGGACTTTTTGAAACTAGATATGAGAGTTTCAAAAGATCTAGCAATAATGCAGAATTATTTCATATGAAACTACCGATGTATAAGGTATCACTTGATGCGAATGCAAGAGTTTCTGATAAAATTAATTTCTATTCACGTTTCACAAACTCAAAGATCTTTAACATTCAAGGGCAAGGTCTAGAGGATGGAATTGGATCTTTTGAGTCAATTGGTGGATATTCTTATGGAACAGATTCTGTTGTAAGAGTAGAAAAAGCCTATATAGACTATAGTATGACAAATTGGATGATTTGGTCATTAGGTAGGCTACCTACTGTTAACGGTCCTCCTACTCATAAATGGGACGGAGTTTCAAAGCAAGGAACTTATCCAATTTTATCTTACTCATCAACTCTTGATGGAGTGGGAGCTACGTTTAAGTTAAATCAATGGATGCCAACAGGTTATAATTTAGCTTTAAGATTTTTATCTCAGCCAATTAAATCAGCTTTTTTTACTCCAGGTGGAGCAACTTTTGGACCATTTTGGACACCAGCATATACTAATGGAACATCTAAAAATAAGACTCAAACTTCTAATGTTTATGTTGCTATGATTGAAGGTTCAACTAATAAATTTACTTCTGTCGCTGATGAAATTGGATTAATTGGCCAATACCTAAAAGCTAAAGATTTAGATGCTTCTGCAGATACTGAAGTTTGTTATGGACCAAGTTTTGCGACTACTTCATATCCATCGGGAAAATGTCCTCAAGTAGATTATACTGGTGCTAATACTGGTATTTTAAGATATGACGGTAACACTGCCATGTGGGACTATAGCACTGCAGTTATGCATATGTACTTAGATAATATTGCAAACTTAGGTCTAGATTTTAACTTTACTTATATTAGATCTGATGTTCATTCTAGAGGCTTCACTGATTTATCTGCTATTTCAAAATTATCAGCAGCAAATGGTCAAAAAAGAGGTGTTTTAACAGATAGTACTACAAGTGATCATAAAACAGGTGAAGGTTTAAACTTCATGGTGAGATATAAGATCCCATTTGAATTTTTAAAGAATCCATTTATTGGTGTAGAGGGTTTAAAAACTTCTCGTTATTACATCTTTGCTGGTATTGCTAGAGAAGACCCAACTAACTGGCATGGAACGATGGGGGAAGCATGGCATATGTGGTACAACCAAGAAATTTATGGAAACTTAAGATTGAGACTTGGTTATAGAAAACAAATTGATAAGTGGGCAGGTTTTGCAGGTGCTACAAACCTTTATGGTGATAGAACTAGACAAAATATTAAAACAGAAACTGTATATGCAAAGTTAAGACTTGATTTTTAGTCCAACTTTTTAAAAGAGGTGATTTTATGAAAAATTTATTTAATATCGGTCTTCTCTTTTTAGGTCTATCAAGTGCAGCTTATGCAGGACCTAAAGAAGATATGATTAAAGCAATTAAAAGCACTCCCGCTTGTAATGATAAGTTTGCAGGTGATGATGCTAAAATAAAAAATTTTGTGAATAATAGTCCAAAGAAACTTGAAAACTTAGTTAAGTTTAAGCAATGTGCTTCATCACCAGTTGATCTTGAAGGGGGATGTAAAGTTCCTTGTAAGGCTGCTGGTTCAACAATTGGTGGATAAGCTTTTAATTTCTCCTTGATAAGCTTAAAAATATGGCCACTCTTTTTGAGTGGCCTTTTTTGTAATAATTTCAATTCTTAATATTTTTAGTGATTTTACATCTAGCTGCGTTATATTTGCTGCCATTGGATGGAGTTTAAATGCGTTTGCTAAGATTTATCATATTTTCAGGTATTTACAGTGTATCAGTGCTGGCCGGAAACTCATTAGATATTAAGGTCCCTAAAATGGACTATCAAAAACCACCTGGTCTTAAGGGAAAAGGTGGAGAGATTGTATTTGATCGATTCATTATGATTCGCGATGGGATGAGTTTATCTATTAATAATAAAGACTTAGCCTTTAACTCTAATATTTTTGTAAATAAAAACTTTATCGGGTTTAAAACTAAATCTGGAATTATGAATTTAGGTTTTTTGTTTGATGGAAATACTCTCGACTCTGTGAATAATGCACAACTTAGAGGCTCTAGAGTTGCTATTAGCTCAAAAATTGTGAATTTCACTGCTTCACACTTTAAATTAAATACAACATATAGCTCATTAGATATTAAAAATGTAAGAGTCCATTGTATCCAAAACTATCCTCAATACACAGAATTTACTAAAGAGTTTTTTTTCTCTTCATGTCTTGAGAATGCGACGGCCAATGGACTTAATGAAGGTTCATTATCTGACGCTATGATTGAGTTTAAAGACAGACAAGAAGGCAAAGTAATGAAGCTTAAGTCTTTAGTTAATAGGGTAGATATAAAGAAGGAAAAAATCATTTTAGATTCTGCTAAAACTAGTTTTATTGCTGATGAAAAGTTTGAAGTGAGAATAAATGATTTAATCGGAGAGTGTGCAAAGGAAGCAAAACTAACAGATATAAACCCAACTGAATTAGAGAAAAAGTGTACTAATGATTTGTATGCAGAGGCAAAAAGAATAATTGTAAGAGATGGTGAAGAAGGAACCAAGTTTTTCTTAAAACCAAAGAGTATTAACTTTGAGGACGAAAGATTTAAGGCCAAGGTTGATCAATTACAGGTCTTTGATGGAGAAGAAAGTACAAATATGTACGACTTGGATGTTAATTGCTTTAAAAACCCTGAAAATAGAGTGACTGATCAAGACCTAATCATTTCAGATTGTATGATTGATAGTGAAATTTATATTAAAGGAATGATTGGTGATGAGACTGGGAAGTTAGCATCGAAAATTTCTAGCTTTTATACAAAGTTGTTTGCAGAAAAAGATAATGATCCAATGGGTATATCTAACCCAATGAGCGTCTATGATGGCGAAAAGTATAATATGAAGAAGCTTCAGATTAGTATAAGTAATGGATTATTAAGGGTTAAAGCTAAAGCAAATGTATTTTTTAAAACATATTTTAATATAGATATTCGTGGGAAAATCTCTTACGACATGAAAAAAAGAGAATTTGCTATCGCTGTAGAAAAGGTAGTCGTTCCAACTTTGTTTAAATTAAAATTTAAAAAAGATTCGTGGATTTTGTTGAAATTCTTAAAACGATTTGTTAAAGGTGAAGAGAGCATGAGAGTTGGTTCAACAAAAGATGATGATCATGTGATATACTTTACATTGAGTAAGGAAAAAGAAGAGGAGAAAAAGATATGAAGTTATTAATTGTTTTATTTGGTGTTTTTTCTCTAGGTGCATTTGCAGATTCATCATGTACTGGAGTTAATAAGACATGTACTGGTGGTGGGTATTCAGTAGATATTTCAGATAATGAATTAGTTATTAGTGGAAAAAAATCTACAAGCGCATCTTACGGTAATGAACCTGAAATTAATGCAAAAGGTTGTAAAGAGTATACAATCGTTCCTGCAAGCTCAGGCGTAAAAAGTGCGACACTAGAGTATTGCTGTGAAGGTGGAATTTTTTCTTCAACTTTGACAATGAGATCTAGATTTTCTGAAGAAGAAGTTGAAGTAAGCTGTAACTAATTTTTTTTAAAAATTTTATATAACTTTGTAGAAGCTTCTATTGGTAATATTTGATTATTTTTTAATTCATTAAATATTTCGGAAGCTTCTTTTTCTTTAAACAATGCTTCAAGATCATTTTCTATTAATTCTTTTAATAATTTTTTTGACCACTTAATATTTTTAAATTTTCTTTCTTCCTGAATTTTAACTTTGTTATCTAAAAAATATTTTTCAATTAATGCCCAGCTTGATTTTACTGAAGTTTTATCTTGTGCTGAAATTTTCATTAACTGATTCTTAGAGTCTTTACCAAGGAACTTGAATGCGGAAATAAGTTGATTGAGTTTTAATTCTGCCCGATCAGGGGATATATCCATTTTATTTACAAATACAAAGTTACTAATTTCTAAAATACCTTTTTTAATGCCTTGAAGTTCATCACCTGAATTTGGAAGAGATAATGATATGAAAACATCAGCTATATCTCTGACTTCATATTCTGATTGACCCACACCGACAGTCTCAATGATTATAATTTCAAATCCAGCTGCCTCACACATTAATAAGCTTTCTCGAGTCTTTTTAGCAATACCACCTAGCTCTCCAGATGTTGGGCTAGGTCTTATGAAAGCACTATCTAATTTTGATAATTCTTCCATTCTGGTTTTATCACCTAATATACTTCCACCTGAAATTGGAGACGTTGGATCAACGGCCAAGACAGCGACTTTTTTATTTTGAGAAGTAAGTATAAGTCCTAATGTTTCAATAAATGTGGACTTACCGGCACCAGGTGGTCCACTAATTCCAATTCTAAAAGAATTTCCTGTATGGCCTAAAATAGAAGAAAGTAGTTTAGAAGCTTCTTCTCGATGGGACTTAGTTTTGCTTTCTATGAGAGTTATAGCTTTTGCGAGTGTTCTTCTATCTCCCTTTAAAAGCTTTTCAATTTCAATACTCACTTTTTCCCCATTAAAACTTTAATTAAATCTTTGGCTGCTTCTGGAATTGGGGTACCTGGTCCATAAATTCCTTTAACACCAGCTTTATATAAAAAGTCATAGTCTTGTTTAGGGATTACCCCACCAACTATTACTATAATATCTTCAGCACTTTGATTTTTTAATTCTTCGATTAAGTTTGGAACTAATGTTTTATGTCCTGCAGCTTGAGAAGAAACTCCAACAATATGAACATCATTTTCAATAGCTTGTTTTACCACTTCTTCAGGTGTTGAAAATAATGGTGCAATATCAATATCAAAGCCTAGGTCAGCGAAGGCCGTAGCAATTACTTTTGCTCCTCTGTCGTGACCATCTTGGCCCATTTTAGCAACAAGCATTCTAGGTCTTCTACCATTAACATTTTCAAACTCTTCAATTTCTTTCTTAAGTTTCATCCAAGTCTCATTACCATCAAAAGATTTACCGTATACACCGGAGACTAGTTTTGTGCTGGCGTTAAATCTTCCCCATTCTTCTTCAAGCGCACTACTAATTTCACCTACTGTACATCGTGCTCTCATTGCCTGTATTGATAAATTTAATGCATTTCCTGTACCGGTTTTTGCATATTTCTTTAAATCACTTAGGCATTTTTCTACTTCATTATTATCTCTTGAATTTTTTATTTCTTCGAGTCTTTTTATTTGGGATTCACGGACTTTTGAATTATTAATTTCTAAAATTTCAACATCGTCCTCTTTATCTAATTTATATTTATTAACTCCTACGATTACTTCTTCTCCACTATCGATTTTAGCTTGTTTTTTTGCCGCCGCTTCTTCTATTTTTAACTTTGGAATTCCGAGCTCAATGGCCTTTGCCATGCCACCATTTTTTTCAATTTCTTCGATCAATTCCCATGCTCTTTTTGAAAGATCATCAGTTAGTTTTTCCATCATGTATGACCCACCCCAAGGATCAATAACCTTCGTGATTGAAGTTTCTTCTTGAAGTATGATTTGAGTATTTCTTGCTATTCTGGCCGAGAACTCAGTGGGTAGAGCAATAGCTTCATCAAATGAATTTGTGTGTAAAGATTGTGTTCCGCCAAAGACTGCGGCCATGGCCTCAACAGTTGTTCGAATCACATTATTATAGGGGTCTTGCTCTGTTAATGACCAACCTGATGTTTGACAGTGAGTTCGAAGCATTTTAGATTTAATGTTTTTTGGTTTAAATTCTTCTACAATTTTTGTCCAAAGTTTTCTCGCTGCTCTTAATTTGGCAATTTCCATATAGAAGTTCATTCCAATTCCAAAAAAGAAAGAAAGTCTTGGAGCAAAATTATCAATATTTAAACCAGCTTGTATTGCTGTTTTTATATACTCTTTACCATCAGCTAAGGTATAAGCTAGTTCTAGGGCCGCATCAGCTCCAGCTTCTTGGATATGATAACCTGAAATTGAAATAGAATTATACTTTGGCATTTTTTGAGAAGTGTATTCAATTATATCAGCTATGATTCTCATTGATTCTTTTGGCGGATAAATATAAGTATTTCTAACCATAAACTCTTTTAATATATCGTTTTGAATCGTACCTGAAAGCTTATCTTGTGAAACTCCTTGTTCTTCAGCAGCTACGATGTATGCAGCAAGTATAGGAAGTACAGCTCCATTCATAGTCATTGAGGC
This sequence comes from uncultured Oligoflexia bacterium, assembly GCA_964015265.1. GTDB lineage: Bacteria > Bdellovibrionota > Bacteriovoracia > Bacteriovoracales > Bacteriovoracaceae > CAXHCD01. The sequence goes on from CAXHCD010000020.1 coordinate 47,276, forward strand.
TGATACTTTATCCATTGGAATTTCGTTGAATAGAATTTTCATATCTTCAACTGTGTCTATAGCTACTCCAGCTTTTCCAACGTCACCTTTTACTCTTGGATGATCTGAGTCGTAACCTCTGTGTGTAGCCAGATCAAAAGCAACAGAAACTCCTTGAGCACCAGCTGCCAAACTTTTTTTGTAAAATGCATTTGATTCTTCAGCGGTTGAAAAACCTGCATATTGTCTAATTGTCCAAGGTCTTCCGGCATACATTGTCGCCCTAGGGCCTCTAGTGAAAGGAGGTAAGCCAGGAAGAGAATCAGTATCAATCCCTTTAATATCTTCTTTTGTGTAGAGAGCGTTTAGCCTTACACCTTCTGGTGTATACCAGTTTAATTCTTCAGGCTCTCTTCCTTTTCTTTCTTTTTTAGCTAATTCTTTCCAATTTTGAATTGTCATAAAAATACCCTAACTACTTAATATTAGAATTAAACCTTAGCACTTTTGTCGGCCTAATGGCCATTTATCAAATTTTGTTTTTATGACTATTTAAGTATTTAGATAATTTTCCGAGTCGTAATATACGGGGAAAGAATTTATGAGCAATGCTAAAACAGAGCTAACTTTAGAATTATCACTTCAAGCGTACTTTTATTCGGAACTTAAAAAATTGAACGATAAGAAAGGAGTACCTTTACCTAATGAAGCAATTTATTATTCTAGTAGAGTCTTAGATAGATTTGGCATGTCTAAAGAACTATTTGAATTTGAAAACGGAAAAGTAAGAGAAAAGGTTCTTGGGATAAAGCTGTTAGAGTCTACACATCTGTCTAAAGAGCAAAAAAAGCGACAGTTGCGAGATGTTGGAGATACGGCCTTGTTTATTTGTGGATACTTTTCATCATCACTTAATAAGAAAATAATTGATTCAAGTTATTATGCAGACTTAGGAATTAGTGCATATCAAACATTAGATCAACTTATTCCTGAAGTTCTTGATATTCCGTCATTTTATGAAAAGTTTTCAAGATCTTTTGATTCAATTGTTGAATTAATGTCCCTTGTTTCTAAACAAACAATGGAAAACTATGACTTAACAGACTGCTATTATATAGTTGATAGAAAGGCCAGCTAGTCCAGCCTTCCAACAATTACTTTTTTAAATTTTCTTTTGAAAACTTTACTTATGCCTTCTTTAAACTCTTTATAGCTTAGACTTGAGATTTTCTCTTTATTTAAGTAAAAGTAATCTAGTCCAAGACCTTGAAATGTTGGAACAGAGTAGACGTTGGCATAATCTTCGTTAGTTTGAATTTGAATTAAAGTTTGCCCTTCTATCATTTTTTTAATTCTATTAAAGCTTTCTTCTCCAATTCCATTTATTTTAACATTATTTATAATTTCTTCTATCGCCTCTATTGCCTTGTCAACTTTGTCATGTCCACTTGCCATATAGATTCCCCAATAACCACCTTCAAGTGCGCTGAAGTGAATGGGTTGAGCTGTATAGCAAAGACCTTTTCTGTCTCGTACATCAACAAATAACTCTGATGATTGACCTGAAAGGTGAGTTGTTAGCATTTTCAAATATACCTGTTCGATCTGATTTATCTTTTTTGTAGGTATCCCAATAAATATTTGAGTTTGCTCTCTATCGAATGGAACACTAACTTCACTTTTGGCCTTAGGAGTATATTTTTTCGGTTGAATTTTTTTATAAGTTCTAGGTTTTAAGCTTGATAAATGATTTCTAATTAATTCGAGAACCCTTTCTAGTTCTAAATCACCACAATAAGTTATTAATAAATCACTATTTGATAAAGCCTTGTTGTGAGTGTCAGTTATTAACTTTTTCGTGAGCTTTGGGATTGTTTTTTCAGTGCCTAATACGTTGAATGCGTAAGGATGTGTGTTAAACATTAATTCATTAACATTTTTAAAGCATATTCTGATTGGATCTTCTCTTTGACTTAATAGTGATCTTTTTGCTAATTCTTTTTCGTGTTTAATAAATTTTGAATTAAAGCTCGGGTTTAGTAATGATTTAAAATATATATCAAATAGTTTTTCAGTGTGTTGAGATTGTCCGTGCATATTTAAACCATACGCATTCTTTCCTGAAAATGATGAAAATGAAGCACTCATATCTTCAAGTTCTTTTTTAGTTTTCTCATAAGGTACTCTTCCGTACCCCTTTGTTAAAACACCACTTAATAAGTGAAATTTTCCATTGTTAGCTTTTGTTTCAGTGCTGATTCCGCCTTTTAAATACGTGTGTAAAACAAAAGTAGGAGTTAATTTACTTTGTCTATAAACTAATTGAATACCTTTTTTAATTTCAATTAATTTAGTTTGAGGGTCATACTTAGATGTTTTTAATTTTGTATTTTCTTTTTTGTTAGATACTTTGTTCAAGCTTTTTAAACTATTAGATAATTTATTAATTACTTTTTTAGTTTTTTCTAAATCTTCACTCATTGGTATTTGAGAAGTAACATGTATGGGTCTTTTAAAAATATTTGAAAGTGCTTGATTTACGTCTTCTTTGGTTACGTTTTTCATTCTTTCAATGAAGTGGTCTTCGCAGTGAATATCACCAGTTTGAGCAAAACCATGTCCAAGTGAAAATGCATACGATTCTAAAGATTCTTTTTCATATACTTTTGAGGAAATATATTGGTTTTTTATCTTTTCAACTTCCCAACCTTCGAATCCTGTAATGAGGGTGTTTTTCAAAACTTTTACTATTTCGCTAACAACTTTATTTAAGTTTTTAGGAGGAAAAATAACTTTAATAAAGTGAACTCCTCCCTTTTGCATAAACATTGTTGACCCTGCACTTGCATTACATAAACTATCATTTAAAACTAGTCCTTGATGAAGCCTTGAAGTTTCTCCATATCCTAAAGTATTAATTGCTAAGTCTTCAGCTGGTGCATTTATATCATCATAATGAGGAGCACCGATAGAAAGAGTTATTTGACTCATCATTGTTTCTTTTTGATGAACATTTATTTTAGAGCTATCGTGCAGTGAAAACTCAGGAAATTGACTTTTAGGCCCTTGCGGTAGGTTGAACTTATTAATTGTATTTTCAATTTCATCCTTATTGCTTAAGTCTCCTGCAACAACAAATAAGCTATTAGATAAATTATAATGATTTGATCTAAACGAATCTAATTGCTCTCGAGAAAAGTTTTTAATTGTTTCTTCTCTTCCTAAGATTGGGTGAGAGTAACCGCCTTTAAAGCAAGACTTCTGTAATTGATGAAATGCAAAATGGTTATAATTATCGATTGATCTTCGATACTCTTCAAAAACGACTTCTCTTTCAGGTAAAATATCTTCTTTCTTGAACATTGGATTACTAACCATATCCAAAAGTATTTCTACCGTCTTATTTATTTCTGTTTTAGGAGAGTTAATATAATAACAAGTATAATCAAAGGAAGTAAACGCATTTACTTCGCCTCCAAAGCTTTCAACATCAAATGCTATTTGAGCACCAGGCCTTTTTTCTGTTCCTTTAAAAAACATATGTTCTAAAAAGTGTGCAATTCCCTCATTTGATTTTTCTTCAAGTGCACTTCCTGCTCTGAACCATATTTGAACACTTGCTGAAGTTGATCCAGGTGCATCTATAAAAAGAGTTTTTAGGTTGTTTTTTTGGTTTTTCTGTTCAATTTGCATATATTTCCTAAATAATTTGTTACATAGTAAAAGAATATTATATGACTATGATTCAATATAGACCAGCATTTGTGACTAAATATATAAGGAATTCAATGAAAAGTATTAATTCTATTTATATTCATTTTCCAATTTGTAGACATCTTTGTAACTACTGTGATTTTTATAAAATAAAAGACCCTTCCTTAAAAAGCTTAAATGAATTTCACGACTATTTAATGAAATCAATAAATACTTCGAATCAGCTTTTAATAAGCAATAATATGTGTATAGATGAGATTGATTCAGTTTATATTGGTGGAGGAACTCCATCATTGTGGGCAAAAGATGCGTATGAGTTTTTACCCAAGTTTTTCACAAAACTGGGAATAAAGCTAAAAAATAATTGTGAATTTACTTTCGAAGTAAACCCTGGAAGTTATAGAAGAGAAGATATCTTAAAACTTCTTGATATCGGAGTAAATAGGTTTTCAGTTGGGCTTCAGACACTTAATACAAATTTAATAACCAAAATTGATAGAGTTCATTCGATACAAGACTCTTTTAAGACAATGAATTTTTTTGACTCTTTGAATGTAAATTACTCAGTAGATTTGATGCTAGGTTTACCAGATTCTGAGTTATTTAAAAGAGATTTAAAAAAAGAAATAGATGATATTGTTGATTTTGATCCTGATCATATTTCGGTTTATATTCTTACAACGAAATCAAACTACCTACATAATAGTAAGCTTCCAAATGAACAATATATTGAAAATGAGTTTAAATTTGTTTCTGATTATTTAAGAAGCAAAGGCCTTACACATTATGAGGTATCAAACTTTTCAAAGAAAGGATCTGAATCTTTTCATAATTTACAGTATTGGAGAAATACCTCTGTATTAGCTTTTGGTCCATCTGCAACAGGCTTTTTAAATAATGGAGATGTGCATTTAAGGTATAAATGGGAAAGTAAGTCACCAGCTTTAAAGACTGAAAAGCTTAATAAAACTCAATATGAACTAGAAATGCTTTATCTTGGACTAAGAACGAATAGAGGTTTGAAATATAGTGATATTTTTAAAGGCCATAAACTAAAAGGGTTTAAGCAATTAGCATCAGTATGGGATAGTTCAAACCTGGTAGAGCATTTAGATGAGTCAAAAATAATATTAAATCCAAGTGGGTTTTTGGTAATGGATGGGCTAATCGACCAAGTTTTATCTCATGGTCTGATGTAATTTAAATAACTTACAATTCAATAAAATTTCTTATTTTTTATACATTGACACTTATATATATGGTCCCATCTTGTACTTGGTTAATTAATGACGAAGGGTGTTGGAAATGAGTGAGACTACGACAGAGAATGTTGAAGAGAAGAAAGTTGCGACTGACGCAGTTGCTGAGGAAACAGAGGAAGCAGCCGCTTCTGAAGAAAATGTTGAAGAGATGGGAGAAGATGTTGAATCAATAAAAACTGATGAAGTTGATTATAAAGCTAAGTTTTTTTACTTAGCTGCAGAGCTTGAAAATTTGAAAAAAAGACAAGCAAAAGAGTTATCAAATACAGTTAAATTTGGTTCTGAAAAGATACTTTCAGAGCTTCTTGAGGTTGTTGATAACTTAGATAGAACTTTAAAAGCTTTAGAAAATGATGAAGATGAGAAAGTTAAAAATATTGTTGTAGGGATTGAAATGGTTCGAACACAATTCCTATCAACTTTAAAAAACAATGGTCTTGAACCTGTGGAAGCCCTTGGGAAAGTTTTTGATCCTAACTTTCATGAAGCTATGGCCCAACAGCCGGCAGAAGGAAAAGAAGATCAAGAAATTCTTGAAGTATATCAGGAAGGGTATGTTTTAAATGGAAGACTATTAAGACCAGCAAAAGTAATTGTAGTAAAAAACTAATATTTTAATTTAAGGAGATAATCATGGGAAAAATTATTGGAATTGACTTAGGAACAACAAACTCATGTGTTGCTGTTCTAGAAAATGGAAATTATAAAATTATTGCTAATGAAGAAGGGCACAATACAACTCCTTCTGTTATTGGTTTTAATACAAATGGTGAAAAACTAGTTGGTCAAGTAGCAAAAAGACAAGCCGTTACAAATCCAAACAAAACATTATTTGGTATAAAAAGGCTTATTGGGCGTAAAGCTACAGATGAAGCGGTTTCTAAATTTAAAGAAGTGGCTCCGTTTGAAATTATGGCCAATAAAAATGGTGATGCTTGGGTTAAAGTTGATGGTAAGGAAATGTCTCCACAGGAAATTTCAGCTGCCGTACTAGAGAAATTAAAAAAAGCTGCTGAAGATTATTTAGGAGAAGCAGTAACAGAAGCAGTTATTACTGTTCCAGCATATTTTAATGACTCTCAAAGACAAGCTACTAAAGATGCAGGAAGAATTGCAGGATTAGAAGTTAAAAGAATTATAAATGAGCCAACTGCAGCAGCTCTTGCTTATGGACTAGAAGCTAAAAATGATAGAAATATTGCGGTATTTGACCTTGGTGGTGGTACATTTGATGTATCAATTTTAGAAATTACTGGTGAAGGTGTTTTTGAAGTTAAGGCAACAAATGGTGACACTTTCTTAGGTGGAGAAGATTTTGATTATAGAATCATTAATTATCTTGCAGAAGAATTTAAAAAAGAAACAGGTGTAGATCTTAAACAAGATACAATGGCACTTCAAAGATTAAAAGAAGCTGCTGAAAAAGCTAAGCATGAGCTTTCAAATGTTACTAATACAGATATAAATCTTCCATTCATAACTGCAGATGCATCAGGTCCAAAGCACTTAAATATGACTCTTTCTAGAGCTAAGTTTGAAGATTTAATTTCTGACCTTGTTGAAAGACTAGCTGCTCCATGTAGAACTGCTATTGAAGATTCAGGTTTAGACTTAAATGAAATTCATGAAGTTGTACTAGTTGGTGGTTCAACAAGAGTTCCAGCTGTTCAAGCTAGAGTTAAAGAAATTTTTGGAAAAGATCCTTCAAAAGGTGTTAATCCTGACGAAGTAGTTGCCGCTGGAGCTGCAATTCAAGGTGGAGTATTAGCAGGAGATGAAAGCTTAGGTAAAGATGTTCTACTGTTAGATGTGACACCACTTACTTTAGGGATTGAAACACTTGGTGGAAGAATGACTCCAATTATTGAGAAAAATACAACTGTACCTACTAAAAAGTCGCAAGTATTCTCAACAGCTCAGGATAATCAACCGGCCGTTACAATTCACGTAATTCAAGGTGAAAGAAAAATGGCAAATGATAATAAATCTCTTGGTAGATTTGACCTCGCTGGTATTGCTCCTGCACCTAGAGGAGTTCCTCAGATTGAAGTTACATTTGATATCGATGCAAACGGTATTGTGAATGTTAGTGCTGTTGACAAGGCAACAGGTAAATCTCAAGAAATTAGAATTACTGGTGGATCTGGTCTTTCTGAAGAAGAAATTCAGAGAATGGTTAGAGAAGCTGAAGAAAATAGAGAAGCTGATGAAAAAAGAGCTGAGTCTATTGATTCAAGAAATAATTTAGATGCATTAATCCTTGCCTCTGAAAAAGTTATAAAAGAAAGTGGTGATAAGCTAAGTGATACTTCTAAGTCAGAATTAGAGGGTGCAATTGCTGAAGCTAAAACTAAACTTGAAAGCGAAAATGTAGATGAGTTAAAAGCTGCAACAGAAAGACTACAGAATGTTTCGCATAAAATAGCATCTGAAGTTTATCAAGCTGGTGGACAACCTGGTGCTGAAGCTGGAGCAGAAGCAGGTCCTCAACCTGGAGCTGAGGAAGCAAAGAAAAAAGATGAAGATGATGTAGTTGACGCAGATTTTAAAGAAGTTTAATTTAATAAAAAAAATATTTATTAAGGCGGGCCAGTCCCGCCTTTTTTAGGATAAAGCATGAGCAAGCGTGATTATTATGAAGTTCTAGGTGTACAAAAAGGAGCTTCTAAAGATGAAATTAAAAAAGCCTATAGAAAACTAGCTATTAAGTTTCACCCGGATAAAAATCCTGGAAATACTGAGGCTGAAGCTAAATTTAAAGAGGCAAGTGTTGCAGCTGATGTTTTATTAAATGATGAAAAAAGACAAAGATATGATCAATTTGGACACGCTGGTGTTGATGGTCAGGGTGGATTTGGCGGAGCTGGAGGTTTTCAAGGTGGAGACTTTGGTGATTTAGGAGATATCTTTGGCGATATTTTTGGCGATTTCTTTGGTGGAGGAGGCGGGGGCCGTTCCCGTAGAAGATCGCGAGGAATTCCAGGAAATGATTTAGAGATTGCATTAAATGTTGATTTTAAGGAAGCTGCTTTTGGAGTTGAGAAGAAAGTATCAATAAATAGAAGAGTTCAGTGTGATTCATGTCACGGATCCGGTGGAGAAAGCGGTGCTCAGCCAACGACTTGTGATATGTGTTCAGGGATGGGGGAAATAAGAAGACAGCAAGGTTTTTTCACAGTTGCTTCGACTTGTCCTAAATGCCAGGGCTCAGGTCAAATGATTTCTAATCCATGTAAAAAGTGTAGTGGAGATGGAAGAGTAAGAAAGAAAACGGATTTAATGGTTAAAGTACCTGCGGGTATTGATGATGGTCAACGATTAAAGCTAACTGATGAAGGTGATGCTGGAAAAATGGGTGGACCAGATGGTGACTTATATGTTGCTATAAAAATTAAAGAACATGAATTTTTTGATAGAGATGGATTTGATGTTCATTGTACAATTCCTGTTAGCTTTTCTCAGGCTGCGCTTGGAGCTGATCTTGAAGTTCCAACATTAAACGGGAAAGTTTCTGTCTCAATACCTGCTGGAACTCAGTCGGGTAAAAAAATGAGATTAAGGGCAAAAGGAATTCCTAGATTAGGTGGTTATGGAGAAGGAGATCAAATTCTACATATTCATGTTGAGACTCCTACGAAGTTAGATCCTGAGCAAAAAGCTTTGTTTGAAAAATTAGCTGAATTTGATGGATCAACAACAAATCCAATGGGAAAAGGCTTTTTTGATAGAATGCGAGACCTATTTCAATAAATTGGCATAGAGTTTCTTTCATAAAATGGTTAGAATATCCTTTATCGGAAAAGGATATTTTATGAAGATTACCAATAAGTTAAGTCTATTTTTTATTTTATTTCTATGTTTGAACTTATGGAATTGTTCCGGGATAAAAGTTCTTTCTAAAAAAGATACAGAAAAATTTTATTCTAAAGAGTTTTTAGTAAAAATTGGAAATATTAAACAATTATAT
>CAXHCD010000021.1:0-55250 GCA_964015265.1 uncultured Oligoflexia bacterium
GAAGCTTATAGGCATAGTAGGCAACTTGCACTTAGCTTAGTAAAAATCGCAAAAATAATTTTAATTAGTTTGGTAAAAAGCTTAAGAAATATTTTTTATCTATTTTTTTCAAGCTCTATACCATTAAGGCAGGTTGGAGAAAATCAGTATGAAGAAGCTAAAGCTTCTCCTAGCTGGCCTCCACCAAATTACCAAAATTTAAGTTTATTTTAATTGGGAAGGAAAAAAGAAATGAACAAAGAAATATATAAAATGCATTTAAAATTATTTGAGAAATATATTGATCAACAAAGCAAATTACCTCAAATAATAAGAGAGCAAGTATCTAAAAGGTGCTCAAATGAAAAAATACAACTTTATGGTTATTTTGATTTATCACAAAAATTAAAATCTACTCAAGGGTGGTTAGTTTTAACAAATGAGCACATTTTTATTTTTGAAGATGGTAATGAAAATGTATTTAAAATAAGTGAATTATCCTCTATTAAAGAGGTTCACTCACTTAGCTGTACAACTCTTTTCTTTATGAAAGCATCAGATATGCCTCCACTAGGAAGTATACGATTTGGTCATAGACAAAAAGTTATGTTTGAACAAATCAAACATGTGATTGAATGCAAAATTAAAGATAAAGACTATCACTTTGTCGATATAGATGCAGATAAGAAATACATTGAATCAACATTGAAGAATATAGCTGAGGCTCAAAATTCTTTTAGTGGGGAGAAAACTAATACTTTACTGAGACTATTAAAGTATTTAACTCCATATAAAAAAGAATTAACACTGGGAACAGTAGGTGCAATTGGAGCAACATTAATCAGTTTAGTTCCTGCTTATGTATCAGGACAATTAATTGATGAAGTTGTTAAAGCCTATCAAGCTGGAACAATATCGCAAACGACTGCTCAGGATATGGGAGCAAAATTTTTAGTAATTTTATGTACTTCATATGTTTTAAGAGAGTTTTTTAGATGGCTTAGACTAAAAAAAATGAGCATTATGGGTGAAAAAGTTGCAATGGAGCTAAGAAAAGAGCTTTATGAGCATTTGCAAACTTTGGGGTTAGATTTCTTTGCTAAGAAACATACAGGCTCACTAATTAGTAGAGTAAGTTCTGATACTGATAGGATATGGGACTTTGTTGCCTTTGGAATTGTTGAAGTTTCCATTTCAATAATTACATTAATTAGTTTAAGTGCTGTATTGATTTCTTTGGATTTTAATATTGGACTTCTTATGAGTTTACCAGTTCCTTTATTGCTTTTAAGTATTTACAAGCATGGAGAGAGAATGAAAAAGCTCTTTATCAAGGCCTGGAGAAAGTGGTCAGATGTTACAGCTGTTTTATCAGATACAATTCCAGGTATTCAAGTTGTAAAAGCATTTAACCAGGAGAAAAAGGAGATTAAAAGATTCAATAAAAGAAACGTTACAGTAACAAATGAATTTTTTAATATTCATGAGGCGTGGACAAAGTTTTGGCCTGTATTAATGCTAAGTATACATGCGATTATAATTGGTGTTTGGTTTAGTGCAATGCCAAGATTAATCTCATTAAATGGTGAGGAAGGACATTTAACAGCAGGAACTTTTGTTTCAATTCTTTTATATATGGGAATGTTTGTTGCTCCAATTGAGATTGTTGGACAAGTATCGAGAATGTTGAACAGAGCGCTATCAAGCGCATATAGAATATTTGAGGTACTAGACTCTAAACCATCTTTAGTTGAAGCAGAGGACGCGATTACTCATTCTAATATTAAAGGTGAAATAGAGTTTAGAAATGTTTATTTTAGCTACGATAAGATAAGACATGTAGTTAAAAATATGAACTTCAAAATCAGACCAGGAGAAATGATTGGTTTAGTTGGTTCTAGTGGTGGAGGAAAATCTACAATTACGAAGCTGATTAATAGATTTTATGACATTACGGAAGGAGAAATACTAATTGATGGAAAAAAATTAAGAGATTTAGAAATTGGAACGTATAGAAAGCAAGTAGGTATGGTCTTGCAAGAACCATATCTTTTTCATGGAACAATTTCTGAAAATATTGCTTATGGAATCGAGTCGGTTAGTAAAAAAGAAGTTATTGAAGCAGCAAAAACTGCCAATGCTCATGACTTCATAACTAAACTACCTCACGGTTATGACACTATTGTTGGAGAGAGAGGACAAAATTTGTCAGGAGGAGAAAGGCAGAGAATTTCTATTGCAAGAGCTGTCTTATCAAATCCAAAAATTTTAATTTTGGACGAAGCTACATCTGCTGTTGATACTGAAACTGAAAGAAAAATTCAGGATGCGCTAGATAAGCTAGTAGAAGGAAGAACAGTAATTGCAATTGCTCATAGACTATCTACTTTAAGGGCCGCTGATAGAATATTTGTCATTTCAAATGGTGAAATAGTGGAAGAAGGAACTCATGATCATCTTTTGAACAAAAAAGGGGAATACGAAAAGTTGTACAATATGCAGCTTGACAGAAAGGGAGAAAGAATATGATTTCATTAGAGAATAAAGGAGGTCTGCTTTTCTTGACAAAAGAGAATAAAACTCACGAAGTTCAAGTGTGCCAGTGTTTTCCATGGAGTTGCCCAAACGAATTTTTATCCTTAAAAGATAAAGAGGGAAAGGAACTTCATTTAGTAGAAAGCCTAAATGATCTTTCAAAAAGTTCAAGGGTTAACTTGGAGGAATATTTAGGAATGCTCAACTTTACTTTTAAGATAAGTGAGATTTTAGAAATTGAAGAAGAAGTCGAGCTTAGAAGTTTTAAAGTTATAACTGAACAAGGAAGTAGATGTTTTCAAACTAAACTTGAAGACTGGCCTTTAAAAATGAACGATGGATCAGTTTTAATAAAAGACTTATCAGGTGATCTCTTTAAAATTGAAAACCCAGATCATTTGGATAAGAAAAGTAAAACACTTTTAAATGTTTATATTGACTAAACATGGGGGAGATTAAGCTCCCCCTTTTTTATCTAATTGATTTTAATATATCCTTAATTCTTATCATCGCGTTTTTTAAATGATCTGAAGCTTTATAATTACTTGGCCCAGCTCCGCGAACATTTATAATAGATTTACTGACTTCAGAATAATTATCTAAACTGTCTTCTAAATCATAGATCATATTATCACGAGAAACTGTTCCAATAATTTCAAGTTGTGCACAAGATTGATGAAAATTAAACCCTATAACTTGCACAATTTTATTTACACGTTTATCGATATTACAATTTTTTGATGAAATTGAAATTTCACATGCCCGATAATAAAAATTATTAACAGCAATCATGACTCTATCTTGAATCCTATACCTATTAATCACTAGGGCCTCAGTTACTGCTTGGAAGCTAATGTTCACAGCACTTGAAAGTTCAGAACAATTAAAAGTTCTCCCTTCATAAATTGCTGGACTAGTATTTATAGAGTCGACTGTGTTTGTTGAATTGTCATCACATCCTAAAAGGATAAATAATAAAATTACTATATAGTTCTTCATAAGGGTCTCCGCAGTGGAATATCCCTCATTTTTTCCAAATTGGCAAAAAGTTAAAAAGTCCTCAAACAAGTGATTTAACTATTCAATTTCACAAGATTCTTCCAGCCTTCAAATAAAAAACATCAGAAGAAATATTATATCTCAACGCAGTATGGAAGATGCTCTACAATTACATCAAATTTCACGCTAGGAAATAGAATCTTCCTCCCTTCCATTTCAGCATGAAACCTTCCACTTTTTCCATTTGCTAAAACTTTTTTTAAAGTTGAATAAGTATAGCACATTCGTTTACGGCCAATATGAAAGCATCTCTCTTGCCAATCTAGCTCAAAATCTAATCTAGGATCTCGTACTTTTCCCGAATAAATATTATATCCTCGCTTTGTTATTTCGTTAAGGATTCGCTTAGGTAATTGCTTATGAACTTTTTTGTTGTTTTGATAGTGAATTGTAAGAGTTGAATCATTTACCGCCACATCACATGAAGGAGCATAAATAACTCTCTTGCTTTTAATCGTTCCGCCAAATCCATTAGGAGTTGAACAAACAGGAAAAGTTTTTAAAACATCTCCTATATCAAATTTTTGTCCAATCATAGATTTTTCATAAAGTGTTTCATACTCATCTGAATCATTTGTATACCTTACAAGTTTAGCATAAGTTTCTAATTCGTTATTACCGGCCCTTTTTTGATACCAAGCTAATAACATCCCCTTCCTTTCTGATGAGTAATGCGTAACATAGCCTTTACGAGTTAAATACTTCAGACCACCGTTTGATATAAATGCTATTTGTCCATTTGGTAAACTTCCAACTTGTACATCGACCTGACAAGTATCATCTTTTATCTCACTTGCTATAACTGCACTACTTAATAGTAAAAATATGAATATTGTTTTCATTAAGTCCCTCCCTATTTTCCTTTACAAAAATACTGAGTCTCAATTTCAGAACTGTCAATAAACCTAAAGTTAATTTTTTTTTACATTTTTTGAAACCAAAATAATCCACTATAAAAAATCATCTTATAATAAGAGGATTGCACACTTCTTTAAATGAGTCGGACAAAGAATTAACTAGGTGATCATTTTTACTCTTTCCGTGACAAGCAATCCAAATTCGATGTTTCCAATAACCTCTCTTGGGACCAAAAGAATAAAGAGATTTATGTTCAAGTTCCTTTGGTACATAAATTAAAGGCAACAAAGAGATTCCGACTTTATCGACAACAGAACGAGTTAGCGACTCAATGACATCACTTTCAAAAACAATATCTCCTTTTAAAGAATTTATCTCAAAAAATTCATTTATTTCTGCTCTAAGTTTAAATCCTATGGAAGGGACGACCCATCGATGCATACCAACTTCTTTTATTATTTTTAAAGCATTGGCTATACTAAGGTATCGTTTTTGGGGAGTTAGTTTTCTATTTATACTACAAACTAAGTTAACAGGAACCTCAACTTTTTGAAGATTTTCAAGGTCAGTACTTTTTGCAGAAAGCTGAGAAACAATTACGTCGATCTCTCTAAATTTAAGTTGATCAATAAGCTTTTCATGTGTTCCAGATATCATCACTACTTTAGGACGTAGTTGCGGATTATATTTTTTCAAAAAATGACTTATAACTTCAACGACAAATGAGTGAGCAACCTCATTTGATACTCCAATATAAACTCTTCTAGAAGCATGTGGAACTTGTTCTATTATTGATTCGTGCATCTCTTCAGACAATTCAAACATCTGTCTGCAAAAGCCAAAAATTATAGCACCTTCATGAGTCAGTTCATTTTTCCGTCCAACTTTTTTAAATAGTTTTTTCTGTAAAAAGTCTTCTAAAACTCTCAACTGTCCACTTAAAGATGGTTGGCTAATCGAGAGTTTTTTGGCCGCAGAGGTCACGCCCCCTGCTTTCACTGTCATATAAAAGTAATACAAATGGTTATAATTATACATAATCAAATCCTATGGTTCATATAGTAACTATATATTATATCTATTTAATTAATAATGGCATCATTCTCTTTTTAACAAACAAAACCATGGAGAAAAATGATGACATCATCAAAAAATGACTGGAAAGAGACGAAAAGTAAAATTAAAGCTAAATTTGGGAAACTTAGCGATTCTGACATTGATGGTTTAAATGGCCACATGGATCAGTTACCAAACAAAGTGCAAAAAGCATACAAATATGACCAGGCCAAAGCTGAGAAAGAGTGCAAAACCTTCACTGATTCATTAAAGAAAAGTTAAATCAAGACGTCCTACCCAATCTAAAAAATCAAAAACAGGGAACTTTGCTTTTAAAATAATCAAAAGCGAGTTCTTCCCTGTGTATTTACTTATCGGAGAATTTAATACTTTATGCAAGTTAAATCTGAAGTTAATCGTAAATTAAAAGTTAATAATATCTCTGATAAAGGTGGGAAGAATCATGAGACAGAACGATCTATATCAAGAAAACAAGAAAATACTGACTTTACTTCTGTAATTATCAAAAGAAATGACCAAGCAGTTCGACATCCTGATGATACATTAGAACTAGCAATTTTAACAGGAATCGAGCAACATAAAAGGCCTTGGTTTTCGTTATTTTTATCTTCACTCGCTGCGGGTTTAATCCTAGGCTTTGCTGGTATGTGTGTAGCACTTACAACACAACTTTTTCCAAACTCAGAAAACTTATATTTAAATCGTTTATCAATTGCACTTGTCTATCCTTTGGGATTTATCGTTTCAATTATAAGTGGAACTCAATTATTCACCGAACATACAGCAACTGCTCTATACCCAGTTCTTGATCAACAAGAAAATGTGAAATCTCTATTTACATTATGGGGGGTTGTTTTAGTTGGAAATTTATTTGGAACTCTATGTAGTTCAATACTTCTTTTTCTATCTGACTCAATGATATATGCGCGAAATGGCTTCATTGAAATATCAAATGGATTATTAGTATATGCACCTCATGAAATTTTTATTGGAGCAATATTAGCGGGATGGCTAATGGCACAAGCAGGATGGCTTGTTCTAGCATCTCCTTCATCTACAGGACAAGTTCTATGTATATATATTATTACTTTTATTATTGGCTATGGTGGCCTTCCACATTCAATTGCAGGAGCATCTGAAATTTTTAGCGGAATATTTCATTCTAAAACTCCAAACTACTGGGGATCAATTCTTTTTGTCGTTAGTGCAGCTTTAGGGAATTTACTTGGAGGAACATTATTTGTAGGTGTTCTGAATTATGCACATATCAAAAAAATGCAATAACAAATCTCATATATTATATAGATAATACCTATATAAGACATAATAACTATATATTATACCGATGTATCAGGAAGTGACATTATATAATTAGAAAATAACCGTAAGCAATACACTAGTAAAGCTTACAAGGAGAAAAAATGAATGCACGATATGAAAGATCATTATTAGGAGCAATAGAGTGTCATGAACTCTTTGGAGATCATAACATGGCCAAAAAACTTATGAAAGAATACAAGGATGAAAAAAATAATTCTCAAAAGAAGGGGAATAAGATGATTAAGAAAAACCAAATTTTTGAAGGGACATTAGTTGCAGCAGGCTGGGATCGACTAGACCATGTGAATCAATCAAGTCTCTATACCCAAGATGATGAAGATATCCTTTTAGAACATGGTTTAGGTATGAAAAAGTTTAAACCTTTTTTAAATCAAAAAGTGAAGATATGGGGGGATATTGCCTCTAATGGTAGGGAGGAAAGAAAAATTACTGTAAAAAAAATAATCAGAATTTTAGACGATTTTACAAAACCGCTAGTCGAAAACTTCGATGAATTTGGCAATTTAATTACTCCTGCCGCGTAATAAATGAGAAAGTATTTAAGAGAGGTAAAGTCATTCTACCCATTTATTACAACGAATTTTGACTATTACAAGCAGAAAGAAAACTAAACAACAAAAAAGAGATGGATAGAAACCATTATACATCTCTTTCATAAGGATATAAAAATGAAATATATAAATAATCTATTAATTTATTTAAGACTAAAAAATGGAAAGGATGTTTTTCAATCACTAGACGGAAACAGAATAGATTTTGATATTTTAGGAAAACCAGTTCTCTGTAAACTTCTAATAAAGAAATTTAATTCATCTTATTATGGAGACCCTTATCCTTATGACTGGCATAACTCACAGTTCAATTCCCTTAAGCGAGGAAGAATTGGATAGGATAAATATTAATATCAGTAAATTCAAATATCCACGAGTTAAGATGGAAGAATTTTTTTTCACAAAAGAAGAAGAGGAATCCTTAAATAAAGAACTTGATAAACTAGAGTTAATGTTTTCCGAAGGAACCCGGAGTGTTTTTTCACTGTATAAGCAAGATGGTCTATTTAGTGGAAGTTTAAAAATAAACTCATCTGATATTTATTCCTATGGCAAAGCTTCAACAGCTATAGGTCTTTTCTACAAATTGCGTGAAAAACTCAAAGCGAGAATCTCTGATCAAAATACACTAGCCAAGTAAACTATCTAAATAAGAAATAAATGAAATTAATAATAAATAAATTATTTATCCACTGGAGGATAGCATGAAAGAAAGAAAAAGTTTGTTAAACCTAGCAAAGGAAAATATTTACCACCTGTATCCAAAAGTTAGTTCCATAGACATACATATGACTAGGCTTGCAAACGGCCATTTCAAGAGTAAAATTATAATTAAAATTAAAGCGAAGATTTTTTTTGCAAATAGAGAAGGTAAAAATTATAAAGAAAGTTTAGATAAATCTTTTAAGGCAATTAAAAAACAACTAGAAAGAGTAAAGATTGATAAAGTACATAAATCTAAAAAAGAATCGATAATTGAAAATGAAATAAAAGAGTTATACTATACCGATACTGGAGGAGAGAGTTAGTTTTCGCAGGATAATTAGTTGAAAAAGTTACTTAAAAATCATCTCACAAAAAAAAGAGTTATTTTTTGTTTTCTTACCTTAACAAGTATTTCTGTTATCATAAAACACATCTTAGAAACTTCATATCTACTTTCGGCCCTAATTATTGTTATCTCCTATCCATTATTTAATATACTTTATAAGTTTGATAAGAAGGCGATGTTATCTAAATATCTTCCATAGTATTTTAATCCTTTTAATTCCAAAAACTTCTAACCAGCTCAAAATAAAACATCATAATATCCTATGTATTACATAGTAACTATATATTATACATATATATAACAAACTTGTACTATTCGCTCAATAAACAAGTTAACAAGGAAAATTACATGTCAGAAAATCAACAAAAGCTAGAATGGAAAGAATTAAAAAACAAAATCAAAAGCAAGTTTGAAAAACTAAATGAACAGGATCTAGAAAGTCTTAATGGAAACATGGATAAACTTATAAGAACTGTTCAAAGAGTTTATAGTTACGACCAAAATAGAGCGGAGAAAGAATGTAAGTCATTTAATGAAACGCTAGAAAGAATCGAGTAATAATTAATGCCAGTAAAAAGAGTGCAGATAATTAGGTAAAAAGTAATCTTCACTCTTTTTCTTAAAATTTTTCAATTAAAATGAGGATAAAAAATGATTGTAAATAGAAATGAACAAGATAATGAAATAGAAAAAACAGATCAATCATCTGAATATGATAGATCATCGTTTGATAAATCTAAAAATGATGAATCAAAAAATAAAAAAACTAATAATATTTTAGATGAAGAAATAGGATCATTAAGAAGTAACTTTATTCGAATAAAGATCTTTTTCAAAGAGATATACTGCTACATAAGAAGCTTTTTCACTCAAAGAAAAATTGATGAGATGGGGGCGATATTTTCATACAAAAGAGTATTAAAAGAAAATAAAAATAGTAGTAAGTCAATAACACCGAATTTAGAAAGTTAAATAAAACATTAAACAAGAACTATAGAGAATGAAACCATATCTAGAAAAGCTCTGGTGGCATCTCTCATTGCCAGGAAAAATGTCCTGGATGTTAAATAGTCTTAGAAAATAAAGACATAACCAATAGGAATAGATATGCAATATGATTTAATAGATAAGCTAGATTACGTTTTTGTTATGGCTGCAATCATTTTTTTTTCAGTGATGATCTTAAAGTCCACCGTTTTTACAGTAGAGCAGCGAACGGTTGCAATTGTTCAAAGGTTTGGAAAGTTTTTAAGAGAAGCACCTCCTGGTATCGGCTTAAAGATACCTTTAATCGACACTCTTATTGGCCGTATTAACTTACGGGTTCAGCAACTAGATGTGGAAATCGAAACAAAAACAGAAGATAATGTTTTTGTAAAAATGGTAGTTGCTGTACAATATTATGTCCTTGAAAAAAAAGTTTATGACGCCTTCTACAAACTAGATAATGCTAGGGAACAAATCAAATCTTATGTCTTTGACGTCGTTCGGGCCCAGGTTCCCAAAATAAAGCTCGATGATGTATTTGAGAAAAAAGATGATATCGCAAATATTGTTAGAAGTGAGCTTTCTCAAATTATGGAGGAATTTGGTTATGGCATCCTCAATGCTCTTGTGACAGATATTGATCCTGATGCAAATGTAAAGGTATCAATGAACGAGATAAATGCTGCCCAACGTATGAGAGTAGCAGCGACAGAAAAAGGTGAAGCAGAAAGAATCATAAAAGTAAAGTCTGCTGAAGGTGATGCTCAAAGCAAAGCACTCCAAGGGAAAGGTATCGCAGACCAAAGACAAGCAATTGTTGCAGGACTTCGTGATTCTGTTGATGAATTTCAGAAGTCAGTACCGGGAACAACTGCAAAAGATGTAATGAATCTAGTTCTAATGACTCAGTACTTTGATATGCTTAAAGAAATTGGAGCATCCTCACATACTAACGCAATTATGATTCCACACTCCCCTGGTAACCTTGCAACACTAACCGAACAAATGAGAAATGCGATGATGGAATCAGAGTTGACCACCAATGGTTTAAATCCATTAAAATCAGAAACCAGAATATGAGAGAGAAATCTAACAATGAATAAAAAATGGGGCGGGTATGGGCTACTCGACCAAACTCATCAAAATGAAATTATTCTCATTACGTTTTTCATTCATAGTTAAAAATGTCCATTAGGACATTTTTATAGGTCGAGAACACCACGACTTCGTCGTGAGTATAAACCTCAATAAACACTTAATTTCCCATAGCGTATTTTTGCTTTCCCTAGGAAGAGCAAGCGACGAGGAGGAAGCGTATACAAAAATACGTGCCCGACATGATGGGATTCCCTTTCACTCGCTCGCCTCCAGCTCACTCCTATCAGGCCAGTGGTTTCGTTAATCAAAACATCCTGTTTTGACTCCCTCTTCAAATGTTCCTACTCGTCACATTTGACTTCGGTCACTCTCCCCTTTGAATCCTTCTTCTGCTCAAATTTTTTCCATAAATAGACCCCATGCTTTCACTTTGAAAGAGCGAGGCAAGTGAGTTTACATAGTGGTAAATGATCGAAGCCGAGTCGAATTGAAAAATGGAATGATGGAGTCTATTTATGAGAAAAAATGGAGCGGAAGTCCGAAGACAATCTAACCGCCTTAAATCACTTCTTTTTAGGTGAGAAACAAGCCTGAACAAGCCAAATCTC
The DNA here is from genome assembly GCA_964015265.1 of uncultured Oligoflexia bacterium. Classification (GTDB taxonomy): domain Bacteria; phylum Bdellovibrionota; class Bacteriovoracia; order Bacteriovoracales; family Bacteriovoracaceae; genus CAXHCD01. The sequence continues at coordinate 11,145 of CAXHCD010000021.1, forward strand.
TCACGAAATTTCTTATTTCTACACATTTCCTGACCTTTCCAAAAGAAAAATCAGGTGGGCTGTGCGGCCCATCCTGAAACTTCAACCTCAAAGCTGTTTCCGTTTCCAGCTTCAAATGTACCAATTTTATTGCGCTCAATCAAGCCACCTCATTGTATGCCGAGGCGATATGCTGCATGGCCGCAATCTCATTCGGAATAAAGATTTTACCAAGGTCATTGGTTGCACCTTTCTCCCTAGTACCAGCAAGACGAATATAAATCTGGAAGGTTTTAAAGTTCTTCCAACCACCAATTCGCATTACTGTAGTCTCTGGTACTCCACTAGAAAGTAAGTGAGTTGCAAAGCAAGCTCGAAGCGTGTGGAACCTTACAGAGCTAATTCCTATCTCTTCACAGAACTGTCTAAGGACTAATGCTTGATAACCCTTAGTCCATTCGTAAATTCTAGGAAGCAGAAATTCTCCTGTGTCTTTCCTTTGCATCAGATCAACAACAATCGGTAGTAGGCTGTCAGCAATAGGAGCTGTTCGCCAGTAACCAGCCTTTGTGGATTTTGACGTATAGGTTTCCCAATCCCAAGACTCACAAATTCTGATGATACCTTCTTGAAGGTGAACATTCTCTTTTCTCAAAGCATATAGTTCACTTGATCTCATGCCTGTCATTAGGGCAACCGCCCAAATTGGATACCAAGGATGATTAGCTTCTTTTGCTTTAGCTAAAAGATACCTAACTTCATCTACTGTTAGAATCTCAGGTAGCTTGTCTTCGTTTGGCATATCAATGGGAATCCCATAAACAGGACTCTTGATATTATCCAGAATAATTCCTTCTTGAACTCCAAACGTCCAAAAGCTATTTACTGTTCCCTTAATTCTCTTTACAGAGTTTTCCGTTAGTTCAGCATCAATGGCACGTTTAATTAAACTTTTGCCATGAAAGCTTGTTAGTTCTTTAGCTGGAACATTAAGCCAATCCTCAGTCCAATTTCTGACCATGCTTAGAGCGTTTTTTTGTGCCTTATCTCCCATTTGTTTAAGAGAAACAGGGTTACGACTATACTTTTTGGCTTCATACTCAAATAGATCAATAATTCGTCCCCAGCTATTTCCTCTTACTTCCTGAGAGGCAATGTACTCACTAGCTTCTCGGATAAGTTTCTTTTCCCATTTATTGGCCTCTCTTTCGGTATCTACTTTTTTGTATTTTTGGCACCGAATAGTTTTATCAATCTTACTTCTAAGATTTACATAGGCCTCAAAACGAGTGTTTCCAGTTTTTTTACAGATGTATGGTCTAACTCCCATAAACTCCTCCTTTCAAAATTGATTTTTCAAGAAGGTCATTTATTTGAGTTTTTTTAACATATACACGACCGCCTAATTTATATGTGTTCAAAACACCTTTATAAAGTAGCAGTCTAACTGCATTTTCTGTTCTTCTCAGATACGTTGCCGCATCTTTAACTGTCATCCATATTAAATTTTCAAAGAGCAAATCAGACTCGCACATTTCGTGACTAACAGACTGACTTTTTCCAGAATTTTCACTCTTGTAATTCTGGTTTTTATTGTTTTTCATCATATCAAATTCTCCGTTATAGGCCAAGGTTTTTGCGTGAAACTTGCTGTTACAAACAACGATTTTTTTGTCACAAATTAAGTTAAATTTTGTGACAAAAATCCGCTCATAAGTTCCATCATTTTTTGCTCAAATTCCTCTTTTGAACCTTTGAATCTGCTTAGATGTTCCTTCATAAACATCTCTTTTCTATCGTTTAATGTTAGAGACTCGTCTTGTGATTTTTTGATGGTCTTTTCGATCAGTTTGTCATCAGCAAGATTCAATAAATTTACAAGAATCGTTTTAGGTTTAACTTTTCTGCCAAACTGCTTTTTGTTCGCCTTATCGACAAGTCTTGTGACTTGTCTCATAAAGGCTTTATCAAAACGAATTGCCGTAGAGTCGTTTTTCTTTAAAGTGTTTTTAGGTGCTTTATTTTCAATATTTTGTTCCATAATAATTTACTCCGTAATTAAAGTTAAAAATCAAGATCAAGGCTTCTTTTCTTCTTAAGAGCTTGCTCAAAAGAAACTTGATTGACAGTTATCCCAAAGGGCTTGAGGTCTTTTTTTAGCTTATCTATGAAATTCCATTGATTGTTTTGTAGAGGTTTGGATTTATCTTCAACAATATCAATTCCTTTAATTTGAGGATTCGCAGCTAAAAAAATGTGCAAGGCTTTTTCTTCAAGCCCCATTAAAACAAGTTCTCCCTTTGATCTTTTTGGATCAAGGGACTTACTTCCTTTCAGTTTCAAGAAACTGAGAAAGTTAGTGAAAATGGTTACATCTTTTCCATTCTTGTAAGAATTATTAAAAGGAGTCGATTTATCTCCATGTCTTTTTGATTTGTAACCATTTGATTCAGGAGAAAACTCAATAGCTTCTTTGTCTGTTCCTTCTGGATATATCCAGATGCTACCTTTTGAATCGGCCTGAACTCTTTTTAATTTGAAAAGGTCTTCTGATACCTTTTCACTTATACCGTGATGCTTTAGGAATTTTTTCACGTTTAGTTTTGCAAGATCGGCTTTTGCCTGTTTTTGCTTTGGTATGTAAAAAGATGTGTATGGTCTTTTTACTTCGCCCATATATTGCTCAAGCAATAACAGATTTTTGTTACCTGTAATTTGTGAAATTGCTCTCAAGTAGCTAGTGCTATTATGGGCAGTGACAAATTCGATAAGTGAACCTGTTGTTTTATTTTTCGTGTTAGTCCAGCGGTTTTCATTGATAACAATATGCTCTCGACCTTTTAAAACAGTTTTTCCCTTATCATTAGTAATTGTTTTGATCTTATGTTTTTTGCAATACTCTAAAATGTCACTATTTGATGCTTTTCTTATTTCACTAATAGGAATAATAGAGTGCCTAAGATCATGGTCTGAAGGAATAGGAGTCCTATTGCCGCGACGGTTACTTTTAGTGTAAGATTCGTAATTTTTTCCTTTAAGGCCTTGTGCAGTTCCTCCACCCAAAAGTAATGAGCTTGAAACTCCCAAAGAATCTCCTTTTCCATTTTGATAATCAGTGATTCCATCTCGTATTTTGCTCCTTAATTGAGGTTGTTTAAGGAATAGTGAATCGTTGTCTTTGAACTTCTGTACTAATCCTTTTTTATCATAGTGCTTTCCTAGTTTGTTGCCTCTGATTCCTTTGTCATGGCCAACGTAGAAATACGTTATATTTTTCTCAGTAATTGCAACATTGACTGAAAGCCCACTTAAAATGCCGACATATTCATCAAAGCTAGCTGCATAAGCTCTGGCGAAGTCTGCCTTTTGAAAGAGATCGAGCCTGTAGGATTGACCGCCTCTTCGTTGAATTTCCTTAACCTTTTGCGGTACTTTCCTGTCTTTTTCTTGTTTAGTTTCTCGAATTATAGATAGACCATTTTCTCGTGAAATATCGTTTGCTATCGTCCGCAAATTGTATAAATGCTCTTTCTTGTCGTGAATATCTCTTTTCTTTGTTTTGTTATTAACAGGATTTACCAAAATATGATTATGATTCTTAGCAGAGTCAGTATGAGTAACAACCATAAAGTCGTGATTGGGAAAGTATCTATTTGCTAATTCATTGCCCATACTATTGATCTTTTCAGGGCTTAAGTTGTTACTTTCTTCACGACTAAAACTGTGGATAACTTCAAACGCTACATTTACACCTTTACCTCCACGAGAGGAATTATTACCAGTTAAAGATTGCATTGCTTTGAAATCTTCAATGGCTGATCCTTCTATGCAATTGTTTGTTGATGTTACCAAGTCTGTTCCTCTATCTTTTAGTAAATACTCTTCATAATCTTGTGCAGATAATTCTCTTTTCTTAGGAGAATCTTTCCTCCACTTAACCTTTATATACGCCATAGCCGTGATGAAGTTGTTTCGTTAATACTTTGAATTGTTCATAAACTAATTCCAGAGTGTCGTTCCATCCATGCATAAAACCTGAATTAAGTTTTCTAGCAACTTGGTTTAAGTTGTTTCCAATTTTGTTCAAGTCTTTTCTAACAACGTCCAAGTCATTTTCATTCATTAAAACTTCTGTTGGGCGACCTTTGAAATATGTATCTTTTAGGAGTGAAGGAATAGATTTACTTTTTTTGAACGAATCCTTTTGAACTTGTTTATATTCCTTGTCAGTAAAACGCACATGACTTGATCCACCGAGCTTTAATTCTAATTGTTTTGCATCTTTCATTTAAAAACCCTTTGTTTAGTTTAAAATTGCTGTTTTAATCGCTTTGAAAAATACAGTGAGCCATCCTTCAATGTTCTCTGATTCTTCTTCTAGTTCCCCCATTGCTTCTTCATGTTGCTCTGTTAGAACTTCTGATTTACCAATTGCTCTCATTAGAGCATCGTCATTAATATTTTCATCTTTCTTGACGTTCATTTAGTACCTCCTTCCTGTGCTTAGTTTTAAACTCAGTTTTTACAGTCTCGTTTGACTCAATAACTGCATTAATTGCCATCATTAATCTTTTTTCAGCATTAGCTAGTTTCGGTGATTTTTTAATCAATGGTTTTATTGAGTCTCGACTTCGTTCTTTTTTTATTTCTTTTAGAATCGCATTGTTATTTTTGATAATTTTGAGTGCAATTTTCTTATGTCGATTATTTGTGGCGCAGCCTGTAGTCATTGCTGTAATTGTTAGTAGTATTACTATTTTTTGTTTTGTGTATTTCATTTGTTTACTTTGTCGCATTTTTGTTTCCTTTCTTAATTTGTTTAGTTGTTTTGTCGTTTGAGCTATTTTTTGTCGTGCAAGTATGGAGTTTGGTACCAAACTCCCCAAAAAAACTCCTACGGAGCAAGGGACTTCGCCCTTTTTTTACTTGTTGAGGGCAAGCCCCCAAACCCCCTGTGGGACAGCTACGCTGTCCCATTACGCTCATTTCATTCGCTATCCTGCTCATAGTACCGCTCCCACAGTCTTAACAGCCTTGGTCGCTGTGCTTGCAGTGTCGCTTGCTCCACCAATGAACTCTGGAGCTGATTCTTCATTGTTTTCCATAAGCATTGGTCTTAGGAAAAAGAAAGCAGAACCAGTAGTTAGTGTAGCCACAAGAAGCTGAACCCAAGAATATATTGAATAGAAATAATAAATCCTTGAGCTAACTAGCTTTGCACCATAAAGCGAAACTCCATCAGAGAAATGTCCCAATTCCTGAAGGACTTCTGTTGACTGAGCAATGCTTGTCATAATGTGATAGAACAAAACCCAAAGCGGAGTCCAAAGGAGTACAGAGAAGTACATCACAAACCAATATGCCAAAACTTTCCATTTTCCAGCGACAACAAAGAAGATTAGAAAAGGAAAAACTGCCACAAGTGCTAGTTTGATTAATCCTGCCACATGTGGGGCACGGGCCAGATGCTCACTGAACTTTTGACTTCTAACTGCGGCTTCCGATGATCCATGCTCCTCAGAAAAACCAAAAATGGAAAGAATTGCATCAAAAGAAAAGAGTCTGTTTAGATATTGAAAAACTCTTCCTGTTGTGCCGGGAAGTTGTGAGCCTTTCATTATCCCCATTACTGATTCTTTATTATCGAGGTAATGATTTACTAGCATGTTTGCCATGTGCATGTTTTGGGCAGCTTCGTCTTCAATTGGATAAACGAATTTTCCACTTGATCGAACAAATCTTACATGATGATCCATAGCATACCGTTTCAAGTTCGCTCTCACTTCGTTTTTTACATCAAGGCAGTTATAAGGAGTGTCTTCTTCCGTTTTGATTGAAATTTCAGATAGCTTTTGGTCAATGCCTGAATCATTGTTGAAAAAAGAATTAAGCTTATCTTGAGCACGGGCTTCACCAATCAGAGGTAATGCCTTTTCAAAGCAATTTTCTGTATAAAAGTGAACTAGCTCTCTTAGATTCTCGTCGTTGATTGTTGCTGTACCTGAATACATTATTGCTTTGTAAAAAAAATTTGGAGCACCTAATTGGGAATGACTTTTTGCCATTATTTTGTCGATGATTCTGCCAAGAAATGCACTTGATTCCTCGGCAGTACGACTTAATAAATCGAAGATAAAACTTACTTTAGTTTTGTCTTTTACATCACCATATCTAGTTTTGATATATGGGTTATCTGTCCAAGATTCACCATAGTAATTTTTGACACCTGTATTAGAGCCAACTCTTAAAAGAGCAAGTCCAAGAAATAAACAAAAGATCACTTTTACAAATGCTGACAAAGGAATATGTCTCTTAGAGACAAGGCTATTTGGCATGTATCGTGAGAAAAACTTTGTAATCGTAACGAACAATACAACTCCAAAGATTAGTAAGACCATAGCCTTAAAGAAAACCTCTGAAGTAATGGCGGTAATGAACTGCGAATGCAGTTCAAGACCTAAGTATTGATACAATGCTTCATAGGCGGTATTACTAAACATATTAGAAACCTCCTTGGTTGCATAGAACACCATCAGAGCAGTCAAAGAACTGCCTCTGAGAACGCCTAGAATTGATCCTGCTGGACTCATTATCAAAAGAGCGTTCTGTGGCTTGGCCTTGATAGAAACGTCCTTCCTTGGTGATCTGAGACACTACTGTGTTAAGTGGGGTGTTCTTTACTTCTTGAAGTTGTAGAGTTGCTTCAATTGAGTCCTTGAGTTTTTTCCTCTTATAAGAGATTTCATCCTTTCGCTTTGCTGGAAGATTTGGGTTTTGCTCAAGAATGTTCAACATATCCAATGAGCGATTCATCTCATCAGAAAATCTTGTTAAGGCAATTGAGGATGCAAGCTTTCTACAATAGGAACCTCTTTTGATGAAAGGAAGGTATGATAAGTATCTTAGAGTTTGCTTATCTACATAAGTCTCTTGCTTATTACCACCAACTTCCTTTAACTCATCATCTTTAATGAGGCGATCAATACTCAAACGATTTCCGTTATTGTCGATCTTATTAAGAAGACCTTTGCATAACTTTTCGTAGGTATCTTTCTCTATCTCGTACAGCCTAGTTCGTGGAGTAAGAGCATGTTTGCTAGGCCCATATTCAACAGATACACGACCTTTTCCAATTACTGTATCGCCAACAAGGGCTTTAAGAAGGCCAACTGATCTTTTGGCTTCTTCGCTGTTAAATCCGGCCCATTTCGCAGAGGACTCAATCAATTTATTTTGTCCTGCTTTTGAACCAAAACGTGAGCCTGCCCAATTTGCAAGGTCAACAGAGTAGTCTCCACCAGATTGACATTGCTTCATGGCCTCTTCCATGTTTCCGCCATTTCTTTGAATTGCTTTGTGGACACATTCTTGTCGTTCTTTTTTGAAGTCTTCACTTCTGTTATCAACATATTTATCTATCAATGCACACTGATCGAGTCGCATTTGAGATAGGAAATTAGCGTTGACTCTAGTATGTTTCAGGATTGAACACCAAGTCGGGCTAAAGTAACAGGTCAAGAGCATTGGGCTTGCTGCAAGGATGCTATTGCCAACGGACTCAAAATATTTTGCGTCAAGTAGGTTTTTTAGAGTTCCCTGAAGCGTACTTTTAAAATCAACCTTGCCACAATCAGCACCAACACCAAGGCTAAAACCTAAGTCTATCGTTTGGTAGTTATCAAAAACAGAATCATTTTGATTGCTTCTTTCTTTAAACAAATAGTCTGAAGAAGAAAGCTCCGAATTATGTCTGTAATTAAATTCTTTTGCAGTGGCAAATGAACTCAAAAATAGAAAAAATAGAAAACTAATTATTTTCAATTTTGCCTCCCATTTCTTTTCTTTCTTCACCAACAAGATATTTAAGGGCCTTCCAAGCATCTCCTTTGAATGTGTTTATTGTGTGCTCTAGTTTGAGTAGGTCTTGTTGGTTTGTTGGTGCAAGCCATCTGTCATAATCAGTTTGGTAATACCTAAAGGCTCCTTGAGTAGATTTGTCTTTATTTGTATAGAAAATCTCAGTGTATTCACCTTTTTTTACCTTTAATGATTTGATAATTTCAGACTCAGGGACATCAACAAGTTTTGAGTTTTCAAAGAGATAATCTGCATTATCAGGACTCATTTTTAAGAAAACAAAGTTGTCTGCTACAGACCACATTGCTTTTCCAGCCTCCATCTCAAAGTAGTTTTGAGGACGAGGAGTTAAACCGATTAGCCAAAAACCGAGCTTCCTAAATGTTTCTGCCGCATCAATTATGAAATCTCTTGCAACAGGGTTATCTCGACCTAACATTCCAAGTTCTTCAATTACAATGAATCCAGTTCTGCCTTGATGTTCTGGTTTTTGAATTGTACTTCTGATTTCCTCAATCACACTCATTGTCATTAATGTTTGAAGGGTTTCATCCTTTAAAGCATCAAGGTCATAAACAAATAGAAGATTTCCTGAAATGTTATTTTTTGTTTCAGCACCCTTAAAATACTTTGAATAAACACCATCACCATAAAAAGGCTTAAGCTTAATTAAAATGCTTTCAATTTGATCCTTCATTGGTTCAAATTCTGGGTCGGAGGTTAAGCTTGCCATTGATGCAATAAAGTCATCCATTGTGACTTCAATATCTTCTTCCGAGTCGGTGCTTTTAAGCTCTCCATCTGAGTAAACCAAGCCAACTTCTTTAGACTTTTTGATATATGCCAGTTTCAAAGCTCTTGAGATACTTGAAAGGTGTTCACTTTCAACTTCAAAGGTCGGTGAAGTTAGTTTAATGGCGGTAGTGAGTAACTTTGTTAAAAAGTTCACTTTAGCATCATCAAATATCCCTCTGAACGGAGTGAATGGCATGGAACTATTTGGATCAAATACCGTAAGTTCTCCGTGGTAAGGGCCGACAACTCCTTTGTAGCTAGATTTTTTATCAATTACGAAGACTAGGGGTTCAGGATCAAGCTTTTTTGCTGATTGAATACAGTCGATAATAAAAGCTGATTTCCCACTACCACTATCTGCAAGTACAACAGTGTGATTGGAAGTCTCATTTTCTAGCAGATTGAACTTAACTAAGTTCTTTTCTCTTGAAAGGTAAACTTGCAATGGATTTTTGAGTCCTTTGAATGAATCAAAAAAAGGAAGGAACAAAATAGCATCATTTTGAAGAATTCTGATGTACCTTTGAGAAGAATAATCTGCTTCTGGGGAGTAGTTAAGAGGTAGTGTGTTTAGAGCTAAACCTAAGCCAATTTCATCCTCTATAATTACTTCACATTCAAGATCATTGTGAAAGATATTAACTAACTCTCTGGTTCTTTCATCTAACTGCTCATCAGTTTCACCTTCAAGAACAATACAGAAAGTTAGAAATAAACATTTCTCTCCTTGAGCAAGTCTATCTTGTGCTTCTTTAATCTCTTTTCTTTGTACTTTGGCCTTAGCGGTAACAGTGTTTTCAAGAAAGAACTCTTTAATATCAAAAAACTTCTTAACTGAAGACTTCGACGGAAAACTGAAATTTAAGGACATCTTGTATGGGAACTTCAGTTTTGTGAAGTACGCCATTCCTCCGGCGTATGCGAACTGAGGACTTGTTTTTAAGGTGATTGTTCTAGTTTTAATTCCTTCTCTTTCAATTCCAACATAGTCTAAAGTAGGACTGCTGTAGATGATTTGGTCTGAAATCGAATGATGTTTGTTGAATTGCGCAAAATCTCTTTTATAAAACTCTTTTGGGTTAAAAAACTGTCTTAAGTGAGTAATTAGTTCTTGTGCATCAAGGATTCTTAGCTTTATTTTAGAGTTTTCGATGTATTGCTTAACTAATCCTGTAAACAACTTCATCTGGCGAACAAATTCTTTCATCTCATCAAATAGCAGACGCTCATCTTTGCCCAGACTTTGTTTCCATTCAGAAATGCAGGCTTTAGACGGGAAGAATCGAATAGAAATTAAGGACTTTCTCTTTAAAGGAGAAAGCTCATGTTCTGAATTACATTTCTCACGAATATTTTTAATCTTCTCTTCGTGAAGAAGCTTAGATACAGGATGGGGATATTTATAGTGTTCCTTTATTTCATCCCAATGCTTGTCATTCTTTGAAATGTACGATTGATCGTAAAGAACTTGTAGTACACAGTTTTCAGGCAGTGCAAACAATGACTTTAATGACTCAACAGTGGACAATACTTGTCTGTTTTTCATCGGTTCATGTTCTAAAAGATCAGCCTCAAGCACAAAACCAAAACTTCCGTCCTTATTGATGAACATTTTGTGCTCATCAAGATACTCACTATAAGGAAGTAGCTTGCTTAGTGACTCAGACCTTTTGAATAGTGCATCAGCGAGTTGGTTACGATTAACAAGAGCATTATCAATAGTCTCATTTGTATTATTCATAGTACCTCCTTAGTTTGTCTCTGGAATGTTCCAAGTAGTTTGTTCAACAAGAAGGTAAACCCAAGCTCCACCAAAATAATCTCCAGTGGGCATCTCGTGAGCGTGTAGCCACGCTTTCTTAACTTTTCCTTTGGTTCTAATTACAGGTATTTGCTTTTCTTCAGCTTGTAGGGAGTAACCAGCTCTTTTTTCAAGGACTCCTTCCTTCTCTGAGTTATGAGCACATCCCACGAATACTGAATTAATCAATAATACGAGTAAGATAAGAAAATACTTTCGCATCTTTATTTCTCCTTTCATTTTTTCTGAAAAAATCATTTGGAAGTAACACTTTGTCTTGCATGACAATCCAAACGTCTTGTCCTGAAGAAACTGACAATGTAGGCATTAGTGATGTAACTTGTTTTAAGTACCAATCACTAACTCGTGCAGCAGCTCCTTGAGCACCGTTCTGAACTAGAACATTTGCTGAATCAGGGTTTTTCCCTCCAATGTTTTTAGATTTTCTTGTGATAATTTCTCCAATTCCATCTACGACAGATTTAAGAAATGCCATTTTTGCAACACGGCCTTGTTTTGAGTTAAGTTCAGCTTTTACAGCGAATGTATTGTCTGAATTGTCAGCTACAAAACCGTTGATTTTTCTTTCAAAGAATTTTCCTTTTTTAGAAACGCAGGAAAGCTTTGTAGCTTGGAAATTGATTCTTTCCGTTGCCATTGATGGGGAGCTTTTCGCAATAATAAAGCAACCTGATAAATCAACCTTGTGCTTGTTTGGGCCAACATAAGAAAAGTCCAAGGCAAGTAAAACGGGATATGTTTTACCTTCGGGTGCATCTATACCAGTCATTAACTTTGCTTTTACATAGCTTCCTGATGGTAAGGTGATACCTTCTTCTTTTCTCTTGTGTTTGACCGGGAATGAGATAACTCCCGGCCCAGAGTAATACTTCTTCTTTGGCTTAACCACGAAAGATGATTTCGCTAGATTATCTGCCGAAGTAACATTTAGCCCAGAATCAGCAGTGTGAAACTTAACGCTACTTCCATCTGAAGTATTTAATCTTTGCTCAGGTTGATTAACTTTGGAATTTTCAGTCCTCTCTTTAGCACTCGTTTGTGGTCGTGGTGCTAGGACTTTGCTTCCATCCGTTTCTCAAGTTTTTGTATTTTATCTAACAATACCTTATTAGATGCCATGATCTTCTTTGCGGTTTTGCTCAATTGCTGTTCTTTACTTCTCAAAAATGAGTTTTTTTGTGTTCCTAAGATTCGACCTTCTGTGAAGACGGGCTTTTTATTTTCCCTATAAACAATATTATTCGTTTCGCTGTACTTACTAGCAGCATATACAGTTATAAAGAAAAGAAAGCCCAAAACAACAAATTTACTTTTCGGATTATTTGAAAAATACCCCTTAGTATCCTCAATACTTCTCTGAATGTTTTTGGGTACATAGTCATTAATATTCATTAGGATTTACCTCCTTCTTTTTCAATCACAACAGCAATCGGGAGAATTAAGTCGTCAATTGAGGCTGATGGTTTTGCAACAACCTTTAAAAGTGTTTTATAAGTACCTTTTGATTTCGGTAATAGAAGGGCATTATCAACAAGTGTTACAATCGCAAGGGAAGAACCTTTAAACTTAAGTTTATCGGCCTCAATTTTATACTTTTTAGTTTTGTATCTATTTCTTAATTCGACTACAAAACCTTTATAGTCCTTTCCTGTGTAGGTTCTAATAAGCCTTGCTTTGACACCTTTGATTAAACCTGTCGAAACCCATTTGTCTGAGACATTTCTTTTATATCCTACGATATTGTCATCTCTATCCATAGACTTCATAAAGTCCATGACTGTAATTACAGGAAGGTTTTTTTCAGTTCGTTCAATAAGCATACTTTTAGGCTTTAAATCATAAAATGGCTCATTTGAAGAATTTCTACCTTTCACAATTCTTAGTTTCAATGTTGCTATTGTCCCATCACTTAATACAAAAGCTACTTTTGAAGTACCCTTTGAAAATCTAGGACGAATAGACAAAACAGAGTAATCAGGATCATTTGGATCAGCAGGCTTGATCTCAAATCTTTGCGCCTGAGAAATAGTCCTTACTTGTTTATGAAATCTAAAAATTGTCTCTTTAGAGATTTTAACAAGTTCAGGCGCAGTACCGTAATACACATCTTTTGCACTAGCACTGAATGAGAGCAGAATGCTAAAGATTGATAAACATAAATAATATTTCATCGTTACCTCGTTACTTTCTTGTTAGGTTGAAGTCCTCTACCTCTAAAGGAGTTAGCCTCGGTTCTAGTCAATGATGTGATTTGTAGAAACCAGCGTTTTCCTTGCTTTGGTGGAACTAATTTAATTAGCATTTCAATTACTTCATCAGTCTTTCCAAGGTATTCATTGTTTGCATAACGCTCACGCACAACTATGGCCACGACCTTGTAGTTTCCTTTTTCATCAGAAATAATTTCCTTGTCGGTGACTTTGAGGACTTCAGAAATGTTTTCAAGCTTTACTGTCTCAACCCAATCAGAAGTTTCCATCTCAAATCTTACTTTAAGATCATGTGACATATAGTTCGCAATATCAGCATATTGCTCATCAATGTTTACGGGGTTAGTGTTTCCAAGTGTTCTGACAAAAGACATAACTGCATTATCTACATACCCATCTGTTACTGATTGTGGTGAAGCAGGAGTAAAATCAACCACGCCCGGAGCAAGTATAAATTCTTTTTCTCTTAATTTGGTATAAAGACCACTGATTTCATTTCGTGAGATTAAAAAATATACACTAAAGACTCCGACGAGAAGGAGAATAATGTTTTTTAGCAGCACTTTCTCCTTTAAAAGTGCTGCTTTAAAACAAATGTATTTTGGCATTACTGACAAATCGACTCCTTCAAAAGTCCCAACGGGAGGTGCCGTTAATTGAGCTGCTTCAATACCTTTCTCCATTGATCCAATCATATTATTGCTCGCTAACTGTATTTTCTTTTTCAGAGGCTCCAGTTTTGAATGGACTTTCATTCTTAAGGATCGTACCCACATAATTAACTGGAAATACGCAAGTTTTAATAACTTGGACAACGAATGATTTTCCATCTTTTGATTTAAAAGCTTTGATTTCTTCAATAGGCCTTCTTGCATAAAATCCTCCATTTTGGTTTTCATTTTCTTTACTCATAATTTTTCTCCTTAGCTAAATTGTTGAGTTCTAATTTGTGTTCCCTCTGCTAAAGGGATTGTGATTTCAAGGGCGTCACTAAAAAAGCAGTAACTTTTGATTGATTCAACAAAATCTACAAAACCTGTTGACCAGCATTATCAATTTTCACCTCTATTTCAGTTCCTTTCCTTAATACATTTCCAAGAATTTCCCATAAACCGTCTTTGTTTTTGGCCAGTGGGCCATTCAAATACTGTGTAATCATAGATTCTCCTTCTAATCTGAATACTTTTGTCTTCCTTTTGGGTTAATAAGAGATGGTAAGGTCATATTTAACTTTTTATATGGCCAATGCAGGAAAACACCTTTGTTATTTCTCTTTTTAATTACAGGGCCTACGCCGAGAAAAAACGCAAGGAGAATAAACATTGTCCACCATGAGTAAAATACGACACCAAAAATTAAGATAATAAACAGGGCAATAAAAACATCACTAAGCTCCCAAATCTCGAACACCGTTATGGGAGAATCAATTGTCTGGCTTACTTTACGACCGTGTTTTTCTTTTAATTCTGTATAATCGTACATAATCTTCCTTAGTTAAAAATTCCGTTACCGCCACCGATTGAGAAAATGTTTTCAACCCATATCGGTGCTGTACCTAAAACTATCGCGGCTACAATACATATAATTGCAACTCCGAATCGTTGTTCTTTTAAATTGTAACCAGCAGACAGAATTGAAATTCCTGAAAAAAGCCTAGCTCCCCATTTAAAGAGTGCTGTATCAACAATTCTTAAAACTGTTCCTGCTGCTTCCAGTTTGTCTGCTGCATCTGCCCCAGGAATCCTTGGGCCAGCATGAGCAACTGATGCCATTGCAACTAGGGCCAATAGTATCCAAAACCAAAAGTGCGGATACTTTGGGTCTTCATTTGAAATGCCAAGGTCACTTGTTTGACCAATTATTGAGTTCGCTAAAACCATATTCATAGTTCCTCCTTAATTGGGTTAAGACAGTCCGGGCAATATCCGTCATTGTCTTTGGGGATAATTGTTTTACACACGTTACAGATCATAGTTTTTCTCCTTCTTTTATTAATGCAGTCATGGATTCAACGCTCTGAAATCCTTTGATTGGTGGATAAAGAACTTTCTTTTTTAAATCTGCTATTAGCGTGAAAGGAACTGCGGTGATGTTATGCTTTTTAACTTCAGGCTTGCTTGCTTTCCTTACTGGTATTGGAAATGAACTTCGTTTGACATTTATATCGTCAATTTGAAGTGCTTCTACATAAATTCCTTGTTTTTGCAGGGATGCAAGGGTTTGAAACATTCTTTTGCAATGTGGGCATTTTGAATCAAAATACATCCTTACTCTGAATCGAGTAGGATCAAAGTTTGTTTCTTCCTTAAATGAACGTGACTTAACAACTTCAGCGACTTTAGGTGTGAGCTGATTATTTTGTGAAAGGTACTCACGCATTCTTAGCTGAAGACGTTTGTTTAATGCATTTTTCTTTTTGTTGTACTTAATCCAATTACTGATGTTTTTATCTGAAGGATTCCTCGCAAGCTCCATAAATGGCTTTGGAGGAATATGGTTTCCTTCTTTAAAAAATTCATCATTTTTGGGGTCTAAATACTTAGACCATTTGAAAGATGCTTTCTTTTTCTTTTCTTTTTGGAACTCGTTTGTGGTCGTTGTCCCTAGTTCTTTTTTCCTTTTTGCCAGTAGTTTATACCGTCATTGAAGTAGCTTAATTCGTCGGCATATACTGATTGCAGAAAAAAAGAAGCAATCAATGTTAAATTAATGATGATTTGCAAAATTAATTACCTCCATTCTATCTATTGCTCCTTCGGATGCTTTATCTTCTAATTCATTTAGAAATGATCTTTTTGGAGCATTGTTATTATGTATTTCATCTTTAGTAAGATATTCCATCACAGGGACTCTACCAATGATTCCCTCATTGCATTTGTCACAGCCAGTAGTGCGTACTTTTAAAGAGCTGATATTTATATCTAGCTCCTTGTTTAAGTCATCAATTGATTCTTTTTTGGCACTAACTGAACAGTGTGGACAAACCTTCTTTAACAATCTTTGAGCAGCAGAAAATTTGAGATTAGACCGAAGCATATATTCCTCAACACCCATATTCATTAATCGTTCTATAACTTTAGTGGCACTATTTGCATGTAATGTAGAAATAACTAAGTGTCCTGTAGCTGCTGCTTTAAAACACAGATCAGCAGTTTCGTGGTCACGAATTTCTCCAACAAGTATTACGTCTGGGTCTTGCCTTAGAATTGCTCTAAGTCCATCAGCAAAAGATAATGATTTTTTTATCTCTATTTGGTTGATTCCTTTAAAAGTGTATTCAACAGGGTCTTCTAGGCTCACAATATTTAATTTGTTTCGATCAAGTGAATTAAGAAGGCTAAACAAAGTTCTTGTCTTTCCGCTTCCAGTTGGCCCAGAAACGATAATTACTCCATTCTTTTCTTTTGCAGCACTTTCTAAGTCGTTAATTGCATTTTCGCTTAGATTTGAAGTATTTAGATCAAAGTCTGTAGTCATATCTAAAAGTCTTAGAACTATTTTTTCACCATATATCGTAGGTGTGCTATTGACCCTTAAGCTTAGTTTCCATGAAGGTAGAGATAATCTACTATCTTGAGGTTTATTACTTATGGCTATTGATAAATTACTAAGTCTTTTCACTTCTTGAATAAAACTTTGTCTATGTTCCTTTTCTAAACTTTTAAATATTATAAGATCACCATTTTGACGTATCCTGATATTCAGTCCATCAATAAGTGGTTCAATATGAATATCACTTGCTTTAACTTCCAATGCTTTCTTAAGTGAATCTCTAAAAAGAAATGTGTAGGGAGATTTGTTCCCCAACATTTCTTCATTTGTTTCTTTATATTCTATAGTTAAATTACTCATTTTATTTCCCAAACCCTGCACACATTGGCTTCATTGCTGCAATTGCGGCTTTTGATGTTGCCAAAAATGGAATATCTCTTTTACAAGAAACAGGCTTCCAGACTACAAATAAATGCCCATTCAACTTCCCACTGGTTAGTCTTCCAATTTCCCTGACATTTTTGATAGTTTCTAAAATTCCAATGTTTTGTCCTTCACGGAAACATGAACTGGAGCCGGGGCTAATCATTTGCCATTGTTCGCCGAAACTTGAGGGTGTAGCCATAAAGACTTCTGATGAGATCGACTTCATCCGTGAAGCGATCATCAAGGCCCCTGTAAGAGATGCTGGCCCATTATAGCTACCCATGCGTGGGTAGAAGACACCCCAACCATTACATGCAGAATGACTAGAAGGAGGAAAACTAGGCATTGTCGGCAACTTTATACTGCACATTGGGGAATCGGATGAAAATGAAATGTCTGTGCCACCTGTAGCAGATGTAACGGCTCCTTTTATCAAGCATGCCTTTGGTGCCAAAGACCATGCTAAGAAGTTGGGCTGGTATTTATCGCTTATGCCCGTTGACCAATGTTCTGCTACATGTTCACTCATCCCATCGAAACAAAGCTTAGGAATCCTTGTTCCTCCACACGGAAGCATATTGAAAGGAATTTGAGCGAATGGCACAGAGATCGTCCTTGCATGATACGACTGAGTATCCTCATCATGCTCAGTACCAAATGGAGGAAGTGCTTTTGCTGAAGCTAATTGTATTGCTGCTCCGGGGAGTGCGGTGAAGTGTGAGCTACCAGCTTTTGGAGTTACCTCAATAAATGTTTGAGGAACCATATAGCTAAATTGGTAACATGGCCTAATGAAAGGCCAACTACCACAGGTAGTAAGAGAGTACCTGAAATTTAGACATGAGTTAAACTCAGGTGCTTTTACAACGGAACATACATTTGGAAATGCTAATGCATTTGATGATAAGAGAAATACAGCCATACAAGCAGCAGTCGTTCCCATTCTTTGAAAAACACGAAATAGCTTTGATAATGAGAAGCCACTCTCATTTTTAAGAATTTTTAAAATATCTTGGTGTTTGACTCCTTTGTTCTTCAAAAAATAAGGCTTAAGAAAAAGTTTATGAAATTTTGTCTCAACTCCATCATAAATCTGAGCAAATGCTTCAAATGATCTTAATTGTGAAAATTCCTTGCCCGTAACAAGATGTTCCTTTTGTTGGCTTGTACTTATAGATTCATTAATGTTTGCATTTTTGGAGTCGAAGCCACCTAAGACGAAGTTTCTTGTCGCTTTTTGAGATTGTTCGGAAACACTATGGCTTGTTTTTTCTTTTTCTTCCTGACCAATAAGCTCTTTAAAATTTCTAATTGTTTCTAAGTCTGAAGAATGACATGCAATTCTAGTTCTAAAATTTTGGATTAATTCTTTTGCCGCTTTTTCGTTACCAATAGAGTTATGAATAGAGTTGATACTTTGAGATGCAGCTAAAAAGAAAAAATTCGCCTCACGACCTTTTGCACAGATTTTATCATCACCAACAGTCCCACCATGTCCCACTGAAACAAGGTCTTGATATTCGTCAGCAATAATCATAGCCATTCTATTCTTAGAGCGATCAGGGTTTTTTAATCTATTTAAAACGGATCGTTGAAAATGAAGCTTTACAAATGTGCCCATTGAACGAGCGAGAGCTTCGTTTTTTACATTGAAAAGTAAAATCTTACCAGAATCAACAATTTCATCCATTGACTTGATGGTTAATTCATCAAATGTGGGGCAAAATATTTTAGCAGCCTTGTAATCTTGGAATTGATTAAGAAAAGTAGTCGCAGTTACTAAAACGCCAGACTTGAATTTATCCTCAAACAGTCCATACTCGGTGAAATATTGAATAGCGCATTGGATATTATATTTTTCTTCGTGGTCAAATTTTTGATTACCTAATGCATCTTTCAATTCGTCAATAACATCATCACTATCAGCTTTTAGCATTGCCTTATAACAATCAGTTAATGTGAAATATCCTAGAACTGAAGCACAATAGATTACGATATTCTTTGTAAGGTTAAATGCAGAGTTCTCCCAAATTGGCGACTCTTTAGATGCGCCTGAAAAGTTTTTGGCAGCAGCTCTAATCATACTCGCAACTTCAATGTAGTTAGAGTCTTTTAGTGTATGCTCTATATATACGGGATTAAATGTTTCCATGTGCATCTCCTAAGTAAACGCAATCATTAAGCGCACCTCTTTTTTTAAGAATATTAACTACCTCTGGGATGAAACTCCCTTTAGGGTCAAGTACGAGAGATGATGGTGTGAGGTGAAAATTGTTACCAAAAAGCTGTTCTGCAAAGTTAAGTATCGTTCCTTGAGTTTTACCTGTACCAATTGAGCCTGTTACAAGAATATTTCCGTTGAGAGCTTTTTGTGGGATTAATGCCCATTTTGGATTCACTTTCTTCTCAAAGTTGTTTTCTTCCTCGCCAACAGTCCCAAGTGTTAAGTGATTTTCTACCTCTTTAAGAGAGGGTAATCGGTGTCCTTGGAAAAGATTAGATAAAAAACCAAGAGCACCAATTACCCAAAACAAAAGGAGACAATATGAAAAAGAAGACGACATCAATATCGTCTTAACAAAGCTAGGGTAAATACCACCTAAAATTGATTTAAATGGAAGAGTGTTAATTTCAATATATGTTAATATTTGCTCGTAAAAGAAGGCAACGCCAACTATTGAGAAGAGCGACTTCAAAGCTAAATTCTTATAATTAATTTTTTCATTTTTAATACTTCTAAGTTTACTACCTTGTTTCTTATATCCGAGAGATCGTTCAGCTATCATGCTAATGATGTAAATATTTATGAATATAGAGAGGGTAAAAAGTAGCAAAGCATCTTGTGTCTTATAAATCGCACTTCTTATATAGTCCCAATTGTTAATCACAAATTCATATTTGTGCAGACCAAACAATCCAAGAGTGACTAATAGCAAGAGTGCTATCGCAATGAATGGAGAAACGTCATTATTGCTTTTCATTTTTGTTTTTACCTTTTTTACTGTTTAACCCGTTCAATTTCAGAAACGTATCTACGATTTTCTTTGTTTTGAATTTAAGACCATGATTTCTCTTTTTTTCCTTTTCACTTATTAGCTGGAACAAAAGTGCCAAGTCATTTCTAAGTACATTATCCATTTTTACCTCCATGAAGATTTGCTGTTTCCGTAGCAAAGCATCTGTCCTTTAAGTTAAATTCTATATTTACACATTTCCCTTCGTGCATTTTCAGGGTGAAATTTCCAAATTTAAGCCTTATTCCTGTTTTTGCCTTTACTCTATCAAGCAGTCTTTCAATGGCTTCTTTGATGATAATGTCGTCCCTTATTCCTTTTAGGTTCATTTTTCCCTCTTAAGAAGTCGCGCTGATTAGGCGCGACTCAATTCTTTGAATTAGTTTTACAAGTTCGTGGTTTGATGCGAGTTCTTCTACTGACAAAGACCCGTACCATTCACGAAAAAGTCTTTTTAAATTTTCTAAATATTTCTTTGTCATTTTTAATCCTCCTTAATTACTTACAAAGTCCGTTCTGCTTTAGCTTATTGAGCTGTGATGCTGCATAAGAGCCTGATGAGGCCGATGTTAGAACTACCTCGCTGATTTTCTGCCCCGGATATTGGATTCCATAGCTTGTTCCCATGAGAACACATCGAGGCATCGTTTGAGCACATTGAACGTGTTCTGCGCCCATTTCAACAAGTTCATCAACGCTCATAATTCCTTGCTCCTCTAAGTTAACTCCAAAAGCAAATGCACTTGTAGTTGATAGTAGTAATAGTCCAATAATTGTTTTCTTCATTTCGTTTTTCCTTAGTTTAAAATTGATAATGGGTACTGGTGATAATGCTTTAAAAGCATTTCATGTTTTCTGTATTCAATACTGTTCTTGTCTAAAAGTTGGTTGTAGCCTCCTTGGTTGTTAAAAATGTTTTTAAAAAGTTCTTTTAATTTTTTTAATATCTTCATTTAGTGACCCCCTTTAGTTCGTCAGTCACTTATCTATAAAGCGAGAATGGTGCCAAGAATGCCAACTGTGCCAAGACTGTAAGTTGTTAATATAATTGAATTACAGGAAGGTGATTTTTTTTGAAAAACATCAAATATTACGAAGCTTCGTAACACTAGGAAAAAGGCCTTTTATTTCGACCAGTTACAAAATTACGAAGTTTCGTAAATTTTCGTGTTTCGTAACTCTACAGAAAGATAAACAATACTGGAATGGTAGGCGAAACCTCGACTTTGGAAAACGAGCGAAACTCCTTCTTACATTTGCTAGGTGTATCAGTTTTGACCCCGATCGCCTTTAAAAGATCTTTCCTTTTAACTCCTGATTCCAGAGCCTGTACCGCTTTTCGTTTTTTTTTAATTGGGTAGCGGTGGGCATCACTGGTTTTAAATTTCTGGAAATTTCGACGTGATTTTTTAAGTTTTCCCATTTTCTCCCTCCTTGGATTTCAATTCTGGATCAGGAGTCAAGATTAGAGATTTTAAGACAGAGGGGCTATGCGCCCGACATACGATAAGTTGGATATGTATAGTTTTTTCTCATTTCAGCAATATAGAAATATATGTCTTTCGATTAATATAAAAATTATACAATTTAATATCAAAGTCATCTACAACAGCATCTTTAACACTTTTTCTTTCAAATAATTTTTTCCTCCAATATTCTAATTCGGGCATTGAACTATAAATACTTAAAGAGCTATGATTCTCAATTACATTAAAATAACGAAAAATTGTTGCATAAACAGCGTCTATAAGCATAAATTCAGCACCATTAAAATAGATTCCTTTTTTCTCACGGGTAACTAAATTTAGTTTTTCTTGAATTTCCCCATAGTGCAGTAGGAACAGTTCTTTATCCTTTTCGCTATACAGCCTTGCGATGAGATTCAGTATACCCGAACCATACTCTATCCAAGATCTGTTACGAGCTTTTTCAAATGGATCATCGGGATGGAGTTTTCCCCCTGAAATTTCGTTAAGATACTCACAAATAACATTTGATTCAAAAAGTATCCCATTAGGTGTCTCTAAAATTGGAACTTTCCCTAGGGGGGATTTCTCCTTAAACCAATCAGGCTTATCCTTCAGACTGATATAAGTTCGATCATGCTGAATATTATATTCCAACAAAACAATTATAGATCTTTGCACATAAGGACACAATTCAAAGCTGATAAGATTTAGTTTCATATCAAAATCCATAATGAAAAAATTCAAAGCTTCCTATCATCAGACAAGGTAAAAGTAGAGGGAATTGACTACTCTCAATTTTTAAAACCTTTTCAAAGATATACTTGGACATAAAAATCAATCCAACTGCAATCACAAATTGGCCAATGGAAATACTCCCTTCCAAAAACACATACAAGCCGATTAAAAGAACCAGAACAGAAGTTATAATTTCATAATAAATACTTTCTTTTAACTTATAAGAGTAAGAGGTAGAAAGAATCGAAATAATTACAAAAGCTATCCATTCTAAGTACACGAGCTGGGAACCTGATAGCAACGGTCCAAAAATTATCCATCCTGTATATGTAAATAAGATAGTCATACAAAAAAATTTAATCTTCTTGTGATTTATCAGAGAAATACCTGAAAAGATAATAGCAAACCAAGGAATAAAATCTACAGTTTCTGCAGGATATTGAAACTTAATTCCAAAGATCTGTGATACTGAAAAACCTATAAAGAGTGAATATATCGATTCGATAGTATTTAAAGAAAAATCCTTTTTCATGCGTAAATACTGAAGTGCCCCAATAAAAACTATAGGGACACCAAAAATCAATATTTTTGAGACTAGAAATGAAGTCACTTTATTTTTTCCTTACAGCTTCCCAATAAAAGTCAACATAAACTGTATTACCAATTACAGGGGCATCAAAATCTTTTTTCCCAACACCAAAATCACGTCTATCGAATTCAAATAGAACATTCCCTCCAGCACGGTAAGCTCCCCATGGATCGTTTCCAGTTTTTCCACGAGTCATTTTAGCAGTGATTTCTTTTGTCTTACCTTTTATTGTTAGATTTCCAGTGATCTCGTATTTGTTTCCACTCTTTTTCTTAACTCTCGTGCTTGTAAAAGTCATGGTTTTAAATCTTTTAGCATTAAAGAAGTCAGGGCCTAGAAGGTGCTCATCTCTCTTTTTATTAAATGTATCAATAGATGATATCTGAATAGTTACATCCACAGAAGGTTTCTTTGAATCTTTACCGTCCATTCTGACAGTACCCGTAACATCTTTAAAAACACCAGTTAAATTTCCTCTTTCTAAGTGGTCGAGTTTGAAATAGGCATAGGTATGCGTGGGTTCAAGATCAAATGTATCTGCCAAAGCAGTACTTGCCATTGCAAAAAGAACTAAAAAAACACTAAGATGCTTCATCATTTTCCTCCATATTAAGGTTTAAGTATTTAGGGTTTGGTCCAATGGGTATAATCCTTGGATTAATATCTTCTATATAATCAAAATAGTGAGATTTAATATGAAACGGCTTAAAAGTTTTTGAGACTTCAGGAATTTCAAGAACTCTTACAACAAATTCTTTTAAGTTCTTAAAATCTGTAAGACTTTTATAATTTAGCCTCAACGCTGAGGCATATACAAGATCAAACCTGACTAGTGCACAAAAAAGATGAATATCTGTTTCTAGTATTCGGTCGGCTATTAAAAAATTCCTTCCTTCTAAAAGCCTATCTATCTTATCTAATGCATTAAATAATTCAATACAGTATTTTTCATAATCAATTTGTTTTTTAGCAAAACCAGCCTGATAAATTTTACTGCTAATATCCCCTTGAACAAGACTATTAAGCTCATCAATCTTGTATTTAAATTCTTTTGGATATAAAGACTCACATTCAGATGTAAAAAAACTATCTAATAATCTAATGATTTTTGAAGATTCATTACTTACAATTTTCCTTTCTTTTTTATCAAAAAGAACGGGTACAGTGACCTTTCCGACATATTCCGGATGAGATTGAGCATAGACTTGCCATAAGAACTCTTTGCCAAATACATGATCTATAGTGGTTTCTTCAGTTGAAACTGCAGTATTACTCGACTTAAAAAACCATCCATTTTCGGTTCCCCATCTAGGATCAAGAACTGAAATAGAAATGTAATCCTGAAGATTTTTTAACTCTCTGTAAATAACAGTTCGATGCGCCCAAGGGCAAGCATAACTTATATACAGATGATAGCGACCCTTTTCAGCTTTTCTGATAGACTCCAAGAAAGCAGAACTCTTCTTGGGGAAAGAACTTTCGTTCGGTTTCCAAAGGCCCTTATCTAAGATTTTCAATAATTAACTCCCATTAGTAATCTTTTTCTTTATTATCGATTGAACATATATTAAAATAAATATCAAATTTTGATAAAGGTGTTATAAAATATGTTAAATGGCTTTGACTGGGGAAATCTTAGGTATTTCATGGCTTTAGCTAAGACTTTAAATCTTAAGGAAGCTTCGAAAATAACTGGGGGAACCCATGCGACAGTCTCAAGAAGAGTTAAACAGCTAGAGTCTGAGTTAAAGGCTAAGCTTTTTGACGTAACACCACTTGGCCATTCGCTAACATCGACAGGTGATGAACTTCTAGAAAGGTGCTTACCAATAGAGGAACAAATATTAGGAATTTCTCGACATATGTTTGGAAAAGATCATTCAATTTCAGGAGCAATTAGGGTCACAACCACTGATACACTTTCACACACCGTGTTGCCTTCTATAATAAACTCTTACCTAAAAGAGTTTCCAAATATTGAACTTGAAATACTAGCAAGTTCAAACTTCTTTAACTTATCCAGGAGAGAGGCGGATATCGCAATTAGACCAAGCTCAAACCCTCCAGAAAATCTTATTGGACGAAAGCTTGGAAGAATTAAGTTCAACCTTTACGCCTCTTCAAAATACTTGAAGAGCAATCCTATAAGTGAACTTGAAGAAGAAAAATCCAAACACTTTTTCATCCAAATTGATAACTCTCTTTCTCATCTTTCCTCAAAGAGCTGGCTAGATGTATTTTTGAATAATCAAAAACCTCAATTGATTACAGACGGACTTCTTACAACTGCCGCAATGTGCGTTGATGGGATTGGTATCGCTGCTCTTCCTTCATACTTTACAAAATACTACAAGGAACTAATACTTGTTAAAGAACTAGATGAGAATATTGGATCAGACTTTTGGCTATTAACTCATAAAGATATTAGAAATACCCACAAAATTAGAAACACTATGGATTTTCTTGAAAAGAAAATCAAAGAATCACTCCATCATTTTATCTGAAATTGAGAACGGGTTTAAGCATTACGACACTATACTTTACCACGGTAATGAATACTTATTTTTATCTTACCTTATCGTATCGTGTGAATATCAATGGTGCTTTGAATTGATTTTGAAATGACGGGAATTTCAAGTTTACGACAGTCATCTAAAACACTATCTATACTAGAGGTGACGAGTATTGAGTATTCATTTAGGTCATTTTCTCTTATAAATTTAATTCCATCTATAGACTTGTTTCTTAAGTCGTAGTCTCCAAGGAATAAAAATTCACTATTATTATTTTTAAGGCTATTAATTTCTATTTTTGCTAATTCTGGAGATTCAAAATATTTATAAGTGATACCATCATTACTTAACTCTTTAAACCGTTGCTTCCAAGACTCATGCACAGAGGGATCATCGTCTAAAATAACAACGGTACTATTCTCAGCTATAAGAATCTCAGACGGGAATAGAGGGTTTTCCTCAACGGCATCAAATCTCATTGTTACAGTCGTTCCTTTTCCCTCCAGAGTAGCGTAATCTATTCCAGCATCCCATTTATCAAATTGTTCAAAAGCATCATATACACCAAGGCCAGTGCCATGTGCTTTTCCGTATGAAATTCCTTTTTGACCTAACCTTTTAAGAATATTGTCAGGGATTCCTTTGCCGCTGTCTTCAATTGCAAGAAGAACTGATTCATCTTTGAGACTAACCTTAGTTGTAATTGTGCCATTGCTATCAATTGCTTCAACTGCGTTTTTGTAGAGATTAAACAAAACTCTCTCAAATCTTTTATAATTAGTTTTTATATATGCCTTTTCTGACTCATTAGATAGCTCATAACTGAAGGAGATATTATTATTCGTTAATGAAAGGTCTGATGCCACTTGAGTTACTATTGAAAGTAAATGACAATTCTCTAATGATTCTTCATCATTTTTGTTTTCTTGAAATTCAACAATTCCTTCAATGTCTTTGTCATCAAGATTAGCAATCTTTGGAATGTCCTGAATCGTGGATTTTACTCTATCTAACGAAGCTTTAAGTATTCTAACTTCATCATTATGCTCATTTATATTATTAAGAGCTGAGTTAGCTATCATTAATGCGCCTTGAATATCGTGACGCACCTGAGATGCAATTTTTGCTGTTTGAGCATCAGCTAATGCTTTTCTTGCTACCTTTTCTGATTTTTTCGCTTGGATAAAGAAATCTCTTAACCATGTTTCAAATTTAACCAATTCTTTAAAAGATCGGCCTTTCTTTTTATTTGCAAACTTATTGTCCCTTAAACTTTCTTCAAGAGTAGTCATAAACGCAAAAACTGGACTTGCGATGTTTTGGCCCATATTAAGTATGCGAGTCTTTATATAATACGAAAGCATTAAAAAAATTGCAGTAATCAATGTTAAAATAACAAAGGACTTAATTAGAGGAAGCCTGTAGGAGACAAAGAGCGTTCCTGTGTGCTCTCCATGATAGCTTACTTTGCTTTTAATGAGCGCATAAGGCCAAAAGTCTTTAGTGTAAAAACGTCTTTCCCAGAGTGACTTAGGAGAGATATTATCAACATTATTTCCTTCACGAATTATAAGCTCTTTATTGGAATCAAATATCCAAACATGTTCAAATACATCAGTTTTAATCATACTACTTGCTAGTCTTGCTTGGTAATATGTTCCTCCAATTTGGATTGATTGTGCCAAATTGGTTTTCGCAACATTGAGAACTGTATCTGCTACAGAAAAATGATGGTAAACGGAGTAAACTATTGCCAGCACAAGCCCAATCAATAGACCAATAGCTCTAAACCTTAGAGCAAGTCTATTAGCTGTTTGTTGTGCATAATCAACAATAGATGTTTCTTTCATATCTATATGCTCTCTATATAATCAAAAAATTCATCATAGATCATTTTTCCAATATCGGTAAAATTGATCTCTTTAAAATCTGAAATATTATCCTTTAGCCATGTTTTGTATTTTAATTTCTGTGTTTCAACGAAACCTTTTTCAAAATCACTTAATTTACTTAATTCTATAGAATTAACAAAGTCATACATATAAACAAGGGCAACCAAAGCATGAAAAGACTGAATTGCGGGCCTATCTGTTCTTCGTACAGCGGAATATACATTTTTTGTTAATTCGGAAGGATGAATTATCGAATCAGATGTTTGATACAACATCAATGCCTGATGTCCAACTTCGTGAGCGACGTTAATTGCTAATTGTAAATGTCTTGGTTCAGAAGAGGGTGCGCTTAGATATAAAGCACCTATAGATTCACGATTGCTATTTCCAACACCTTCTTTTCTAACCTCACTTTCAATCGTTTTCATTGGAATAATATTTCTAACAATAGAGCTAAAAACATCGACCACAAATGAATTGCTAGAATTAAAAAGCTCTAAAGCAGAGTTGAAAATATCTTCCTTATTCTTTTCAAATCCAAATTCTACGGTATTTCTATTATCAATTAGTTTGTTTGCGGGTGGTGTATAGAAAGCACTTAAGTATTGTAGGTATTCATTATCTTTTACAAGAAGAGTTTTTTCCTCAAGAAGTAAACTAGGAAGCTTTTCTCGTCCTTCAGCCAGCGACATGAAAGGAGTATAAACTGAAAATTTAGCAGATTTCTCATTACTGATTCGTGCAAGGCAAACACTTTCAAACTTTTCGTTTAAAAGTGTGATTCTCTTAGTACCTGTAGTTCCAGTAATCCATTGATTCATTGAATAGTAATCCTATCAAGGTAAAATGCTATGCCACCATTTTGTTCGCCCAAGTTTTTTATCTTGGATTTATTTATTCCAATAGCTGATTTCCTCTCGAACAAGGGAACAACATATCTGTTTTCATACATGTGCTTAGATAGTGCTTTTAACGCAATAACTCTTTGATCTAGTGAGTGGGCAGACTCAGCTTTAACTAGAAGGTCAAAATACGTTTCATCACTTTCAGGAAAGTGCTGCTTAAATGGGCTTCTAATTAGTGAAAATAGAGCAGTCGGATCAACAACATCTGCACCCATTGAAAGTATTTTGAATAGAGACTCCTTATCATCAGAAGAAATAAATTTCTTGTCTGTATCGTAAAACTGTATTTTTAATCCTGCT
This sequence comes from uncultured Oligoflexia bacterium, assembly GCA_964015265.1. Taxonomy (GTDB): domain Bacteria; phylum Bdellovibrionota; class Bacteriovoracia; order Bacteriovoracales; family Bacteriovoracaceae; genus CAXHCD01. The sequence continues at coordinate 39,143 of CAXHCD010000021.1, forward strand.
TGCAGGAATTGACCTTCCAATTCATTGAGATATTTTCCTAGTTGAGCATTACCGAAAAAACTATTAAACACGGGGATCTTATAAGTCTTATTAAGATCAAGTCCCTGCACAGAATTTAATAATCTTTTTGCGTATGCAACGTCTTGATTGTCATACTTTTCTATTCTTCCCCAAAAATGAGATGCAAGATATTCATTCGTTGGCTTATAAGCATCAACGCCTTTAGTTAGCTTGCTTCTGTCAATAAGAAGGTCTAGTGCCTTTCTGAAATTGGAATTTTGGGCAAGTTTATTTTTATAATTAAAGTATATGCTAGTCACTCGTGCAGCATTTTTTGAGTGAAACAAGTCTATGTTATTGTTCTTGGACGGACTTGTTAAGATTACATCTGAGTCATCCTTTATCCCGTTAGGAGACAAGATTATGTTCTTTGCAACGTCATTATTAGTTCCAACATAGGAAAGATGAACATTGTTTTCAGAATCGACTTTTGTAACTTTATAATTTCCGCAACCAACAGGAAACCTCTTCCAAGAGTCATAATCAGAGTTCATCTCTTCGATTGGAACTAATGAAAATGTTGTTCTAGCGATTGAATGTAGGAATGATGGATTAGGACGCTTAAGCTTGACCTTAATTCTTAAATCATCAATAATTTTTACTCCTGTAACCATGCCACTTTTAAATTGCTTTTTGCCTTTTAATGTATCAATACCTTCAATATTGTTGAAAAATGACTTGAACCACGAGCCTTTTGGAGTAAAGAATCCTCTTAAAATAGAAAACTCCAAATCTTTCGAGGTAACTTTTCTATTGTTGTGAAACTTCAAGTTTTTTCTTAAAGTAAGCTCATAAGACTGATCTTTATAGTTCCACTTGTAGGATTCAAGTAGCCCAGGTTTAAGATCAAATGAGGATTCAGTATATATAAGTTGTCCCAATACAGCAGATTGAATAGTCATTAAGCTTTGAACAGGACTTGTCGGAAGAAATGGTTTTTTACCATTGTCTCCAACAATAACATTTAAAGCTGTTGAAGCGTTTGCGCTAAATGTTGCACTTATCATAAGTAGTACCCCCAAAAGTAGTTGCATTAAGTTCTCCTTTATTAAGCAAATGAATGATCTTTAAAGGTTGCAATATCGTTGCCAATATCTGGCGAGACATTTCTTAAAATCCCATCCATGATTTCATCGTCATTTAACGATCTTGTACTTGGTACTAATTCTTCAGCTTTCAGCATTCGTTGCTCAAGAATAAATCGAGAAAACTCAGGAATTAGTGAAATGTTGGCTTTTTCAATATCAACATTAGTTTCCTTTGATTTGATATACATTTTGAGTTCTTCCGAAGTGAGCTTTGTCAGGTCAATATCAATTTTCCCATTCTCATCATCGAAAATTAATGCCCCACGTTTTACTAAGCTACTGATTAGATTCTGAGTTCTAATACTGATACCGCTTTTTTCTTCCTTTTTCTCATTGTCTTTATTCTGCTTCTCATATTCACAATCGTGAGCGTAAGCACCAGAAGTGGCAGTTAAAGCAACAAGAAATAACGCTAGTTTTTTGTTCATATTATCCTCCTAAACCTCTTAACACCTCTATAGTGTTTTTTCGTTCGTTGATTTTGTTTTTGAGTCCAAACCAAATTTCAATCTCTTTGATACATAAGTCGTATATTTAAGATTAAGCATTTTGGCTGCATCTCTCTTATTTCCTTTAGAAAGTTTTAGAGACTCTTCTAATAGTCCTCTTTGTCTTTCTAAAAATTCGTTCTCAAGATCACACCATGATTGAATGCCATGCTTGTAACTATTTTCAGCTTTGTTACATTCAATTTGTTGTTCGATAGCCTTTCCGTTGATTGAAACACCGTTGAGTACATAAGCTCTTTTCAGAACTGCTTCGAGCTGTCTAACATTTCCGGGCCAATCGTATGATTTAATAATCCCAAGAGCTTCATCCGTTAATTTTTTGGCCTGAGTAGTTTCTTTGTTTTTCTCATCAATTATAAAATTGGCGATAGAAACAATATCTTCTCTTCTCTTTACTAGAGCAGGAATTTCAATAGGTAAAATGTTAAGTCTATAAAAAAGGTCTTCCCTGAAGTTTCCATTTCTAACTTCTTCCTTCAAGTTTCTGTTTGTTGCGGCAACAACTCTGAAATTAACTTTCATAGAGCGATTGCTTCCAACAGGAGTGACCTCTTTTTCCTGTAAAACTCTTAAAAGCTTTACTTGAAAATCCAGAGGCATTTCTCCAATTTCGTCTAAGAATATTGTTCCACCATCAGCAGCTAGGAATTTCCCTGCTTTAGCGTTAGTGGCTCCTGTAAATGATCCTTTTTCGTGACCAAATAATTCACTTTCCAAAAGATTCTCAGGTATAGCTCCACAGTTAACTGCAATAAAAGACTTCTTGTTTCTTTTAGAATTGTTATGAATAGCCTTTGCAATTCTTTCTTTCCCTGTACCAGAAGCACCCTGAATTAAGACAGGTTCATCAGTATTAGAAAATGTCTTCACAAGATCAGCAACTCTTGCAAGCTCATTAGATCGACCTTTTAAGGAAAGGATAGATTCAATTTTTTGTTCATTTAATTCTTTAGCTTCCTCAGAGCTTTCAGAAGCATATTTGTCTTTTGCAACTTCACTTAATAAAGCAAGGTTTTCTAACGCATGACCTTTGGAGTAAAAGTTATCAGCTCCAACTTCTTGGCATTTCTTGATCGTTTCTAGGGAGTCATCCCCAGACAGAACTACTGTTAAGATGCTTCCGTTAATCTTTTTAATTTGCTTAACGACCTCATCGCCACTTTCTTCTTTCATTTGGAAATCAACAATGGCCATTTTGTATTTTCTTGGGTGTTCCTTTATGTGAAGGATAGCTTTCTTTGGTGAATCAAAGAAATCTACAGATATACCTTTTTTGCTAAAAACCATTTTAATGGCTTCACCAGCAAGGCTATCGTCATCAATTGCTATTACGTTTCTAAAAGTCATTTTGCTCCTCCACAAAATTCACAAGCCAGTAAAGCAATGGCTGTGCCAGTTTTTTAATCAATTAAGCTACTAATTATTGGTAGCTCATGGCATTGCTATCTATTCTTCAGTTACGAACTTTCGTAACATTTTTAGTTTTTCCCTTTCTCTGCTTCCCAAGTAATTGTTACTATTGGGTTTGATTCGGGTTGTCAGACTATTACGAAGTTTCGTAATATGTAAAAGGAAATCAAACAAATTTTGGTGGTTTTTCATTTAAGTATTTGTTTTAAAAGATTTTTTATATACATATTCAAGAGTTACGAAGTTTCGTAACACTAAGTAGAAGACCTAATATCTATGTAAGATTTACAGCATTTGGGTCTTGTGCTATGCATAGACAGCGTTTTTGTGTCACCTAAACGCAATTAGAGGTTTTATGAACTCAAAGGAAATAGTCCTTAAGCAAATTGAAGAATACAACAATCAAGACATCGAAAAATGTCTTGGTTATTGTGACGATCAAATTGAAGTCTTTTTGCTACCAGAGGGCGAAATTCTCTTTAAAGGCAAAGATATTCTAAAAGGACATTTAGAAAAATCTTTTGGCACAGATGATTTTGAAGAAGTCGAAGTATTAGAGGTTATCGCTCTAGGTAGTTATGTAACCACCATCGAAAAAAAGACCAAAAAATCTACAGGCGAAAGCCGAACACTTTTGATTACTTATTTAGTTACAGACTCTAAAATTCAAACGATGTGGGCCGCAAGGCAATAAGAGTTATAAGTCAGGGTGAAAAATCACCCTTAAAGCTCCACAGTATTTTACATATGATTAAAATTAAACTTATAAGCCAAGCTCTCTTTGTGACAAACCGTAGCCTGTAATCCTTCATCTGAAACTTGAAGTTCATTTCAAGGATAATTTTGTTTTTATCATCATTCATCTTTTCCTCCTTTCGCCCATGCCGCAAGGCCATGAAGGAGGAAAACGATGAGGTTGACTGAAATCATCTTGTAAATATGAACTCGGAGTAATACCCTAGGGAGGTATAAGGGGTATTTACATGGATTGTTCACGAAGAGAGTTTTTAAATAAAGGTCTAATTGGATTTGGAGCTGCTATTTCTTTTTCTAATTCCTGGGCGAGCGCAACAACTAGAGTGCTCTTCAACAATGACGAACCAGACGTAATCATCGAATTAATTGCAAAATATAAGTTAGTTGATTCTGGAAATAGCTCTAAAACAAAATTTTGGTCTTATTTTGGAAGTGTCTTAAAGGGGCCGAAGGAAACACTTAAAGAAATTTCAGGCTCGTATTTGGGGCCAACAATTGAAGTGAATACTGGCGATAAGGTAAGAATCATTTTTAAAAATGAACTTCCAGAAGAATCAATCATTCATTGGCATGGCCTAGATGTGTCTCATAAAAATGATGGTCACCCACATAATGCAATAAAGACCAATGAGTCCTATCAGTATGACTTCGTTGTTGAAAATAGAGCTGGAATGTATTGGTATCATCCTCACCCTCATGGAAGAACGGGTTTTCAGGTTTATCAGGGGCTTGCTGGATTATTTATAGTTAGGGATCAAGAAGAAAAGAACCTAAAACTACCAGAAAAAGAACAAGAATTAAGCCTAGTTTTACAAGACAGATACTTCAACGATGATGGGCAGCTTGAATATCGACCATCTATGATGGGAGCTTTTGGCAATAAGTTGTTTATCAATGGGACTGACAAGAGAAAAATTAAAGTAAAGCAAGGCCTTTACAGGATTCGACTCCTTAATGGATGTAATGCTAGAATTTTTAATATTGCAGTTGATGGCGTTCAAGAGATTAAGCAAATTGGCAGTGATGGTGGACTTCTAGCAGAAGTAAATAGCTTAGAAAGGTTTTACTTTGCACCAGCAGAAAGGTTCGAGTTCTTATTTGACTTCTCTCAATATTCAACTGGAGACATCATTAGAGTTGAAAGTCTTCCCTTGGTTGAAGGAAGAGGTAAAAAATATACAATTCTTGAGTTTGAAGTTTCAGAAGATTTGGGAGTAATGTTTCGAGAACCTTCTAAGTTGTCTCAGTACTCCAAAATTAATCCAAGTGAAGCCACGAATCTTAATTCGCCAAAAGAGTTTGAATTAATTCCTAAAAGAGGTACTGGCTGGACCATTAATGGGAATGGCTATGAAGACAATAGGTATGAAAACTACGAAATTATAAAATATGGTGATACCGAAGTTTGGGAATTTTACAATCCAACCGGAATGCCTCACCCAATGCATGTTCATGGCACTCAATTTCAAGTTATAAATAGAAGTTCTGGTCAATTAAAAGGCTGCTTAGATCAGGGCTGGAAAGATACTGTTCTTGTGATGCCTGGAGATCGGGTTCAGATAATTAAGAGATTTAATACCTTTAAAGGTACTTTCATATACCATTGCCATAATCTTGAGCACGAGGACATGAGCATGATGAGAAACTTCAAGATCATCGACTAAAGCCTCCCATTGAAAGACTCCTTTTAATCATTCCTGATAATTTTTCTTCCAAAACATGATTTAAATCAGTTTGCTACCCAGGGGGGGTATGGTACAAGTCAATTAAGATAATAATTACATAGGAGAAAAAATGGGCACTTTACTAAAGACATTTACAATTCTTTCAATTTTAACTCTTTCTTTAAACCTGTTTGCTGGAATGAAACATGGACATAAGGGTCATTCATCAAAACATTCAATGATGCAAGGTATGTCCGACCACATGTCTACCATGATGAAAACGATGGAAGATATTCATAAAACGGATGATCCAGTAGAAAAACAAAAACTTATGGGGAAACACATGGAGCAAATGAAGTCTCACATGGGAATGATGAAAAAGATGATGGGAAACATGAAAGGCATGATGAAAGGAAAAAAAGAAATGGGAATGATGAAGAACATGGAAGGTATGATGGGAAAAATGCAGAACATGATGGGAAAAAGTATGAAAATGTGTATGAAGAATATGTCCAATATGAACATGAAAAAAGATAACGACGACCATAGCAGTCATTAAAAAAGGAGAAGAGACAATGAAGACATTTTTAGTAGCAACAGTAACAACCTTATTACTTTCAAGCTGTGCTCACAATTTTATGCGTGGAACAGTAGCAATGAAAACTGACAATAAGACGGCGCATGTATGTCTTGGAAACAATGACGTTAAGGTTGGAGATAAACTTGATTTTTATTCAAATCATTGCACTGGTTATGTCGGAGGCCGGGATGAAGGTGGTGACGTTAGAGAGTGTAAAATGAAAGTTCTTGGGACTGGAACTGTGACAAAACTTCTCAACAGTCATTATTCAGAGGTTAAAACTGATGGTAGTTTTAAATTAGCTGAAGGAACATTGGTTCAAAAACAAAAATAAAAGGATAAAATAATGGGCTTCAAAGGAACAGACCACTCTAAGCAAATAGACTCTTTAAAAAAAATAGAGGGTCAGATTAGAGGAATTATAAAGATGGTTGAAGATGAAAGATATTGTATTGATATTTTAAACCAATTTAAGGCGGTTTTTGCTGCCTTAGAAAAAGTAGAAGGAAGAGTCCTTGAAGCCCATATTGAAGATTGTGTTAAGAACGCTGTAATTGATGATGAGAAAAAAGCAAAAAATCTTTTAGATGAGTTGATGACAGTAGTAAATAAAACTGGAAGGAAAAAATAATGGCCGAAACTCACAGTTGCTGCCACGAGGATCATGGTCATGCAACTCATAAACCCAAAAAAGTAAGCTCTGATCCAAATGCTATCTATACTTGTCCTATGCATCCAGAAATAAGACAAGTCGGTCCAGGAAGTTGCCCAAAATGTGGAATGGCACTTGAGCCACTTATTGCAGATGATAGTGAAAATGAAGAATTAATAGATATGACTAAAAGGTTTTGGTTGGCGGCACTGTTCACCATTCCCTTATTCATAATATCCATGGGAGACCTCTTGCCGGGACAACCCATATCAAAATTTATATCCCCATCTTTAAAGGTTTATCTTGAACTTTTATTGGCCACACCAGTTTGTTTGTATTCAGCATGGCCTTTTTATGTGAGAGGAATCGACTCTATAGTTAGAAAAAGCTTGAATATGTTCACCCTTATTGGGATTGGGGTCAGTGTCGCTTATATTTATAGCTTGGTTGCCACTCTATTACCAAGCTGGTTTCCATCCTCATTTAGAGATTCATCGGGGCATGTTGCAGTATATTTTGAAGCTGCTGGTGTAATCGTTACCTTAATTCTTTTAGGGCAAGTCTTGGAATTGAGAGCTAGAAATCAAACAGGAGAAGCTATAAAGAAGCTACTTGGGCTTGCTGCAAAAACAGCACGCAGAATAAATGAGGATGGTTCAGAGGAAGATGTTCCATTAGAAAATGTTCAGTTGGATGATAAGTTAAGAGTACGTCCTGGAGAAAAAGTCCCTGTAGATGGGATAGTCATTGACGGAAAAAGTAATATTGATGAATCAATGATTACTGGAGAGCCAATGCCTGTTGAAAAATCTCAAGGAGATAAAGTCGTCGGAGCTACAGTAAATGGTACGGGAAGCTTTGTAATGGAAGCTCAAAAAATTGGAGCTGACACATTACTTTCTCGAATTATTCATATGGTTGCAGAGGCTCAAAGAAGTAAGGCTCCTATCCAAAAACTAGCGGATATTGTTTCTGGCTACTTTGTACCAATTGTAATCGTTGTAGCAATTGTCACATTTATTGTTTGGTCTAATTACGGGCCTGAGCCAGCAATGGCCTATGCAATCATTAACTCTGTAGCTGTTTTAATTATAGCTTGTCCTTGTGCTCTTGGGTTGGCCACACCAATGTCTATAATGGTTTCAACTGGAAGAGCCGCTACGATGGGTGTTCTTTTTAAAAATGCTGAGTCTATTGAGGTTATGAGAAAAGTAACAACTCTTGTTGTTGATAAGACTGGAACTCTTACTGAGGGAAGACCAAAACTTGTTACAGTATTGCCGAGTGACGAGATACAAGAAGATGACTTTTTATCTTTAGTTTCAAGCCTAGAAAAAGGAAGTGAGCATCCCTTAGCAGAAGCTATCGTAAGAGGAGCAGAGGAAAGAAGTGTCGCTTCTCAGGAAGTAAGTGATTTTGAATCCGTCACAGGAAAAGGTGTCAGAGGAATTGTCGCGGGGAAAAAAGTAGCTTTAGGAAATAAGGCGTTGATGGAGCTACAAAACATTTCCATAGAGAATGTTTTAGAAAAAGCTGAATCATTCAGGAAAGAGGGACAAACAGTAATGTTTGTCTCAATAGATAGTAAATTTGCCGGGCTAGTTGCAGTTGCTGACCCTATCAAGGAAACGACCCAAGAAGCGATAAATGAACTCCATGAAGAAGGCCTGGAAATCGTTATGCTAACTGGTGATAGTGCCACCACAGCTCAAGCAGTAGCTAATAAGCTTGGTATTGATGAGGTCATTGCCGAAGTACTACCAGAGCAAAAGGTTGAAGCTGTTTCAAAATTACAAGCAGAAGGCAAAATTGTAGCGATGGCCGGAGATGGTATTAACGATGCTCCAGCATTGGCGAAGGCCCAAGTCGGAATTGCTATGGGGACAGGAACAGATGTAGCAATGGAAAGTGCTGGGGTTACTCTCGTGAAAGGCGACTTAAGAGGAATTGTAAGAGCAAGAAAGTTAAGTCGCACGACTATGGCAAACATAAAACAGAATTTGTTTTTTGCCTTTGTCTATAATGCCGCAGGTGTTCCTGTAGCAGCAGGTGTTTTGTATCCAGCCTTCGGCCTTTTACTTAGTCCAATGATTGCAGCAGCAGCAATGAGCTTTAGCTCAGTTTCGGTAATTGCAAACTCTTTGAGATTAAGAAGAACAAAAATATAAGGAATTAAAATGACAAAATTAATCATTCTACTACTCGTTAGCGTTTTAAATATGGCCTCAACTTGTACTCATCGACATGGAGATCATAATGGTGGACACCACCAAGAGAGTGGAAATGATTAGCCTTATTATGGAGGTCGTATGAACACGAATGAAATAAAGAACTTTTGGAAGAACCCAATCGTTCTTGTTTGCGTAGTAGCTGTAGGCTATTGGGTTTACACCTATCATCTTGAACATGCATTAGGGCTTCTGCCCTACGCCATCCTGCTTTTATGCCCTTTGATGCACATATTTATGCATGGGGGGCATGGACACGGAGGACATGGGGGCCATCATTCTCATAACAATAATGAGGAATGCAGCCATGATAGTAAAAAGGAGGAACATAATGCACGGTGAATCAGGATATGGTCTTTGGACATTAGTTATTTTAAATTCAGCAATTTTTATTATTTTTGCATTTAGTTTCACGAAGCCTAAAAGTGCAACAGATTGGCGTTCCCTTGGAGCTTTTTCTGCTTTTATTCTGGCCCTATTTACTGAAATGTATGGATTTCCACTTACTATTTATTTCCTTTCAGGTTGGCTGAGTGAAAAATTTCCTGGGTTAAATATTTTCTCTCATGAAAATGGTCACCTGTGGAATGCTTTTATTGATTCTAAAATTGATCCACATTTTCATCCAATTCATATTGCTGCTAATGTCTTTATCGTTTTGGGATTCATAATGCTGTCTTCTGGATGGAAAGTCCTTCATGCAGCTCAAAAGAATCATACACTTGCGACAACAGGGCTATATGCAAAAGTTAGGCATCCACAATATATAGGTTTCGTAGCGATTATGTTCGGATTTTTATTAATGTGGCCAACACTTCTAACTATCGCAATGTTTCCTATTCTTCTTTATATGTATCATCGACTTGGAAAAAAAGAAGAAGAGCATATGATTAAAGAATTTGGTGAGAAGTATTTAGACTATAAAAAGAATGTGCCTGCTTATATTCCCAAATGGGGTGAGTTGTTTAACAAAGAAAGCAGCGAAGTCTAAAGAATGATGGAATGGCATAATAACTCAATTCATGACCACTATATGCTAATTAGTATAGTAAGTTCCATTGTGTTTTTTGGGGTTGCTTATTTAGTTTATAAAATAGTTAAAAGGAAGGATAAGTAATGGCAGAGTTTTTAGGTGACATAGCATTTATGGTTGAATTTTTGGTCTTAGGTATTGGTTTAATCGTAATTCACTATGGGAAAAAAGAAGATTCAAAACTTGTAAAGGCAGCTGGTTATATCATGAGTGTTGCTTCTGTCTTTGCATTAGTCTGTACGACTTATTTTTACTTTAAATACTACTTTAACGGGGATTTTGATTCCGCATATCCCAAATACTCTCAGGTTAGAGAAATAAAATAAAAATTGGAGTTTTCTGATGGACAAAGAAATGATTATACCAAAAGTTAGTGAAATAATTGTTAAGAACGTAATTGCCTTTCACGCTGATCATTCAACCTCTGATGTGGTTAGAGTTTTCAATGAGCATCGAATATCATCAGCTCCAGTAATTAATGAGTCTAATGAAGTAGTTGGCTTTATATCCGAAAGTGACTCTATGAAATGCATGGGAAATTGTCTATTTTTTGATGAACAGAGAAACCCGACAGTCGATTCAATAATGTCAAAAGAAGTTTATACGGCCAAAGCTGAATGGGACATTTTTGAGCTAGATAATTTCTTCATTGAAAGACACATTAGATCAGCTCCTGTTGTTGATTCAGAGGGGCACTTGATGGGTATTGTTACTCGCAGGGATGCTCTACTTGCTTTACAAAAATTATTAGAGAGTCGATCTGACTACAAGAAGAACCTTAAAGAGCCTGTAAAGCTTAGCATGCATCAAAAGCTCATCATGCGACTAAATAATTTAAGTTAGATATTAATATTCCCAAGGTACTTGAATGAAGATAGGTTTAGCTTTTTATTTCTTTTTAATTTGTTTACTTCAGCATTCACTCGCTCAAGTTTCAGATGAGGAGCACAAAAGCCACCACCCAGAAGTTTACAGTGGCGAACAGTCTAGTGAATCAAAAGATAACTTAGGTAACAGCGCTGAAAGTCATTCCTCCCCAACTGAAATTGAAAAAAGTGCCGAAGGCATGGGCGGCATGATGGGCAAAGGCATGAGCGGCATGATGGGCAAAGGTATGGGCGGCATGATGAAGGGATGCCCTGGAGGAAACTGTGGTGCTAATTCATCTAATACTTGGGATATATACCCGAAAATGATGAATTTAAAAGAACTAACCGAAGACAAAAAAAAAGAAATCGTAGAAGCAGCTAATTTAAGGATTGAAGAAGGTAGAAGACTCATTAATAAGGGAGTAAAAGAGCTTGGTGCCTCTGAGCAAAGTCTAGATTATCCAAAACAAGAAAATGCCCTAGAAGAGATCAGACAAGGAGTTAGTCAATTTGATAGTGGTCTTGCCGCAAACAAAGCAATTGAACAGGGCAAGGCTCCTCAAAATATTGCACTTAAGTGGTTCAAAAAAGAAATGAACCTTCTCCCTCTGTCCTTTGATGCAAAAAATGAAAATTCCTCTATGTTTGGAATGTCTTTTTTTCATACTTCTATCATGACTATATTAATTCTTTTTATGGCTACAATGATATGGATGTATTTCTTTAAAATGAAAAGAGCAGCATTATTGTTAGAAGAGTTATCAAAAAAAACACCTGCGAATCCTGCTAAACCTGAAGAAACAATAAATGTAGAGACCTCCAAAAAGGAGGTACTGCCAAGTCCAAAGCCTGTCAAACCTGAAAAGAGCTTAGGAAATAAGTTTTCAGGAGCCCTTGAGCTGATTGGTATTTTCGAAGAGGCTCCAAACGTTAAAACATTTCGATTGGCCAACATCGACAATACCCCTCTTTCATTTACATATGAGCCAGGTCAATTCGTCACATTTATTCTTGATTTAAACGGTAAAAAAGTACGCCGTTCATATACAATATCTTCATCTCCTACGGAGAAAGACTTTGTTGAAGTGACTATTAAAAGAGAAGATAAAGGCCTAGTCAGTAGACATTTTCACGACAAACTTAAAGTTCACGATAAATTAGAAGTAAGTGTACCCAATGGGAAGTTTTATTTTAATGGTGAGCAATCGGATAGTATTGTCTTAATCTCTGGAGGTGTTGGGATTACTCCAATGATGAGTGCTGTTAGATATTTAACTGCAAAATGTTGGCCTGGAGAGATATATTTTCTTTTTTGTGCAAGAACCAGCAATGATTTTATTTATCAAAAAGAACTGGAGTACCTTCAATCTCGTTATTCAAACCTAAATGTTCTTGCCAGCATGACCAGAGCGAAGGGAACAAGCTGGATGGGACCGCAGGGAAGATTTACAAAAGAACTTATTGATAACTTTATTCCAGATATAGAGAAGAAACGTATCCATATTTGTGGACCAGTTCCGATGATGGATGCAGTTAAATCAATGCTCTCTGATTTAGGAGTTAGCAAAGAACAAATTAAAACAGAAGCTTTTGGTGGTGCTAAACCAAAAGAAACTAAAAAAAATCCAGCTAATGAAGAAAAGGCCTACAATTTAACATTTACTGGATCTAATAAAACAGTATCACTTGGGGAAGAACAAACTATTTTAGAAGCCGCAGATGAAGCTGGAATAGAGATTGATAATTCTTGTCGCTCAGGAACCTGTGGAATGTGCAAGGTTAAACTTCTCTCGGGCAAAGTGACAATGGAGGTAGATGATTCTCTTGAAGAAGATGAAAAAAACAAGGGGATTATTTTAGCATGCCAGGCTAAGGCCAGCGAAGATGTAAGTGTAGAGGTCTAGGCACATGAATCATCAGGAACGCCATACCGTAACAGGATTAGTAATATTGATGATGGTTCTTTGGGGAGGATTTATTCTTCACAAAGCACCATCTTTTCCTGGAAGTTTTGTCGGAAGTATCATTGGGATCATTGCTACATTTTTTATGTTTATTCCTCTTCTTTACATGTTTGTCAAAAGATCAAAGAGATTAAAAGATAGATTTACAAAATGGATGAAAATGTCCACTTTCTTAAAGTGGCATATCTATGCAGGAATCATTGGTCCTATTTTAGCATTGATTCATACAGGACATCGTTTTGATAGTTTAGTGGGCATTGTCTTAACACTACTAATGTTACTTGTTGTTCTTAGCGGTTTTATTGGTAGATATTTGTTAGCTCAAATCTCAACAGGGATGAGAGAGAAAAAGAAACTTTCCTTTAATCTTCTTGAGCAATACGAGAGTTATTCAAAGCAGGTTAAACCAAGTTTTGCCAAGAATACAGCAGCTTATCTTCCCTTTTTCTTCAAAAAGATGTCTCTTGCATTTGCAGGGGCCTCATCAGAGGAAATGACGTTGTTAAAGCTTGCTGATTCTATTTCAGATGTTGAGTATTCCATTAAAATGCATGAGACAGTTAAGCTTTGGTTTAAAAGGTGGCTTAAGTTTCATATCGTTATTTCAATTATCCTTTATATAATTATTATTTTTCATATTTTTAGTGAATTCTATTTTGGGCTGAGGTGGTTATGAAAAGTTTTTTCTTAATCATTCTAACTTTTACCCTAGCCTATGTTTCAGTTGATCACTTTCTTCTTAATCCAACTCATTTTAAGGAATCAAAGCTAAGTGGAGTTATCTGGAATAAGACAGTTAGTCCTGGAAAACTCTCGCAAGCACATTCTTTTTTGGATAATGACTGCATGGCATGTCACAATCCGATAAAGGGCGTTCAAAGAGAAAACTGTGTTGTTTGTCATGCTAATGATATAGATATCTTAGAAAGGCAACCCACTTCATTTCATGCAGATATTTCGACTTGTCTTGGATGCCATACTGAACATTTAGGACGATCAGACAATATCACCAAAATGGATCACAACTTTTTATCCGACACTGGAATGAAAATGCTTAGTAAAAGCAAATCGGCAAACGATGAAAAGGCCCTCGTTCATAACTACATAATGGAGTTTAGTGGACGAGAAAGAAAAAAGGATAGTCCTTTTCTACATCCTAAAATCTCAAAAAAAGAAGCACTACTAAACTGTGCAACTTGCCACTCTAATGATGATAGGCACTTTGAGCTTTTTGGAAATGACTGCGCTCAATGCCATCGAGCAGATATGTGGAATATTGCTGAGTTTAAGCATCCATCTCCTAAATCAAGAGATTGCGTTCAATGTCATCAGGCACCTCCAAGTCATTATAAAATGCACTTTAATATGATGTCACAAAAGATTCCAAATAAGCCTAATGCAAGAGTGCAAGACTGTTTTAAGTGCCATCAAACAACCCATTGGACTGATATTAAAAATGTTGGAAAGTTTAAACATCACTAGGAAATAAATGGAAGGGATTATTAGCAACTCAAATTTGTTTAACTCAATAGCCATAGTTGCAACATTAATATTTGGATTATTTCTAATTAGAAAGAAAGTAATCAACTCAGAGTTATGGGGTGCTACTGTAACACCTTTAGCTTCAATTATTGGAAGTGGTTTTTTAATAGTGGCTCCTTTACTGCATTCAGTTTTTGGCAAATGGGCACCGATGGGAATCATTGTTCTACTTGTTCTAGCTTATGGTATTGGTCGTGTTATTCGCTTTAATATTTTACATGCTGAAGGCTTAGAGTTTTCTTCTCATCCATTTAACTTGAGGCTAGAGAAACTTTCACAAATTGTATTAGGGATTGCTTATGCTATTTCAGTAGCATTTTATATCAGCTTGTTCACTTCATTTATTTCAAGAGAATTTGGAATAGATAATACTCAAACGATGAAATGGATTACCACAGCTACACTATTAAGTGTGATGGGAGTTTCTTGGTGGAGAGGAACAAAGGGACTTGAGAGAATAGAGCTCATAGCAGTAACTATTAAGCTCGCTGTTATCGGAGGCGTTCTCGCTGCCCTTGCAAGTTTTGATATTGCCACTCAAACACATTGGTTTGGGCATGATCCAATTAAAAAACTTACATTTTTTGAGAAGATGGCAATGCTCGCAGGAATGTTGATGGTAACTCAAGGTTTTGAAACCACAAGATTTATGGGAGAGCATTATTCAAAAAATATTAGGATACAGGCCTCAAGGAACTCACAATGGATAGCAATTGCTATCTACATTTTATTTATAGGATTGACCTGCCCAATTTTCTTAGATTTTCCAATTGTTGAGCTTAATGAAACAACGATCAGTCAAAGCTTAGGAAGAGCTGTTAGCGTTTTACCACTTCTTCTTTTAGGAGCTGCAATAGCTAGTCAACTAAGTGCTGCTCTTGCCGATACAATTGGTGCAGGCGGACTCTTAAAGGAAATTATACCAAGCTCTCTATCAATTAATCTTTACTATATGATTGTTATTGGTTCGGCCATTTTTCTTATATGGTCTGCAAATGTTTTTGAAATAATCAATCTTGCCTCAAAGGGGTTTGCTGGTTTTTTCTTTTTACAAATTTTAGTTGCATTGAATCTCATAAGGCAAAAACTTAATGGATCAAAACAATTTTTCTCAATTTTGGGTTGTTTGATTTTGGAAGCGGCCCTTATATTTGTCATCTTTTTTTCAATACCAGCACCTCATAGCTAAATTCAGGAGAATATATATGAATGGAAAAACAAATGAAAGAATTGAAAGTTTTAATGAATGGATAGTTAGTAGAAACCCTGCGGAGTTTGAATTTCATCAAGCTGTTAGAGAATTTACAGAATCCGTTATGCCATTTGTTGAATCTAACCCCAAGTACGATGATGGACACATTTTGCAAAGAATGGTTGAGCCCGATAGAATTGTTATTTTTCGGGTTTGCTGGGAGGATGATAGCGGGCATATCAATTGTAACAGGGCATGGAGGGTTCAATTTAATAATGCTATCGGTCCTTATAAAGGGGGGCTCAGGTTTCATCCCAATGTAACCCAAAGTGTACTTAAATTTTTAGGATTTGAGCAAGTATATAAAAATGCGCTCACCGGACTGCCTATGGGAGGGGGAAAGGGAGGAAGTGACTTTAACCCTAAAGGAAAAAGTGATCGTGAAGTCATGAGGTTTTGCCAATCTCTAATGATAGAACTTTCAAAACACATTGGAGAGGATACTGAGTAAGCGATCCATTATCCCACCTGTACTTTCTAAATCTTTCTTCTGCTAATTCT
>CAXHCD010000022.1:0-53383 GCA_964015265.1 uncultured Oligoflexia bacterium
CTGACTGCTGACTGCTGACTGCTGACTGCTGACTGCTGACTGCTGACTGCTGACTGCTGACTAAAAGAGTATCGCAATTTAAAGCTGTCAACGCTAGCTCTTTTTAAAAACCAAGACTTTCCAACTTTAATGCCTTCAATCTCTTTAGATTTTACATAGTTGATTACTGATCTTGGTGTTACTCCAAGCAATTCTGATACTTCAAGAACACTCATATCGTCATTTATTTTACTCATTATTGATATTCTGAATGTAATTTTTTAATATGGCAAATTATTCGGAAATAGCTTTCCGAATCTAAGCCAATTTCCGGAAACTGATTTCCGTATTTTCTGCATTTTCCGAATCTTTCGGAAAACTTAAGCTTATTTTCCGGAAATTTCCGAAAGAAAACTACTTATTTCCGAAAAATCACTCTTTTTTTCGGAAACAATAACATTTTGAATATAAAATTTTTTTCGACTGCCCTAACGGGCAGTTAAGATTTCCAAGGGCCAAGTGCTAAGAATCCAATCACTACCGAACCTCCCTACGGTCGGAAGACGCAACGAAACCCAATGCCGTCGCCCGTGTCCGTCGGCGAATTGAACAAGGAGAGCGTGAACGCCCCCGCATACGTATCGTTGCCCCAAAAACCGCCGCGAAGCGCCGCGCCGCCAGAGCCACCAAAAAATTGCCCGACACCTTCTGTTGATGTGTATGTACCATTATCTGTATCATAGTCCGCAGAAGCTAATGCTCCACAGGACACACTTGGTAGTTCTTCATTTCCACTAAATGGACAAGAAGTCGGTCCTATCTGAAAACCTGCTGTTGCAGAATCCCAATCAGTCCACTCCCAGACATTTCCTGAAATATCAAAAATTTCTTGACCGGTTGAAAGAGTGTGTTTCGCTCTTACGTCTCTTCCAGTTCCGCTATCCGGATCAGTTGCAGAATCATATCCACAAGTTGTGTCTCCTGAATTACCTCTAAATAGACAACCTGTTCCAACAGTACCACCTGTCCAGTTGGCGTTAACATTTTCAATATCACGAGCAATTGCCATCGATTCAGGGTTCGAGATAAGGTGATAATTTGCTCCAAGGGATTCACATTCTGCCGCTGCATTATTAGCGTCTATTCTTCGCCATGGCTGATTAACTGCTATTGATACTGGAGCGTGAGTTCCCACTCCCCAGTTTGCTGTCGAGCATCCACCCTCATTACATCCATCAGTATCAACTTCACCGCCATCAATTGTTGAATTAGTATTTCCATCATTCCAAGCTTTCGCCTCATACTTCATGACGTAAAACTCAGAAAGCCCCATACCTCCGGCGTTTGCTGGAATTCGCACCCATTCATCTGTGCTTGATGCTCCTAAATTATTTAATGTAAAACTCACACTTGATTGATTTGAAGTCGCACTATTTGCTGTAACTGTATAATTAAATGATACGGTTCCAGTATAACTTGCTGCTCCTGTGACTCCTACGGTACAAGTGCCAGATGAGCAGGCACACGCCGTTGTTTCCGTTAGGTTTGAGAGTGTTGATATACTACAACTCGTTGCAAGGTCAGAATCCGCATCTGTATAACTTAAAGTGATTGTCGTTTCTATGTCTCTATATCCATTACTAGGCGTTAAGTTTGAGCTTACTGGCGCATTATCACTAGGTGGGTTTGAAGTAGGAGTCTGTACTGCTTCGGTGTCAGGGTTTTCTTTAGTTAGTTCTAAGGTTTGTCTCTCGCATGAGATACTAAAAATAATCAGAGGTAATAAAATCAATGATTGTAACTTCATAGGCTTAACCTTTTTAATTTATAAGTCTTCTATTCAATTATCGTCTAAAATTGGAGATTCTTGAGTGAAAAATATAAGTACTTGATATTCATATGTTTAATTACTGGTGAATAAAATACTAGGGTTTGAAAAATGTCGAAATTGCATCATAATATAGGCATATACTTCAAGTTTTTTAAGGTTTTAAGGACTTAGCATGGTTTTAAGATTCTTTTTTATAACGTTTATAACTGCCTGTTTTTGCATTAACTCTTTTGCACAAAACAGGTCTAAATTCATAAAGATTAGAACCACGCTTAAAGAAGATACAAGTCTAGCTAAACTTTATTCTAAATTTGTAAAAGATGATTCTGTTATAAGAAAATCATCTCCTATGACTAAGAAAACCTTTAAAGCAAACCCTAAAGTTAAAAATTGGAGAAAGCTCAAAAAGGACATGAGAATTATTCTTTATTTAAACAAAGCCTTTCTTGATCCAGTAAAGATGGAGAAGTATAGAAACTCACTTCCAAAGAAAAAAATAAAAAAGAAAATTGCCAAAAAAGTCGAAAAACAAAAGATGAAACATTTTAGTATTACCACCTCTGGTGGAATGATAGGTATCTCTGATGAAGACAGCAATACTCTTGATATGAATTTTTTAAAGTTTAGCGTCAGTTACTCAAATAAATTTAAGAAAAATTATAATTACCAAATTGGAATCGCCACTGTCACATTTTTTGATCTTAAATACTCTGAGGCAAGTGAAGCAGTTAGTCATGATGGTTTTTTACCAGAATTTAATCTTGGAATATCCAGACTTTTTAATGAAAAATTCTCTCTAGGCATTGGATATGACTATCTAAATTATTTTGTTCTAAGTGATGCCTCAAGTACTAAGTTTAATCTTGATCCTAAAGAGATTCACAGAATTAATATAAAACCGTCGTATAGATTAAATTCTATCTTTGGACTTGTTTCATCGGTTGGTTATCTGAGTGGTGCAGGTAATGGAGTTGATGGCAGCCTAGGTATCACAGCAAGTGTCGGTAAAAAAGATAAGCTCCAAGGTAATGTCGCGCTTATTGGATATTTTAGTAGTCTTGAAGTTGAAAACAGAAAAGAGTCTTCTAGTGCTGTTGTACTTTCTTTTGGGTTTATGATTTAACGGCCTAAAAAAGCTCCATCTTGATTATTAGGCTTATTGAATAGTATTTTCGTAAAAAAAAATCCTCTCCAAGTTCTTGCATTAAAAGCTCTTCCTCAATCTCTTCTAGCTCAATTTCTTTATCTACATAAAAGGGCTTATCTAAAACAGACTCTATAAACTCACTGGCCTTCTCTTCTGCTTCTTTGAAGATCTTTGATTTTAGCTGTTTAGAGATTTTCTTATTCTTCTTTTCTGGATGAGGAATCTCTACTGCAAACCCGCCAATTAATTCATAAAGAGGCATTGGCCGAAGCTCGTCTTCTACATCTTGCTTTTTCTTTCTTCTTTTAATTCTTTCATATTCTGGATATAGCTTTAATAGCTTCTTATAGGCCCCTTCTAGGCGGTCTTCATATGATCCTTTAGATATTCCAAGTTTCTCAGCAGATTCTTTCTGTGTCGGCTTTTCAAATCCCTCAAAGAAGTATTCACAATCAATAGCTTCTCTTTGAGCATCAGTTATATTATTCCAGTATAGATTTAGGCGTTTTGCCCATTCCAGAAGGTTCTTATTAAATACTTTTAGTACCTTTTGTTTATTCTTTTCAAACCTATTGGGTGTATATCTTGGCCAGATCTTTTTTAGTATTTTTGGATTTTTAATATCAAATAATAATATTGTCGCAACATTATAGAGATCATCGTCTCTTGTTTCTCGCTTAATTCTGTCTGAATCTGATTCATTTGCAATCTCTTGATACTTTGGATTAAAGATTCCTCTTTTATATAAAGAAGCAAATAACGAGTCATAAAGATTCGTTGGTTTTAATCCAAAGATTTCACTAGACTTAGCTCTATTATAACCTAGCTCATTGTTAAGAGCTGATGAGCCAGTTTGATAATCTAGACTAGATGATTGTAATGGTTTTTCTTTTTCATATTCACGAGAACTTAATGAGTTAAAGTGATTATCAATGGTTCCAGCTAAATCATCATATAAAAAGTCATCATCAAAGAGATCTTCGCTATTAGTGCTAATGGTCTTCTCAATTCCATTAAATAGAACGTGAAGTCCTGTGATTTCTTTAGTTTCATAACGAACGAGTTCATCATCAATTAAAGATTCTTCAAGTTTTAAACAAAAATCTCTATGGTCATCCTTTAACCCAAAACACACATCTCTTAACTCACATGAAAAAGAAAAAAGATGATTATCTTTTCCTTTTCTCTCGCATGGTTTTGCTTGTTGTTTTCTAGTTTTCAAATAAACTCCATATACATTCCACTTAGAATTATCAGCAGTTTACCAGAAGTAAGATTTTTTAAAATATTTTTTGAACTTTTTACAATTTGTAAAATCAAGGACTTATTTAAAAAGATACCCTGTAAAGGTTCCTATTAGTGAGAGATTAATTTTTTGGATTTTGTTTTAATGGTTATTATCTTATCGACACAAACTACATTCACTTTAATGGAAAACGCTACACTTGTCAATACACTTGTAACTTTTTCCAAAATCAAAAGTCACATTTGTTTTTTCTTATTAACACTTAACAAAAGGAGAAATGTAACAAACTTAAAAATAAAATGTGAACATCTAAAAAACTTCTTAAAACAAATCCACAATTTTTAATCTCCAGTGAACTTAATTTCTAGTTGCAATAAAGTGACTAGGTAAACAAAACGGAGATTTTAATGTTCAATTTTTTCAAGACAAAGAATCTAAGCCTAGATATTTTTAAAAGCTATCTTATCGGCACCATTCTCGCTGATATAGATAATGAAGACTATTACAAAAAGTACTACCCCGAGCTTAAAAAACAAAAGATTGGAGATGAGCTTTGTGACGTCATTTGTGATCGTTCTGTCACTGATCCAGTATATTCGACTAACATAGATCAATATACTGGAATGTTTAATCAAATGAATTGGGGTTATCAAGGAATAGGCCCTCAAACTCTAGCTGTTAACACTCTTTATCTATTTACAAATGGAGATCTAAAATTTGCAAGAGAGTTTTACAATGACTTTGTTAGAGATTTTCTTTTATCTAAAAAACAAACTGAAAATTTAACAATTAGAAAAGAAAAAATCATCTCATGGATTGAGCTTAAAAGAAAAGGATTAAGATTAATTGAAGGAGGTAAACTTGTTTAGTAGTGAAGAGAAAAATGAAAACAGACCTATGAGTGATAAAGAAGCGGGAGCATTTGGATTAGTTGCTATTCTTGGTGGAGGATGGTTTTTAATTCAAAAAAATATGAGTAAGATTGAATGGTGGTATTTTGAACACTTTGAAGAAATCTACCTTGGCGCATATGCTCTTATAGTTCTTATTATGATGTATTTGATCTTTTTAGTTAAAAAGAAAACTAAAGAGATGAGTATTAGATCAAATCTTCTTTATCCTTATTGGAGTAAAAATTATTCAAATATTAAAATTGCAGATACACCTGATAGGATTGATTTATATCTTGATGATAAAACAAGATGCTCCCATGTTCAAGTAATTGGAACCACAGGAGCTGGAAAAACAGCTAGTATTGTCACTCCTTGGACAATTAGGGATTTAAAAAGATATAGATCAGTCATTATTATTGATGGAAAAGGATCAAGGGATCTCCCTTTTGATATTTCTAATGCAATAGATGAGCTAGGAATAAAGGTAGAAAAATTTCATTTTGATCTTATAAGCCCAGAGACGTCAGTTTCTATTAATCCACTTATGCATGGAAGCTCGCAGCAGATAACAGATAGAATCTTTAGCTCATTTGAATTTAGCGATCCTTTTTATGAATCTGTTCAATACGATATTTGTGGATATCTAGTGAAGCTTATTCATAAGACAAATAGAGTGGTTACATTTAAAAGGCTCTATTCTCTTTTGACTGACGATAGAGAGCTGTCAAGATTATTAAGTGAGTTAGATGATAAAGATGCTCTTAAAGCTATTCTAAGAGGATATTTAAAAGAATCTTCTAAGGATAGAAAAAATAAGATGAGTGGGCTTATAAGTCAATTATCACCATTTGCCACAAGTGAAATCGCTAGTATTGTAAATTCTGAAGATGATGAGGCTTCAATTTATAAGCTTATGACCTATCCTAATAAAACAAGAGTATTTATTTTTTCAATTCCAACGCTAAAGTATCAAAAGATAGGAACAAAACTTGGAAAGCTTATCCTGCAAGAGCTTGCATATTGCGTTAGTGAAAAAGAAAGAATTGGCGAAACCGAGTTTACTTCTGTCTTTTTAGATGAATTCTCAGAATTTGTATACGAAGGCTTTATAAGTATTTTAAATAAAGCTAGAAGCTCAAATACTGCCCTTCACTTATGTCATCAAGCATTAAGTGATTTAACAAATGTATCAGAGAGTTTTGCTAGATCTGTTAATACGAATACCAATGTTAAATGCATCCTTGGATTAAATGATCCTGATACAGCGGATTTTTATGCTAGACACTTTGGAACCAAAACCACTGAGAAATTTACTGAACAAACAATTGAACAAGGTTTTTTTAGATCAAAAGAAGAAACTGGAAGGGCATCTATGCGAGAAGTTGAAAGCTACAAAATTCATCCAAATGAGTTAAAAGAGCTTTATCAAGGAAGTGGCGTTATTCATTTTCCAACAAAGAACGGCACTGTGACAGAAAGAGTAAAGTTTTGTGCTCTAAACAGTAAAGATATGGAGGTGTAATTGATAAATATAAAACTAACAAGTAGAGACTTAAGATTATTAAATGATCTTTATAAAAATTCATTTATGGCATTTTATCAAATTAAAGAGATGCACTTTAATAATAAAGCAGACTCAACAATTTATAATAGGCTATCCAAATTAATTAGAGCAGATGTCATAAAATCAATTAGAGTTAATCTTATTGCAATTCATAAAGAGAATATGGACATTGGAGTGATCTATTCTTTAACCAATAAAGGACTTTCCCTTTTAAAAGAATATTCTTATAAGGAAATAAATAGATCTGTGCCAATTCCAATTAATTTATCGCAACTGAGTCACGATTTAATCCTAACAGATGTTTTAAGAAAGCTTGGAGGGATTAATTTAAAACTCTATGGATATAGAGCAAACTTAGATGAACAAATTCCTGATGCAATTATCCATAAAGAAAATAATAAGTGTGCTATTGAAGTTGAACTAACGGCAAAGTCAAATTTAAGATACCGTGAAATCCTATCAAATTACATGACAAGCAATAAATATAGCGAAGTACTTTATGTGGTTAAGAATAAGGCAATAGAGACTAAAATTAAAAATATTCTTTTAGAAAATTATAACACTAGCTTTTATGAAAATGACTCAGGCAAATTTAGCTTTGTAACACTAAAAGAATTTTTTAGAGACAATGAAATTAATAAAAGGAGACATGCACTTGAACTTTAAAAGACAATACACTCTTAGAAATACAACACTTAGTTTTTTATATTGGTTTATGTCCTTATCATTTTTAGTTATTGCTTATAGCACAATTAAATATGTTAAGGTTATCTATTATGGAAACTGGATGTTTGAAAATGTAAATCCCTTTAGTATGCAAAGTATTAACTGGCTTTTAGATAATTACTTTACGATTGGTGGATATTCAGTATTTACAGTATTATTTTTATCTTTGATAGCGGATATTTTTCTTAGACGAGTATACGTAAGAATCTGATAGACTCAAAGCTCGCATCAAACACACACTCAAAATGGATCTTTGACTCTAACTCTAGGCCAGAAACTTCTAATATATTAAATTTGTTAAATTAAATAATTATCCCCTTACGCACATTTTTGCTGACCACTCACCCCCTACGAGAGTAAGTGGTCAGCAAGGCGTAGGGGATATTATTAATTAAATATAATAGAAGTAGTAAGGAGTAAAAGAGATAGAGAGGGTTATGTGGGAGTATGTGTTTGATGCTGGATGGTGCTAAAAAGTAAGTAAGTGCCGAGAAAGAAAATTAAAGCTAGATAAGGAGTTTTGTGCAAAGAAAAAATAAAGATAAAAGCAAGAAAGTAACAAAAAGAAAAAGACAAAAATGGCAACCAAGTCGGATTAGTCTTGAACCAGTAAAAATTTTAAGAGAAGAAAAGGAAAAGCTTATGAATGAGTTAGCGAAAATCATTTTTGATGTCAGTCAAAATATTAATCTAAATTTAGCGGAGGCATATGATAAATCGTAAAAATTATAAGATAGGATTATATATTAGAGTATCCACTCAAGAGCAGGCGGACAATCCTGAAGGATCTATAAAAAATCAAAGAGACCGGCTAGAGCAAATGGTCAAACTTAAGAATATGCAAGAAGATTTTGGAGAAATAATCGACGTTTTTATTGATGAAGCAAAGTCAGGAAAAGATACCAATCGTCCAGAATTAAAGCGTATGCTCAAAGCAATAGAAAAATCTGAAATTAATTTAGTCATGAGTTCAGAGCTATCAAGGATATCCAGAAACATTCAAGACTTTGCAAAGATTTGGAATCTTATGAAAGAAAAGGATTGTTCATTTTTCTCGCTTCGAGAGAACTTTGATACAACCACCGCCGCAGGTGAGATGGTTCTTTATACTCTAGCTAATTTAAGCCAATTTGAACGAAGACAAGTAAGTGAAAGGGTTTCAGCGAACTTTTTAGCAAGGGCAAAGAGAGGTCTTTCAAATGGTGGAAATACTCCGATTGGCTACAAACTAATAAAAGGAAAACCCGGCCATCTAGAAATAGACTCGGAGCAAAAAGAACTGGT
Organism: uncultured Oligoflexia bacterium; assembly: GCA_964015265.1. Taxonomy (GTDB): domain Bacteria; phylum Bdellovibrionota; class Bacteriovoracia; order Bacteriovoracales; family Bacteriovoracaceae; genus CAXHCD01. The sequence goes on from CAXHCD010000022.1 coordinate 8,671, forward strand.
AGAAAAATGCTTTGATTACTTTTTAGAGGAAGGAACTCTAGCAAGTACAGCTAAAAGACTGAATAAAGAGAACTATACCTTAAAAGCAAGAATGTCAGGAGGTAAGGCCACAGCTAAACACTTTAATGTTGAAAATCTTTACAGGATTTTAAAAAATCCCACGATGTGCGGAATAAGAAGATATGAAGAGTTTGGCGAAGTTCATGAGGTTAAAGCTGTCTGGAAAGGAATTATCACCAAGGAGAAATTTGATAAAGTCGGAAGACTTCTTTCAGAGAATAGATCAGTTAAGAAAAAGGCCAGTCCTAAAAGATATCCATATATTTTAACTGGATTAGTTTACTGTGCTGATTGTGGAGATCGGCTTTGCGGAAAGTCAGCTCACGGACGATCTGGAAAAGTTGGCTATTATGAACACGGATGGAGATATAGAAAGAATTATTGCAAAACAGATAAAATGCATAATTGTTCATCTCCAGTTAGGTTTTCTGCGGATAAGGTTCACGAACTTGTGATTGAAAAAATAACAATGCTTTTAAATTCTAAAGGCGTTGCGAGATCACTTCTAGAAAAAGCTCAAGGAATAGATAAAAAAGATCCCATCAAAGCTGAAATCAAGCGATATCAGAATAAAAAGATAAATATTGATAGAAAGCTTGAGATTTTAGCGGAGAGGTTAACTGAGCTGCCTAAAGAAGTTTCAGCAACAACAATCTATTCTAAGATGGCAAATCTTGAAAAACAAAAAGAGGAGGTAAATAAACTACTTGAAGAAAAAAGAAAAGAATTAAAAGGAGCAATTGATTCTCCAACTGATTTAGAAAACTTTGAAAAGTTTTTACAAATTTTTTCAGAAATATTTAAACGACACTCGAAAGCGAATGAGCTTTTGAGCACTGAACAGCAAACGAAGCTTGTCAGAAAATTGATTTCCAAGATTGAACTTGGAGCTAAAGATTTGAAAATTCATTACTTTGTGGGAGATGACCACATAAAAAGAGAGCTGGCCAATATGGCCAGCTCTTCTTTTTTTTGTCTAAATCCAAATGTGGCTACTTGTTCGAGTAGCTTGACATATGGTGGGCGATGACGGGATCGAACCGCCGACATCTACCTTGTAAGGGTAGCGCTCTCCCAGCTGAGCTAATCGCCCTTGATTTCAAAATTGAAATAAGTGAGTTAGAAAAATAATAGGATTAGATAGATCTGTCAATCAAACATTTGAATTTTTTAAGTATTTGAATTTATTAAGGTGCTTGAATTCTATATTTTAATCCATCAAAATACCAATTACCCTCATATAAAGAAAATTCATTGTCTTCTCTGATACCTGAAGTAAGTGTCGAGTAGTCAAGGTACCCAAACACTGTTTGCTCAGGAGACAGATAAGAAGTTGCCGAAGTAGAATATGTTAAAGGATCCATTCCATTAGCAACAAGATGAACTCCATAAACTTGTTCTAATGCCCCAGGGTTTTGAATATTTATAAATGTATCACTAAAAGTTGAACTAATATTACCTAATTCGTATAAATCAATTACTACACTATCAATTCTTCTTTGACCACCGGCCGAATTAGACTCTAAAATAAACCCCGCCCCAGAGTTAGCGAAAGTAAAACTGGCACCAGTTTTAAATTCAAGAGACACATTTTTCATTTCAATATATGAGTTAGTCGTATTAAATGTATGGATGAATCCACCAACATTGTCTCCATTTATACTTTGTAAACTTACAGCAGTGTCTTTTATAAAATAATGTCTATCGCCTCCAGGTGTTGAACTTTCAGCAACTCCAATTAGACCACCTACATTTGTACATGTAGGTAAAATAACACTTCCGCTTAATACTGAGTTATCAACTTTAGTTCCTTGAGAATAGCCTATGAGCCCACCAGCATTTTGACAAGCTGAAGGCGGATTCGCTTCATTTAAACTTACATTTAAAATATGAACTGATACATCGGAGTCAATAGCATGTCCTATCAAACCACCCACATAACTAAGAGTAGGTCCACTCGTTGCTAATGTAATATCATTAATGATCAGTGGACTAAAAGATTCTCCAATGATTGCATTTTCAGTATTCTTAAATACTCCAACGCTTCCACCTGATGAATCATCTAAGACTATACCGCTTAAAGAAAAACCTTCTCCAAATAAGCTTCCTTTAAATGGATTACCTGCCCCACCAATTGAATTAAATGAAGTAAATGCAATTGAAGAATTAAGATAATAAGATTTACTTACTAACTTAGCGTCATCTCCAATAGAGTTCCAATCATCTTCATTTGAAATTGGATATGGATCAAAATAATTACCAGACGGAGGAGCATCTACACCTAATTTATAATCAAATGAAGGAACAAATTCTTTAATTTTTTCGAGAGACAATAATAATATATCTGTTCCACTATGACCCCAAGTTCCATCATCAGTGAAAATTGTTGAACCATCAACAAAAGTATCAATTAGTGTAGTTGCCCCAAGAGCAGTAGCTCCTGAATATGAAGCGGAATTATCAGATGTATTAGTCATAGTATTTTCAGCAACTAATCTATCATTTAAATTATTTAAATTATCACCAATTAGTTTTCCACAACTACCTGAACATAAAGATATCGCATTTACATTCGATCTCGTAATAGAATCAGTTATAACAGCATTTCCATCATTAAGTCCGACTAGCCCACCTGCTGTATCATTTTCTACTGTCACTTCTCCAATTGAAAATAAATCAAAGGCCGATGTTCCAGCTCCTTGATTTCTTCCGATGGCCCCACCAACAAATGAATAGCCTTCAACATCAACATAAGAAAGACTTGTTCCAACCATTCCTTCATTTACTCCAATTAAGCCACCTCTATTTGTATTACCAGCAAAAGACGTTGTTGGAGTACTAATAGTTCCTTCGGCCAAAGAATGATAAACACCCATACCAGCAGTTACAGATCTATTATAACCAACAATTCCTCCGAGCTTATCACCATCAAAATCAATATCGACTATAGAATGAGCATTTGAAATAAATGAATCATCTCTCATTTGCCCCATTATTCCACCAATATCAACATAGGCTGTTCCTATAGTTCCAAACATATAACCTTTATAAGTTAGGTCATTTGCAAATACGTTTGAAGCATCTCCAACAATACCTGCAATTTTACCAACTGCATTTGTTACATCTGCATTGATATCTGAATAAATATATATTTTATCAAGCTTAGCTTGATTTGAATTTGTAGAAAGAATTCTTCCTGCAAAACCACCAGTATTTGAACCACCGACAATCTCAAAGCCAGGATTATTATCTAAACTAACAAATTTAGATCCAAAACTAGAAGCAGCTGTTAAAGATGTATCAGCTATACCAATAATTCCGCCAATATGATTTGAAGTACCATCATCACCTACTACATAGGTATCATATACTTCAATATCATGGAGAAATAAATTATAAGCTGCTCCACCAGAAGTTAAATACTCTCCTACAATAGATCCAACTTTTGACTGACCATCAACATCAGAGTCATACACTCTAACCTTTGAAACAGAGCCTTGAGGACTTCCAGCTGTTGAAATTAGAACTGCACCAATTAATAGGCCTGTTCCATTAGCGCTAGAATCTATATTCACATTGTTTATAGTTATATCACGTAATTCGAAAGCAGCATCGGTAACCTGTCCTATAAAGCCACTTGTACCATTTGCAGTGTTTCCTGTATTTGAAGAATTTACTATTGTGACCTTTTCAATTCTTGCAGGTGAACCTCCACCATTTACGATTTGATTTGCAAATACACCTGAGATGATTCCTTCATTTGCCAAACTAAATCCCGCAAGACTTAACTCTTCTATAGAAGCGTCACCTGAGATTTGTCCAAATAATGCATTTGTACCATTAAATATTGTTCTATTATCTCCATTAAATTCTGCTTGAAATCTATTTGTTCCATTTCCAATTGGAGTGTTATTAGCACCATTAATGTCTATATCTTGCGCAAGAATAACTGTGTTTCCACTAGCACCAAATGTTGCAACATTAGTAGCGAGGTCTTCAATATGAGAAGCATTACATAAATGATACACACCTGTTGTTTCAGCTGCCAATGCTCCTTGAGCATATGTACATATGCTATTATCTACAATAATTGAATTATAAGAAGTTGAAGTAACTTGAGAAAAACCTCTAAGTCCATCCGCAAAACTTCCTAGTCCTGAAGGAAAAAAAACAATATCACTATTACTAGCGCAGCTTGGGTCTTTAGAAATTACTACTTCTAAAGGTGCTCCAACAAAACTATACAAAGGCAGAACTAAATTATTTCCCGCTAAAACCGTAGACGGATCAAAAGGATTTGAATCAGCAGGCATCGCCATACATGGACTTGTAAGTTCAGGAGATATAGCACCTCCAAAGTCAATTTTATACATAGTAACTTGTATATACCTAGCACTAACTAACTCTTCATCTTCACATGTCACTTGAAATTCAGGAGGACTTCCTCCGAATGTACTAATATGCTTATTTATGTCTCGTTCAATTCCAGCACAAACAAAAAGTTGAGAAGGTTTATATAAAGAACCAGAAGAAGAACCAGGAGGTCCATAAATACCTGCAGTACAATTTGTATCTCTTACATCCAAGTTTATAGGAGCTGGTTCAACTCCACTTAGATTTATATTTACTTCTTGTGAACATTTTAGAGAGCCTGTCAAAGTTCCACTTCCTCCAGTCCAACCATAAGCACCTATTGTCCAGTTTCCATTAGTAAGTTCAAACTCAGCCGAAGCATCTTGAACTCTTATATGAAAACGTCTTCCATTTGAATTATTTTGACCAAAAAGAAAAAATCCTCCAGACAATGTAGAATTTAACTCTCCTAAAGCACCAATTATTACTTTAGCAGTTGTCTTCTTTTCACTTTTGCCCCCGCAGGCGACCAAGAGTAAAGGTAGAATAAATGTCATAAATAATATATTTTTCATTCCCACCATCTTTTCGGAATACTTGAGTAAAACCATTATAAATTAGGTTAATAAAATTATATGAAGCCCTATAAATTCAAGGAATTAGAAATTTTAAAGATTTCTTTTAAGAAAATTATGACAATATTTTTAGGCACTCAAAAATAAAAATGGTAGTTAACAAGCAATAATGACACTTTAATTTTAAACAAAAAAGTCCAGCTTAAACTCCTGGCCTTTTATAAATATCTATTTTGTTTCTAATATTGAGTTAGAATATCCTTCACTAAAAATAGCTCTTTTGAAACTATACCTTTTAAGCATACCTTGCCTTGCTCTGAAGCTTTCTCTAAGTCAACATTGTCACCCATTGCCATTAGTGATAACCTGTCCGTTCTCTCTACCTTGCCATCTCGATCTGTCACTTTATTAATTATTGCCATATATTCGACTACAACGCCAACAACGTCTGAAGAACCCATCTCATAATTTTCTTCTTGTATGTAGAAATGTTTTACCACCTTTGCCTCAATACAATTTCTATGCCCATTTAATAATTTATTACTCGTATCACCTTTACTAGCAAAAGATGTTACTGAGGCTAAAATTGTTAAGCATATAAATAGTTCTTTCATATATATCTCCGTTTGTTTATATAATACTTGATTAATTAATGATACTTATAAGCTGTACCGATCTCAAGTGGAATCCTTTATCAATGAATTTAGTACATGGCTTCAAAATTGAGCCACCCACATATAGTTCTCAAAATTCCAGTTATTAAAATTGACCAGCAATGGACCCTTTAAAATTACTAAGGTTTTAGTTTTTTACATTTACCACTTTTTTGAATTTGAAATTTTCCTGATTTATGAAATACCAAATATTTCACTAATCCTGAAGAATGTATTTCAACAAATCTTGCAGATTCAGGAGCTGTTTTTTTTGATCTATTTTTAGGTTCAATACTTTTCACCAACAGAGTTTTTTCTAATTGATCCACTAACAACTTCTATAAATTAGATATTTCAGAAAGTGAACTTAACAAGATGAAAGACTTGCGGATTTACAAATTGAGTTTTGTGCAAAAGCGTCCCAGAATGGAAAACCAAACGACAAAACAACACTTATCTAATATATCAAAAGATTGACCGCTTCCTACATATTACAGATGAGCTGAAAAGATTGCTTACAAACTACTTTTTGACCTACTGTACAAATCTTAACAACTCACCTAAATTCTACATTAACGAAATATTATATATTATTTGTTAAATGTTTTCTTATAAAGATCATTTAACCCTGCTTTAATTAATGTGCACGATTTAACATTATATCCATTTTTAAGATCACCAAAATATCTACTCACTCTTTCAAAGTTTGCTTCTTGTCCCTCAATTGCATCATCAAAATAACAACCTTCTGAAGGCATAGTACTGTACTGATCTCTAAAAGTATAAATCATCATAGCATCCACCTCACACATTTCACGATTAGATATATTTTTTAAACTTACTTGGTAAAAAAGACTAATAGGAGTTCTTCCATACGAAGTTTCAATCGTTATAAATAATTGATCATTTCCATAAGGCCCGGTATTTGGAGAAAAGCCGTATTTTGCATTCAACATACTCCTCCCAATAAACTCATCTCTACCATCAACATCATCAAAATCTCTTGTTGCTCCGACATAAACCTCATAAAGGTGTGCATGAATTTCTTCAACACAATTGTTTCTCAATTTTTCAATGATTGTAGTTTGTGCTTTACTCAAATTCTTAGAATATGAATTAAAACTGAATAAAAGTATAAAAAATGTAAATAACTTCATATGCTGCTCCTGTTAAATAAACATGTTTTCAGCTCATCCTAGCATTTTTTTTAAAAAAATCTAAAATTTATACAAGTTTTTCATACTGACTAGAAGAATGACAGTTTAATTACTTTTTAATATAATTTAACTAACTATAAAGATGAGGTTAACACATAAACCACACTACTAAAGCTGATATCATGCCCACACGACACCTTTAAGAGCATTTAAATAGTATACAGGTTAACATCTAGTGATAAACATACAGTTAAGATATTTGTCCAACTCAAATTGAGGAAAATAATACAACCTCGTTCTTTTAAGTTTTAAATTGAATTTTTTCACTCTCCTTTATACCTTATCACTAGAAAAAACTATGAAAAAGCTTAAATCCTTCTTAATTAATTTTACTATTACCTGCTTTATATCAAGTTTAATTATAATCCTATTAACTCAGTTAATTAGCTTAACGACCAAGACAAAAGTACAACATTCTTCAAATTCAATAATCTTAGATAAAACTAATTAGAGCATTATCAATTAATAATAAGTTCTATTTTATATTATTTTTACTAGGGACTTTATCGTTTAGACTTCTTAAATAAGAAGTAAAATAAAGATTTTTATTTTATCTTTTCGACAATAAGCATTGTACATGTTGCTATATGAGTTTAGACCCAAAATACTAATTTTCATGTAATTCTCCGAGGCCATTTCAAAAATCTCATATTCAAACTCAGCTCTATTAAACTTGTAAAATTATTTTAACAAAAAGGGTGGTGCTCCATTTAAATAAGACTCGGTGTGATACTTTCTCATATCTTCTAAGCTATAAGCATATAAAGTTAGTGAACCAAAGCATAATTGATTTGGTAGTAAATATTCAGATCTTTCCAATCCTCCCATTTGAAGAAATGCTTCTAATAAGCATCCATACGGACACCAACCCATAGCTCCAAAATATTCAGAGTATCCTCCTCCTGTTCCAACCCTGTATTTATAACGCCCCTGAGAATCAAGGGCCCTATAATCTATTACATTTCCGGAGTTCAGCTTTCCATTTCCTTTACCTAATATCATTATTGCATTTCCGCCGTCTGTACCATGCTCCCAGCTCATATCAGAGGTATGAAGAATCACGCTATTATTTAATAAATTTTTACCATTTGAAGCTAATGTATTTTTCATTTTCACTGCTAGATCAAAAATTTGATCTCTGGAAAATTTTAAACCAGCTAAATGATTTGCAGTTCCAACATCTTTTCCATTTAACCCTCCATGAGACATTTCGTGGTAAGAGGTAGCGTTACTTCCACTTTCTTGATAGTGTGGAAGATCAATACATACAACTTTTGTAAGTCCACAAGCAATTGCCTGAGCTATAAGGGTATTCATATCTTGATATGCTTTTGAAATCATCGAAGGATCTATCTCTGAGGGAAGCTTAGGAGAAGAACAAAGAGAAGTTCCTTCATTACCAACATCTATACTTTGAGACACACTATTAATTGTGTCTGCATATTGCTCTAACTTTAACCGATCTTCTAAACTTACTAAATTTTTAACCCTATTATAGTCTCCAAGGACATTATCCATTGCTGCTTTCTTTAAGCTATTAAAATTTGAAGTTCCTTGCTGTTGATTAGCAAAAAATAAATTGTAAATATTTGCAGGGTTATCTTCAAATGTGTTTTTTATAAATGATCCATCAGGTTGAAGCTCAAAGGAAAATGATTTTGAATGAGAGCCTATTTTTCCTCCAGGCCTAACTCGAATTGTCTTCACCTTCGGGTCATTTTTATGTACTTTAGGCGACTTTTCTAACAGAACATCAATAGAACTCTGTTTAATTCCAGGGTATCCATCTTCTCCTCCCTCTTGATAACTAGCACACAAGACAGGAGCTTGCGCATGATTAGATGAGTTAAAGCCTGTGTTGCCATGAGGAATCGTTGCATAATCTGTTAAGCCTAAATCATAAAGTTTCGTTTCTAAAAAATCATTAACATAATTATTTTGAATCGAACTTAAAGATTTAATTCTAACAATCGGCTCAGCCTGAGCAATTGTCCATCCCGTTTGATCATTTAAATATGTATAAGAATTTAAAATTCCATAATAAGTTCTAGCAAATATAAAAGCTTGAACATCACTACCTATCTCATTCGCAATTGCTTCACCAACAAACCTCTCCAATAAAGAAGGAAGCATAGGAATAGACAGTAAAATGCCCCCTGCTCCTTTTAGAAATAGTCTCCTTGATTTCGGATCAAAATGCATGATATTCTCCTTATTTTTAATATTAATCCGATGAAAGCTTTGCTAATGAATACTTACTCGCAATCAAATTAACAAATACATCTATCATTTTAGACTCATCATCTTTAAATTCATCTTCTACACCACTTAAAAAACAACTATATTTATCCTGGTATTTCGTTTTAAATGTATATTCAAATACTTTTTTAACAAAACATGACTTCCCTTTCGAGGATGTAGCAATATTAAAACCTAAGTCCTTAACATTATCTACTTTTAGTGTATCTCCAATATAAATTTCTGGAGAATCATGAGTAACAACTTCATGAACATTCATAACTTTCGTTCCATCATCATTATATATTTTTTCAATAGTCCTAGTTCGTCCCATACTATCGATGTTTTCAAATATATGCCCAATATGATTAATGTTTTTATGACAAGCTAAACAAGTCTTATCTTCCATTGTAAATTGGGTCCAATATTGTCGATTAGAAGCAATACTTCTACTTGGAGTTGGAATGTTTTCACGAGACTGAATTGAAGCAAAATCAGGAGAAGGAAGTTCGTCACATAGTACTTTTCGTCTTATTCTCACACCTCTAGAAACAATTGATGAATAATAACCTCCATCCATTGTCATTGCTGGTGTCGCAAGAATACCTGCGCGGTTATTGCTAACTGGAATAAGATCAGTAACACTCCAATTACTCACACCATAAAGTCCAGCAATTCTGTTTGTGTTAACATATACATTATTAGTTGAAAGTAAATCTGTAAGTGTGCCCAGCCTATCAACAATTACTCTTGCTCCAAATTCCTTAGTACTATTAATCGCCTCATTCTTCAAACCACTTCCATCAACTCCACCTAGAAAGGCCGCTCCACTTGAAGGGTCACTCGCTCTATAAAGTTCTAACCAGTCATAAATAAAGTTTTTTACATTTTCTCTTCCTCTAGAACTTGTTATCAATCTGTTAGCATGAAGTTTTAAATTCTCTATAGAATCTAACTCCTCTGCAGCCGCTGCATCGAGTAGGGCTTGATCAGGTGGAGACTGTGTAAGACCATAAGATATCAACGAAGCAATTTCATATTGATTTCTTTTTTCTATATTTTCTTTTCCAATTTGTTCAATTGTTTTTGTCATATCATATATAAATAATAAGTTTGGAGATTGAAGTATTGACATTAAAACAATCATGAATTTGTCATTATTAGTTTGAATATTCGAATTATTTGTTAAACTATATAAAGAATTAACCTCTTCAACTGTGAGAGGTCTTCTATATGCTTTATTACCAAAATCAACAATAAAGTTTTTTAAACACGTTTCTGTAATATTTGTTTCTAAAGCACATACACCTGCTAATGTAGAAAGGTATAAATTATTACTAGAAATTTTAAGTGCGATATTAGAAGCAACTGACATAATCGTTTCAAAATGTGAGCTAGGCATTTCATATTGAAAGTTTTCAGCTAGCTGTTCTGGATCATCTGGAATTAAAGATAACTCTAATGCTATATCAATTTCATTCAAACTAGACACGAGAGACCTATATGTATTCATAAGTTCAATTTTCGATAATTTCCTCAGTTTGCTTGGTAAAGCATTTTTATAATCGTCTATTGAACAATTATAAGTTAAAGCTCCACTATCTCCATCAATATCATCAAGAGTATCTAACACCTTTTCTATTTCTTTAATTTCTGCATTATTAAGCTGTATATTCTTCATAACAGAGATGCCATTTATGGCCTCTCTTATTTGAATAAAGGATTTTCCTCTTTTCTCACTAATATTTAAGGCATCATGACAAGACATACAATTTTCATTATAAAGTACAGTACCCGACTTCAATGCAATACCATCATTAATGACCGTCTTCCTATAATTATCTTCAACTGTTTTCATGCTTAATAATAAAACATCATCATCTGTTATAACTTTGTTAAAAACTGAGACTTCGTCTATAGAACCATTAAAATACCTACTATCTGATAAATTTACATTACCCAAAACAAAAGGCTCTATTGAATTTTCAATTGAGTCACCTTCATGGTTAAAGACAGAAACGACAAGTCCATTATAATATAATTTAACTTCACCTTTAGCTGATGACCAAGAAGCTCCTATTTGTGCCCATTCATTAACTTTAATAAGTCCATCAAGAGAATCATATTGTGAATTTTCTCCACCCATTCCATCTGTAGTCATTCTAAGTCTAATTCTTTCATTGATTATCCCTAGAGATAAAATATGACTAGTTTGTTCAGTAGAAGACGATTTTGAAAAAATTCGTACATCACCCAATTCATTAGGCTTAATCCAGGCTAATAAAGTAAATTCACTCCAGTCATTTGAATCTAAGGACATTGTGTAAGCAAGCTCGTTACTTCCATTTAAGTCTATTGCTTGTCCAAATTTTCCATTATCAATTTTTTTTGCACTAATATTTAATAAGTCATTGTTATTTTTAGAGCTGTCGCGAATAAAGTTTTCATCCCACTGATTATTATCAAAAGAATAATAAGCAACGAGAGAACTTGGAAATGAAGGGTTAATAATAGATTGTAGTGACATTAAGTGAGCACCTATCTCCTCGAAGTTTTTTGAAATTTGTTGATAGTCAGATAAATAATTCGTAAGTTTTAGGTCAATATCAGAGAAAATAATTTGTATCTGATCATAAACTGTTTTGTTTTCGATATACTCTTGTGCAGTCAATTTACCTTCTAACTTATTTGCATATGACTGAGATAGAAGTAAATCATTTTCCACAGAATTACTTAAGGCTATTTTATCTTCGACAATTTTATCAGTAACAACTTTTAAAGTATCAGAGTTTTGTTTGATCGTTTGAATCTCATAAAATATAGCTTGAACAACAGAAATATCATTGCTTAATAAAGCTTGATTTTTTTTCTCTGAAATTAAACTTTTATTTGCATTCATGTTCGTTGAATAATTTTGAGAATTTAACTGATGTGTTTCAGATTCAAGTTTTTTCACTTCAAGTGAAGTCTTTAAAGTTTTTAATTTTTCTAAGGCATCTTGCCTTATGGCAATTTGTCCCGCCATTTCATCGTCTTCAATAATATATTTAAATGTAGCAGCCTCCCCAATAACAATCTGATACCCCTCTCCTCTAGAAGGTAATAAATTAAAGTTAATATCTTCATTAGATTCGTAATTTGTATCAGCTATTACTCGATATTGAAGAAAACCTTGATTTGTTCCCTTTAAAATTTTAATTTTTGAATTTATTAATGCATAATCGACACCTACAGAGGCATCACCAAGATTAGAAAAATCAATTTCAATATCAGATTGAGCAATTTTATCCAGTTGTACTTTAATAGAAAAGTTTTCATCACTCTCAAGCTTTTTATTTTCAATTAAATCCAACTCAATAAACTGAGCTGTATAATTTACAACAGGTTGTTTTAAATTAAGTATCCAACTTCTTATTTTTTCTCTATCTGCCTCATCGAGAAGTGAATTTGTAGGCATATTTTCAGTAGCAATACCTAAACCAGCATTTTTTAATCGATAGTAAAGTGAAGATTCTGCCAGTTTTTTAGGAGTCACATATTTACTATTTATAAATTCTAATTCAGTGTTAAAGTCAAAAGCTAAGGCAGGAAAAGCTCCACTACTAGAATGACAAGATAAACACTTTTCTTGCAAAATTAATTTAACTTGAGCAAAACTATCGATGGGATCACTAGGAACATCTGGAACATCATTTCTTATAATGGTCATATTAAATGAATTAGAGCTACCTAAAACTACATCATATTCATTATTAGACACACTTGATAATGCTACTTTAATTATTTCATCATTTTCATACTCATTATCATTTAATATATTTAATTGTATAGTTCCGTTTTTTTGACCTTCATTAATTATTATATTATTAGATGATAAGGTATAATCACTACCTACAATCGCATCTCCAGATAAAGTAACAGGGATTAATAATTGTTCACTTGCAAGCTTGTCTATTTCAATAGCAATATTTACTTGCCCAACTTCTTCATTCAGGGAAGAAGATTGTGTCAAAAAGTTTACCACATATAATTGCTTAGTAGGTGTACTAACATCATTATCAGTTATAAAAAATGTTGCTACATTAATAGTATCCAGAGATACATTAACTTCACTATCGGAGTAAGTTCCTAAGGCAAATTGAATTCTCTCTAAATCTTCAATAGAGTCATCATCTAAAATATTAACCAGTACATCAACACTTCTCGATCCCTTTGCAATAACTAGATTTGATGGCACTTTAGCATAATCAAGCCCTTCTTGAGCATCTCCAGTAACACTAAATGGAATTATTAAATCTTTAACAGCTTCTTTGTTTAAACTTACCCTTACAGTGATACCACCAATAGACTCTATTCCACTATTCCCTTCAACTATTTGAAGTGAAACTTTATATTCTTCTACCCTCTTCATATTAAGTATCCACTTTTTAAGCAGTTCAATCTCATTAGAAGTAAGACCTTTTCCTGAGGGAGGCATATTTTCAACTGGTCCAACTCCGGCCCCTTTAATTCGATGAAATAATGATGAGCTTCTTAAATCAGCGGCCGTGACATAATTACTATTTTTAAACTCTTCTTCACTACTAAAGTCAAAATTATATGTACTAGCAGAGCCTCCAACTGAGTGACAGTTAATACAATGATTATCTAAAATAAGTTTTGCATTTGAAAAACTCACAACATCATATCTTTGTTCATTACCTAACAATTTTTTAATTTCTAACTTCCCTTTACTACTATCTAAAGACAATCGAGGAACACATCCTGTAATAAACATAATTAGACTTAAAAATAGGCTAGTTTTCATAAAAAATAAGACCTTGTTTTATTTAAGTTAGTAAACTTTCTGTCACATCTAAAACTATAGTTTCGTTACGGGTTTAAAAGTTAAATTATTAATCAAGCTTGAGCTAAGCTATTGATTTAAAAAAATGCGACCTAAATAAACTGAGGCTGATGCAAAACCCTCAACAGTAAATGTGCCAATGTTTTAAGGCTAATCTATATATTGATTGTAGTTAACAAGCAATAATGACACTTAATCTTTATGATATTTCACACACAGAGCTAGAATAGGTCGAATTTAAAGGTGTCAAATTTCACACAAAATATAAATTCCATGTCGAAAAAATCTAATATCGAAAAACATACAATGTATGTATCCCCATGATGAATTGACTCAAAAATGGAGTTGAAAGTAATATCAAGCTGATAGTGGCATCTATATAAATTAACTTTTTCAAGCTATTGTTTAATCTCACAGTATTATTTTCAGTTTTTAAAATTTCAATCAATGAAACAAGTCTATGAATTGGTATGATAGCACTGATAGCGCAAAGATAAGGCAAGTACTTAAGAGAGTTTAAGTTAAAGCTTAAAATTATTAGTAAAACTACAACAAATATTGAATTTATGATCTGTTGCTTTTTGGCCTTAACAATATATAAGCGATGTGCTTCAGCTGCATGCTTTAATAATTCATTTGAAACAAACAAGTAAACTCCTTAGAGCAATCTAGTTGATTATAATCTCCAAACTCCAGATGCCCAAGTAAATCCACTTCCAAAAGCGGCACTAGCAACCAACATTCCTTTCTTTAACTTTCCTGCTTTAATTGCCTCATCCATACAAAGAGGAATTGTTGCAGCAGTAGTATTTCCATACTTTTCAATTACATTGAAAACTTTCTCTTCAGGAAGACCTAATGTTTCGGCCACCTTTTGATTTATTCTTAAATTTGCTTGATGAAATAAAAACATATCAACATCCTCTAATTCATATCCAGATTCTTTAACTGAATGAACTAGAGTTTCAGACATTCTCCTAATTGCATGCATGAAAACTAATTTACCATTCATCTTTGGGTAATGAAGCTTTTCATCAATCATTGCATGAGTAACTCTTTCCGCACCCATTGCAAAACCAGGACCTGGTAACCAGAGCTCTTTTGCAAAATTTCCATCTGCATGAAGATTTGTGCAAATAACATGTGAGTCTTTTTGAGGATCAATATTTTCTGCTCTTCTCATAACAACTGCAGCTGCTCCATCACCAAATAGTACACCGACATCTCTTCCCTCTGGAGACTTATCTAAACCTTTAGAATGTATTTCAGCACCTACTAATAGGATGGTTTTATGGCTTCCTGATCTTATAAATTTATCAGCTATTGAAAGTCCATAAATGAACCCTGAACATGCTTGTCTAATATCAAGAGCGGTTATTCCAGGTAAGCCAAGTTTAGCCTGCAAGAAACAAGATGAACCGGGAAACTCATGGTCAGGAGTAATAGTAGCTAAAAGAATCATATCAATTTCTTCTTTAGCAATTCCTGCACTTTTTATGGCCTTATTACATGCTTCTAGAGCAAGATCTGTTGTACAAACATCATCTTCTACCCAACGACGTTCTTCAATTCCAGACCTTTGTCTTATCCATTCATCAGAAGTATTCATTAATGCTTCTAAGTCTTTATTAGTAATAATCTTCGGAGGAACATAAGAACCTGTTCCAATTATCTCGCTGTGAAAACTCACTTCCCTTCCTTGAAAAAATGTACATCTATTAGCCTATCTTCACCTTAATGAGTACGCAAGCATAGAAATTTCAATTATCACAGACTAATGAAGCTCTTCAGAGCTTGATGAATCGTCTTCATTTACGAAGTTATAAGAAGACATTGAAGGAAGTTGATTTTTAAGCTCAGCAGGAATATCCACGGCCTTATACTTTTTGCCATTTGTCAGTCTCATCCAGTAACCTTCAACAAGGCTCTCTTCAACCATTATATTTATAGGCTTTATAGACACTATATGATCTAAGTTAACGATCATATCGAAATACTTGCCTGAAACAGACTCCATCTCATTTGTATCTACGACTTTAAATTTAGCAAAACTCATGGGGCAAACTTACTACGTAGAGTTGCTCTTCTCAAGTGAAATTGTAAAAAGTATGTGCCCCTAAACGGAAAATCTAGGGGCAAAATGATATTTATTTAACGTAGTATTTATTGCCAAAAAAGCTCTTCTTAAGCTTTTTTCCACCTTTAAGGTCTAAGGCCTTTAATGATGTATATGTTCTTCTCATGTTTCCATACATTTCATCATTTAACTCAATTTTAAACTGAAAAGTCTCTGTTTGACCTTCTTCAAGCTTCGCAGCATTTTTAAAGCTGATTCTTAGCTTTCCTTTTGCCTTGATTACATAGTTTCTGTAATCTCTTGGAAAGCATGGGTAATCATTTCTATGATTGAACAAGTCATCCCAAATACAGTAAGTTTCTTGCGAATTATATTTATACCTAATTTCAACTTGCTCTGGAGTAGCTGAGTTTCTAATAAATTCAATTAGGTAAGGTGTTTTAACGTCATTATCAATTTGACCTAATTTTGTTTTGGCCGAATTCATTTCCACAGAAATATCTGAAGCAAATGCTGAAAAACTTAACAATAGTGCTAATAAAATCTTCATTGAGTTGTCTCCTTCTTAGTTTCCTTGAAAATATCAACTCAGAGTAAATAACGTCAATTAATATTATTTTTTATTCTGCGACTTCGAATGCGACTTAGAGCAACTGGTGTAATCCCAAGGTATTTTGCAATGTCATTTTGCGTTACTTTGCTAATGATTTCAGGGTAGGCTCGGCACAAACTCAAATACCTTTCTTCTGCCGACAAGCATAAGAACTCATACTCTCTTCTTTCTTTCTTCATTGCCAAATTAATTAGTTGAGAATTTAAAAATGTTGATAACTCTAAGTTTAATTCAGCCTCTTTTACAAATTCAGAAAAAGGCAAAATGCAGACCGAACAATCAGTTAAACATTGTAAATTAAATGTAGTTTTTTCTCTTTTATGTAATGCTATAAGATTTCCAATAAAGTTATTTTTTGTAATAAATGACTTTATAAATTCCTTTCCTTTTTTAGAAAGATAGAATGCTTTAAGCCATCCACTATTTATTAAAAAGATTTGATCACAGTACTCGTCCTGAGAAAAAAGAAAAGTTCCTTGTTTATATTTCTTTTCAATACCATATTTATTTACAAATTCTGATATATTCAACTTTTTTCCCAAATCTCAATATAAAAAATATCATTTTTTAACCTAGGTTAATTCATCTAAAAAAAAACTCATACATAATTATATCAACTTAGAAGGAAACGACTATGAATTTAATAGGAAAAACAATATTAATAACTGGAGTAACATCAGGTATAGGGCTTGAACTATTAAATTTTTTACATAAAGAGAACAAAGTTATTATTTTAGGAAGGAATATACAAAAACTTGAAAGCTTAACAAAAAAGTTTACTAATTTAGACACTTATCTAGTAGATTTAGAGAACTTAAATCAAATTCAAGCTTCTGTAGAGAAAATATTAATAAAATATCCAAACATAGATTTATTAATTAACAATGCGGCCATTCAATATACAGAATATTTTTTAGATGAAAATTTTAACTTTAATAACATCGCACGTGAAATTCAAGTCAATTTAACAGCTCCAATTCAATTAATTAGTTTGACTCTACCTCTTCTTTTAAAAAAAGATCTTTCCATTATATTAAACATAAACTCTGGACTTGGCTTAGTACCAAAAACTTCTTCAGCTGTTTATTGTGCTACAAAATCTGCTTTAAATTCATTTTCATCTTCTCTAGATTATCAACTAGAAAAAACAAACATAGAAGTTTTTCAAGCATTTCTACCATTAGTTGATACTCCAATGACTAAAGGACGAGGGCAAAAAAAGATCTCTTCAAAAACTGCTGCAGAAAAAATAATTTTAGGATTAGAGCATAACTTAAAAATAAATTATATCGGAAAGGTAAAACTTTTAGGAATTTTAAACAGATTATTTCCTAAGATAGCATCATCACTAATGAAAAGGAGTTAATGTGAAAATCGTTCTTTGCTTAAGCCTCCTTTTAATAACAATGGGAGAAGTAATGGCAAACTCTCTGACCATTAAAGTTCAAAACATCGATATAAATCGAAATGGTCAAATAATTATTTTTTTATTCGAAAAAGAGGGATTCCCTAAGAAACACTCGAAATCAATACAAATGTTTACACATGAAGCTTCTTCCAACACCTTAGAAAAAAAGTTTTATAATCTTCCAAAATTTGTGGCCGTAAAAATTTTACATGATGAAAATAAGGATGGAAAAGTGACTAAGAATTGGACAGGAATCTTTCCAAGAGAAGGTTTAGGTTTTTCAAATAATCAAAGCATTGGGGTATTTGGACCTCCTACCTTTAAAGACTGTTCTTTCAAGTTAGAGAAAAATGAAAACAAAACAATCAACATCAAACTGAAATACCCATAATCGAGGATTTTTCATGAGGATATTAATTAAAGTAATTCTAATATTAGGTTTATTTTTTGCATCTACATTACTTATTATGAAATTTTTAGGTGGTTTAAATTTAAGTGAAATAGAGATATGGCTAAAGTCTTTTCAAAATAGTTCGCCAGTATTTATAAGTATTATAATTACCACTTTACTATTTTTAGATTTGTTTATTGCTATTCCAACCCTGAGTATTTGTATTTTGTCAGGCTACCTATTAGGTTTTCCTCTTGGAGCGGTATCGTCCTTATTAGGTACCTACCTCGCAGGCATTACTGGACATTTCTTGTGTAAAAAGTATGGAGAGGTAATACTCGATAAAATTTTAAACAATCATAGTGAAAAAAATGAATTACTCAGTACCTTTAATAATATTGGTTTTTCAATGATTTTGCTTTCCCGAGCTACTCCTATTTTACCTGAAGTTTCAGCATGTTTATCAGGGTTAACTAAAATGACTTTTACTAAATTTATAACAGCCTGGAGTATCACTACTATTCCATACGTTCTTATCTCCAGCTATTCTGGATCAATTAGTAGCCTAAATAATCCTAAGCCTGCTATTTACACAGTAATAGGTATCTCACTTTTTTTTTGGTGTGCTTGGTATATAAGAAAAAAAAGCTTACCGAAGTAAGCTTTTTTTTTAAGTTAATGTCATTGCGATTTAATAAATTCTCTTCAGCCGCTCAGCGTCTTTATCAGACGCTGGCATCAAGGCTAACTCAGCATCAAATCGCTTTCGCGTTTTACTGCTGGTTAGAGGCAGTTGCTAAATTAAATTGCGAAGCAATTTAATTTGCAACTTCCATTGCTTTTTCAACAGATGTTGGGTCAAGGACTTTAAGCCCACCAACATGCTTCATAAACTCTTCTGGTCTTGTAAGCTTTAAAGCATTCTTTAAAACTTCTTCAACATGAAAACATGGAATAATTTCTAATCCACCCTTTATTTCAGAAGATATTTCTGTTAAGTCTTTTTCATTTTTCTGTGGAATTAAAACTTTCTTAATTCCTGCCTGTTTAGCAGCAAGAAGCTTTTCTTTTAAACCACCAATTGGAAGTACTCTACCTCTAATTGTAACTTCACCAGTCATCGCGACATCTTGATGAACTTCAATTCCAGTAATGGCCGAAGTAAGTGCAGTTACCATAGTTATACCAGCACTTGGCCCATCTTTAGGAGTTGCTCCTTCTGGTACATGGATATGTATATCATTCTTATCATACCATTCTGGATCAATCGCCAATTGTGGACTGATAGACTTAACATAACTTAAGGCCGCTTTTGCAGACTCTTGCATTACATCACCAAGCTTACCTGTAATTTGAATTCCACCTTTTCCTGGAGTTGTGACTACTTCAATATTAAGTAACTCTCCCCCAACAGATGTCCATGCTAAACCATTAACAAGACCAATCTGAGGTGCTTCTTCAATTTCATTTCTATCAAACTTAACAGGCCCAAGAAATTTTTGTAATTGCTTTACAGTCACATTAAACTTCTTTCCTTTTTTCACATCATTTGTAACGACATCAGTTGCAATCTTTCTGGCCACAGTGTTAACAAGTCTTTCAAGCTCTCTAACACCTGCTTCTTTTGTATAACCTCTAACAATTCTTAAGATTGTTGGATCACTCATTAAAATTTCGTATTCACTAAGACCATTATTTTTAGAAGCTCTATCAACTAAATATTTCTTAGCAATTTGAACTTTTTCATTTGGAGTATAGCCAGGAACGTGAATGATTTCCATTCTATCTCTTAGTGGCCCAGGAATTTTTGAAATATCATTGGCCGTCATTATAAACATGACTTTTGATAGATCGTACTCCACTTCAATATAGTGATCTGCAAAATTTTTGTTTTGCTCAGGATCTAAAACTTCAAGCATTGCTGAAGCAGGATCACCTCTAAAATCTGAACTCATTTTATCAATTTCATCTAATAGAATAACAGGATTTGATGTACCAGCTTTCTTTAAAGATGAGATAACCTTTCCAGGAAGAGCTCCAACATAAGTTCGTCTGTGACCTCTGATTTCTGACTCATCTCTAACTCCTCCTAAACTTATTCTTACAAATTTTCTATTCAATGAAGTTGCAAGAGATCTAGCAACAGAAGTTTTACCAACACCTGGAGGCCCAGCAAGACATAAAATTGTCCCTTTACCTTCTTCACCAACAAGAGAGCGAACTGCTAAATACTCAATGATTCTTTCTTTAACGTCTTTAAGCCCATAATGCTCATCTTCTAAAATTTGTCTAGCGTGCTCAACACTATTGTCATCTTGAGAATATTCTCTCCAAGGAAGATTTAACATCCAATCAATATAGTTTCTCACAACTGCAGCTTCAGCTGACATAGGAGACATTGATTTTAACTTCTTAATCTCTTTGGCCGTCTTTTCACGTGCTTCTTCAGGCATGTCTTTTTTGGCCAATCTATCTTCCATTTCTTGAACTTCAGACTTTTCATCTTTTTGTCCTAATTCTTTTTGAATGGCATTCATTTGCTCATTTAAATAATACTCTCTTTGCGACTTCTCCATTTGAGATTTCACTCGAGTTCTTATTCTTCTTTCAACATTGATTACTTCAATTTCACCTTGCATTTTTTCAAGTAATAAATGAAGTCTTTCTTCAACATCTACTGCTTCTAGTACTTCCTGTTTTTCAGGTATTTTCATCGTTAAATGTGCAACGATAATGTCTGCCAGCCTAGAAGGATCGGTGATAGATGAGATACTCATTAATAATTCAGGTGGAATCCTTTTATTGAGTTTAACGTAAGACTCAAATGTCGTCTTAATCGTTCTCATTACGGCCTCTAAATTAACTTCATCACGTAATACATTTTGGCCCTTAGTAACTTCGGCCCAATAACCATCTTTTGAAGCTTCAAACTTTTTAATTCGCGCTCGGTACTTTCCTTCAATTAACACTTTTACAGTATTATCAGGAAGTCTTAACATCTGAATGATATTAACGACAGTTCCTACTTCATAAATATCCTCTTGATCAGGATTTAATACTGAAGCATCTTTTTGAGTTACGAGAAATAATTCATTTCCATTTTTC
Organism: uncultured Oligoflexia bacterium; assembly: GCA_964015265.1. GTDB lineage: Bacteria > Bdellovibrionota > Bacteriovoracia > Bacteriovoracales > Bacteriovoracaceae > CAXHCD01. The sequence continues at coordinate 30,207 of CAXHCD010000022.1, forward strand.
TGGGCCTCTTCGAGGGCAGCAATGGATTTTTCTCTCCCAACAAATAATGGAATAACCATGTGTGGGAAGATGATCACATCTCTTAGTGGTAGTAATGGGAATCTTTGTGTACTAGACGTTGCGTCTGACATAGCACCTCCTGCGCTTTATCTGATTCTATTTTCCCCTTCAGTCCTTCCATGTCCTGCTAGGTTGTAATAGCGTCTCATCTATAATTGTCTCCCGAAATTCAAAATTTTTCAAAAAAATCCTATTGGACATTTCTTCCTAAGGGCAAATTGTTTGGCCCTTATTTTGGGCCCAAACCCCAATAATAAAGGGTTTTTGATAAAGTTAAGAAAATGTTGGCCAAGCTCATTTGACAGATTTTTTTAAAAAATAGTCCTAAAAAGTTCTTAATAGCACCAGAAAGTTAAAGAAAATTAATAGAATTTGCATAAAAAAAGGGAAACATTCGTTTCCCCTTTTTATTACATTTACCTACCACAACAAGCACTTTCAAAGAATACTCTCGAAAGTTCTCCCTTTTATCCTTTGATTCCCTCTCGAATTGTTTCTCCCTCAAGTCCCAATCCGATCAAAAGACTCAATTGTTATACACAAATGACGCACTGCAAACAAATATAATGTTAAGATGGGCTCTATCTAATTTTTAGATAGAGGTATTTATTAAAAACTTATGAGTTATTAATCACAATAACTACTTGGAGAAGTATTTGGAGATTCAAAGCTAGGTATTGATGGATTTAAGTTTAATACGTATTTTTCATAAGCATATGAGTTAAATAAGTCCATATTTTGATCTTGGGTATTGTAATCAAATTCATAATTCCAGGGCTCTATATATCTTATTCCAAGCTCAATGGCCTGAGTAAATACAGTTCTATAGTCTTCACTACTATCACCAAAACGACATGGCTGAGATGAATTTCCGATTACCTGTCCATATTTATCACCAGGAAAATCTTTTATTATTTGAATTAACTCAGTTTGATAACCTACCCCACCAGAAAGCCACCATATTCCAAGACCAATTCTCTTTTCTGTTTCTGGATCTTCATAAAGTTCATTAATAATTCTTTCAGGTATCCTTGAAGAACCAATTACTTCATGAATCTCAATTGCAATTGCCTTTGTATCAAAAGCTTTTGCAAAATATTTCGCAACTGACTTAACAGCACTAACCCATATGTCCTCAGTAAGCCCATTACTAATTAAAGTTTGAGAATCATTTCCATTAAAATGTCCTTCAATTCCATTACCGGTTAACTGAGGAATATAAACTAGTTGTAAATTTGAATCAGTATTATATTTAGCTGCAAGTGCATCAGCTAACAGTTGAAGTCTATACTGAACTACATAGTCCCACATTTTGGGCATTGCAAAAGATTTGGCCCTAAAACTAACAGGCATTGTTTCAACACCTAAATCATAAAGCCATTTCGGAAATAGTGGATTTTGAGGATCCTCCCCACAACCAGCTGAAACGGCCAAAGAATAAAAGAACTGTTGTTTATGTGAGCTATTATTTTTTATATCTAAAATTTGATTATCAATATCACTAAAATCAAAAACACCCGGAGATGGTTCTATCTTGCTCCAGCTTGTTCTGATAAGTGCTCCTCTTGATCCAGAATGAGCTACTGAAGCAGTCGTAGGCATTGAAGTAAAAACTCCATAAGGTTTTATAACTTCATCATTGTTAACATCAACTTCCAATGAAGGAGTGTTACTTTCTTCACTTTGATTTGTACTTAGATCAATAGCTTTCCTTTGAGAGGAAGTATCTATTAAAGAAACGTCACATGAAGCGAAGAAAAATAAAAAGATCAAATTTAAAGCAGTTTTCATATCTTATCCTTTTTGCCCATAAGTTAATACGAATAAGAAATCAAAAGGTTTCAACTTAATACTTCAATAATTTTAAGTGGTTATAAAAGAAAAGGGTCAAGGTATTTTCATACATTGACCCTTAAGACTCTATGATGCGTTTTCTATATTTTTGTCTTTTAATGATTTTTCACTATCTAAAGCTGGCTTCTTTCTTTCACCTTCTTCTAGCCTAGGTGATTCTTTACCTAAAACTGAGTCCTTAGTAATAATTACTTTATTAATTTTTTCGTTTGATGGTACTTCATACATGATATCAAGCATCACTTGTTCTAAAATAGCACGAAGACCTCTTGCACCGGTTTTTCTTTCCATTGCTGTATGAGCAACTTGCTTTAAAGCATCCTCATGAAACTCTAGTTCAATACCATCAAATTCAAATAACTTTTTATACTGCTTTGTAATTGCATTTTTAGGTTCTGTTAAAATTTGAACTAATGCACTTTCATCTAACTCTTCTAAAAGAGCATTAACTGGTAGTCTCCCAATGAATTCAGGAATTAAACCAAATCTAGATAAATCTTCAGCTTCAATACCGCCAAGTTTTTCTACTACTGATTTTTCTGCTGTCTTTGAATTTTTTTCATTCAATAAACCCATTGGTCTTTTAGTTAATCTTTTTTCAATGATTTTATCTAAACCAACAAAGGCCCCAGCAACAATGAATAAAATATTCTTTGTATCAACTTGTAAAAATTCTTGTTGAGGATGTTTTCTTCCACCTTTAGGAGGAACACTTGCAACAGTTCCTTCAATTAGTTTTAAAAGAGCTTGTTGAACACCTTCACCTGAAACGTCTCTTGTTATAGATGGATTTTCAGATTTTCTAGCAATCTTATCAATCTCATCCACATAAATAATACCACGTTGAGCTCTTTCAATATCGTAATCACAATTTTGTAATAAATTTAAAATTACATTTTCAACGTCTTCACCAACGTAACCCGCTTCTGTTAAAGAAGTAGCATCAGCAATAGCAAAAGGAACATTTAAATATTTTGCTAGAGACTGAGCAATCAGTGTTTTACCAGAACCAGTTGGACCAGCTAATAAAATATTTGATTTAGCTAATTCAACATCATCACCTTTTTTTCCAGTAGGTTGATGAGCAATTCTCTTATAATGATTGTGAACAGCAACAGAAATGATTTTCTTAGCTCTGTCTTGTCCAATTACGTATTCATCTAAATGCAATTTAATTTCATGAGGCTTTGGTACATTATCAAGGGCAGCTTTTGCACTTCTTTTTACCGAATCTTCAAAAATGATGTCATTACATAACTCAATACATTCATCACAGATATAAACACCAGGACCTGCAATTAATTTTTTTACTTCCTTTTGAGACTTTCCACAAAAGTTACAATGAAGTGTTGAATTGTTTCCATAGCTTTGCTTCTCTTTACTCATTACCTACGCCTTTTATTTTTTTGTGTCTTTTTTGATGATAGTATCAATCAAACCTAAGTCAATGGCCTCACCTGGGGATAAATAATTGTCCCTATCTGTTTCCTGTACTATTTTATCCATAGTCATGCTAACAGAACTGTGATCGATATAAATTTGATTTAGTTGATTTTTTAACTCTTGAATTTCATTTGCTTGAATTTGAATATCAGAACACTGACCTCTTGCCCCACCTAATGGTTGGTGAATCATAATTCTAGCGTGAGGAAGAGCACTTCTATGTCCCGCTTCACCAGCTGTCAGAAGTAGTGAACCCATTGAAGCAGCTAGCCCTACACAATATGTATAAACTGGGCACGAAATGTATTGCATAATATCGTAAATCCCAAGTCCTGCATAAACAGAACCACCTGGACTATTAATATAAAAATGAATTGGCGCTTCAGGATCGTTTTGCTCTAAGAATAGCATTTGAGCAATTAATAAATTCGCTACTGTATCGTTTACTTCAGTTCCTAAAAAAACAATTCTATCTATTAAAAGTCTTGAATAGATATCATACTGTCTTTCCCCTCTTGCAGTTTGTTCAATAACAATAGGGTTTGGGATATACGCCTTAGTATTCATGGTCATTTTTCATCCTTTGATTTTAATGTGATCTTAGGATCTTATCGGATCGATCCTGCAAAATCTTTAGCTCGTAAGAATAGGGCCCAAGTTCCCTTAAAACAAGGACATTTAAGGAAAATGCCCCATTTTTGTAGAACTAAAATAATCCGTTATTTGAATCTGCGTTTTGTCTAAATAATAGTAAGCTAAACAACTGATGGCCCTTGATATTTATACTTAATAAGCATAAATTAGATGCCATTAAATATTTTCTCAACAGTACTAGGAGTAACTATGACTACTGAAACAACACCATTAAGAATCGTTGGTAATAAAGCACCTAACTTTGAAGGTGAGGCCGTTGTAAACGGTGAATTCAAAAAAATCACACTTGGTGATTACAAGGGTAAGTGGAAAGTTCTTTTCTTCTACCCATTAGATTTTACATTTGTTTGTCCAACTGAGATCGTTGCATACTCAGACGCAATTGATAAATTCAAAGAATTAAATTGTGAAATTATCGCATGTTCAACAGACTCTAAGTTTTCTCACTTAGCATGGACTCAACAGCCAAGAAATACTGGAGGAATTGGTCAAATCAATTACCCACTACTTGCTGACTTCACAAAGAAAGTTTCTGAAGATTACGGAGTTCTTATTGAAGGTGCTGGTGTAGCTCTTAGAGGTTTATTCATTATCGACGATAATGATGTTGTTCAACACTCTACAATCAACAATTTAAGTGTTGGTAGATCAGTTGAAGAAACGTTAAGACTTGTAGAAGCATACCAATATACAGCGAAGCACGGAGAAGTTTGTCCTGCTGGTTGGAACAAAGGTTCTGATACAATGAAACCTGATCCAAAAGGATCTCAAGAGTATTTTAATAAAATTAAATAATTTTATATGGGGAGCATTCATTGCTCCCCTTTTATAAAGGTCTTATGGAAGAGCTTCTTCAATTTGCTGGAACTAATATACATCTAGCACCCTTAATTATTTTTTCACTATTACTTTTAGCAGGGTTTAACTTACCTGTTTCTGAAGATTTAATGCTCTTTACATCTGCCATATTGGCAGTGAAAAACCCTGAACATTTATGGCCTTTATTTATTGGAGTTTTTGCTGGGGCTTATTTTAGTGACTTAATAGCCTATAGCCTTGGTCGATTCTTAGGTCCAAAACTTTGGAACATTAAAATGTTCGCTAAAATGGTCAAGCCTGAACAAGTTGATAAAGTCAGCGCTTTTTATAAAAAATATGGAGTTATTACGCTTATATTAGGACGATTTATACCGTTTGGCGTTAGAAACGCTCTGTTCATAACTGCTGGTTTGGGAAAGATGAGATTTTTAAAATTTGCTCTATCTGACCTACTCGCTTGTACTATTTCATGTTCCATTTTCTTTTATCTTTATTTCAATTTTGGAGAGAAAGTAATTGATATTATTAAGAAAGGGAATATGGTGATCTTTGCTGTATTTATAACTTTTATTATTTATTACCTATTTAATAAAAAAAGAAGCACTGCTTCTAAGAGTGCGTAATTATTATATTTTTGATGAAAATATTACACTTCAGATTGTCGATTTCATTTCAATATTTCATAACGTTCAAAAGCTAAAGCTATCGCGCGCACGAGTTAAAATTTTGCGAAAAGGAAGTAGAAATGTGTGACAATAAAGACAATGTAGTATTTTTAGAAGATTTCAAAAAAGAAAGAGACATGAATATCTTAAGTTTCAGTGAACTTATTCGTGAATCCAGTAATATTGTAAATGAACTAGAAAAAAAACCATTGTCTGAAGAGCTTGGAACTCGTTCTAAACAAGTCTTAACTGAAATGGATAAGAGAATGGATCAAGATGGGTTCAGTCTTTCTCAGGGCCTTAAACAAATTAGATTAGATTTAGAAAAAAGATTAAAGGATATATTAGGAACGACCTAATAAGCTGATTAATGCACACTATATATTAAAGGCTAATTGTAACATATATCACCTTTCAATTTATTATGATTCGAACATAACACTTGTATGTTTTGAAGATCATTAAGTCCATTTTTACTAAATGGCTTAATATGATCCAGTTCTAAGAAGCGTTTTTCACAACATCTTCGACCTGACTGAGAAATAAATTGGCATTGATGTTTAGCTTTTATAAATGCCGCGTGTCTCACCTGTCTTGGAATGTAGCGAGAGACTTTGGCGAGTGTTTTTATATTATTTTTTGGAACATTTTCGTTTAGTTTTTCAGATAAAAGAATTTCTATAAGTTCATTGTCTGATATATCGCCGTAAAGTTTTCGAACTTTATCTAGTTTTTGAGTTTGAGACTCATTTAAAATAATATTTTTAAACTTAGGTTTTGCGATTTGCAAATGTCGCCTTACAACATCTTCAGTATGTCTCACCGACTTATTTTTAACTTTTTCGCAAATCTCTAGAAGATCTTTTTGCTTAACTTCTGTTTTAGATTTTTCAAATAGGTTTGAAAGTTTGGCAGCTTTTGATAAATTGATTTCTCCATCTTTAATCTTTGATTCAATTAAAGGCTCTTTTATCATAAGTTTGAGAGCTGAAATTCTCGTAACCGCTTCGCCTTCAGAATAGTTTAACTCTTTAATAAGAAATTTATACAAAGAAGAGTATCCAAGTTTTAAATGAAGTTTAGTCTTTTTAACTTGAAATAGATATTTTAAAACAATATAAGTTGCCGCTCTTTCTTTTGATCTTGCTTCTTTTAAATTTTCTAATAAACTCACAAACTCTCCTTTTAGAACGTAATTTAGCATTTTATAGAATCAATGAAAAATGTAAGAAAAGATCAACGCTTATATTTTGCATATAAGACAATTATAAATTTATCAAAACTGTTTTTAATAAAATTAATTTTGAATGATTAAGAGTGAAATAAAAAGACCATTAAAAGTCTTTTTATTTCTAACTTACTCTCTAAGAAAAAACTTAAAAAATAAATTTAGAAAAATACTGACATCGTAAAAAGAAGAAAAGAAAATCATTCGGCCCTTTTTAATGGCCCATGATTTTCTATTTAACTAACAACCAGAATTCAGCGCGCGTTGTAAATGGCACTCTAAATCATTAAATTTTCGATCTATTTCTTTTTAAAACGCTCAGACAATGTATCAAATAGTATACATGCATTTTCATTTTCTAATGCGCATGACTGCTTTAATAAAACTAATGAAAGTTTTAAACGTCTATACTTTCCGCTTATCGATTTATAATCAACTAACTGACAGGCCTTTTTGTTTTTGGATATGCACAACTCTGCAAGATTCATTTGAGAATTATAATTTTTAACTTCCCCTATTGATTTTAAAATTGCGAAACAAGAAACTAAAGTCACAACCCCTACAAGAATTTTATTTTTTACATCATCACCTTTAAAGTAAGACCAATAACTTTCAAAGAATTTATCATCATACAATGAATATGCTCCCACAATGGCCATTAATGATCCTAAAAATAAATAAATAGAATATTCAATATCATATGTAAAAGAGCTTGCTCCAAGAATTGGAATTAAAAATAAAGATACTTTTACTATCAAAGATTTTCTTAAGTTTTTATCTACTTCTAGTGGTAACTGCCCTGCTCTTACTTTTATTTCATTAACAAAATCATCAATTCTATTAATAAAGTTAACTCTAAAGTCTCTATTATTTACATGAATAATAACTGAACTCCCATTAACTTCTAATTTCTCAATATCTGAAAATTTAAAATACTCTCCGGAACTATTTGAATAAATCCCAATTCCATATTTACCAATATAGGCATGTATATAGGCCATATCAATTTTAAGAATTAACTTTAACCATAAATAACCTAACCCAAATAAAATCATTCCATTTGTTATTAGTGATATGACAACATTTACAATATTTTGTGTACCAAACTGAGGGATTGTTACAAGGAATGCTACCAAAACTGATAAGTACCCAAGTTTTTCCAAAGATAAAAACTTTATATTTATTGAGTGAAAATCTTTATAATCATTTATTTCATCTTTATTACAGTTTTTAGGAAAAATTATTCGATGATCACCTATTAAGAGCCTACTAGAACTATTAACTTTATAGGCTTCTCCAGGTTCTAATTTTTGTTTATCTAAAAAAGTTCCGTTCTTACTTCCTAAATCTTTAACGTATATTTTATTATTTTCTATATAAATATACAGATGAGCCCGAGATAGTGATTGTGAATTTACCATATTCTCAAATGGAGCACCTTTGCCTAAAATGATAAAATCATCGAATTCAACAATATATCCATCTACATTTATATATTTACTCATAGGAAAAATTGTACATTAAAATAGGACTCTATTGAAGGAATTATTCGTTAAGGCCTTTACCTGAAGAGTAAGTAAGGCCACAACCTTCTCCATTTAGAGTTGAGGTTTCAATCCATTCAAGTTCAACATTTTCAGCTTCAATTCTAGTAATTTTCATTTTATCAATTACTTCTGCAATTTCAATGTCTAAAAAATCAAATGTTTGATGAAGATATAATTTTATTTGGACTTGATTTGGATTTTCATTGTCTATCATAAATGAACAAGGATAGCTACTTTCTAAGTTTTTACAATTATCGAAGCGATTATCATTTAAATAGATTTCAAAAGTCTCAGGTCTTTTATTTTTAAAGTTAACTTGTAAATTCAAATCATTTAAAGGACCAACTAATGTACATAGCTTATCTTTTTGAACATCTTCAATATTACATGACGACATTAAGATTAATCCAATTACTAATAAACTCTTCATTAAGTACCTTTGTATTCATATATATGAATATATTATCGGAAAAAAAGTTGAATAATAAACCGACAAAAACAATTTTTTTTAATAAACCAATAAAAATTATGCGCTCTCAAGGCTTTGATAATCGTGTAAAATCTTTTGTCTTAAAATTGAAACTGACTCCTGATAGGGATAACCAAATATTCGACAAATTTGTCGAATTCTAGTTAGAGAGTCATCTGATTTATGTTCAAATAAATGCAATAAGTAGACGACATTTCTTTTATACTTATTTATATAATTTAAAATTTTATCTCGTCCATCCTCTTCCACTATTGAAAAGCCACAACCTATATACTCTTCAAAAATTTTATCTACTTCACTCATTCCTTCAAATGAACGAACGATTTTAAATTTTGCCCGAAACGTTTGTCCGTCTAAATCTTCTCTTTTAAGTGCTTTTAAAGTAGATGTTTTTATTTTTTGAAAATCAAAATAGTCTGGTAGCTCGACCATAATATCGACAAGCTCACTATTTGGTATATGAGGAAGATCTCTTATTAAGAGACCTCCCACAGAAATATTGATTGCTTTTGCCTTAAAAACATAACCTTCAGAATTATATAAAATTTCAGAGAACAAAGGTGCTCGTGAACTTTTTCGTTTATAATTCTCTTCAGGCTTCATGTTATAAACACTTTGAGGCTGCTTCAGATAACTCTGAACGTTCTCCAACTTTTAATACTGTATGTGCAACAATTGGTTCTTCTTTCATTCTTTCTACAACGTAGGCCAGACCATTGTTAATAGAATCCAAATATGGACTATCAATTTGTTCACAGTCTCCAGTTAGTACAATTTTTGTTCCTTCTCCAGCTCTAGTAATAATTGTTTTTACTTCGTGAGGAGATAAGTTTTGCGCTTCATCAACAATTAAATACTGTCCAGGAATTGAACGCCCTCTAATATAAGTTAAAGGTTCGATATGGAGAAGACCTTGATTGATTAGCTCTTCCCAAGTATTAGAGTTTACTGCACGATGATGTCCAAATAAAAAATCCATATTATCAAATATTGGCTGCATCCAAGGACCTAATTTTTCATTAACATCCCCAGGTAAAAAACCTAAATCTCTTCCCATAGGTTGAATTGGCCTAGAAACTAGAAGCCTAGAATATTTTTCTTGTGTTATTGCCAACTCTAATCCGGCTGCAATTGCTAGAAGAGTTTTACCAGTACCTGCTTTTCCAAGTAATGATACAAGTTTTACCTCTTCATTTAATAGAGCATCTAAAGCAAATTGTTGCTCAACGTTCTTAGGATATATTCCCCAAGTACCTTCTCTCATTCTAATTAATGGAACAATTCCTTTTTTTTCAAAATTGTATCTCCCAAGCATTCTATGTCTTTGATTTCCTTCTTCACAAACTGTTACATATTCATTTGCAAATAAGAAATCTTGTTCTTTTTCTGTCGCTGGTAAAAATCTTTCCTTATCAAATTGTCTCAATCTTTCTATTGAAACTTCAAATAATCTTTGACCTTTATATAAATCATCTGGCGTAATATTTTTCTTACCATAATCATCAGATGGAACACCTACGGCATCAGCTTTTAGTCTTAAATTAACATCTTTAGTTACAAGAATTACTTGCTCGCCTTTATCTTTTAACATTAAAGCTGTTGATAAAATTCTATTGTCGTTTTTTGATAAATCTAAAAACTCATAAGAACTTTTTTGAGTTCCACCATAGTCTATTGAAATAACTAATTCTCCGCCACTTTCAAGTTTTACACCTTTGGCCAATTGTCCTTGTTTTCTAAGGTCGTCAACGATTCTTGAGAAGTGTCTGGCATTTCTACCATTTTCATTTTGATCTCTTTTAAATTTATCAATTTCTTCAACAACAATAAGAGGAATAAAAACTGTGTTATCGCCAAAATTTAAAATCGACGTTGGATCAAATAGGATAACGTTTGTATCTAATACAAAAACTTTTTTCAATGAAAACTCCCATGGAAATGGTATAAGGAAATATAAATAATTATTTTTTTAATATTCAAACCAAATAACCTACTGCTTTAATACAGTATCTTTTGTCTCTCTATTTAATTTTCAAATTTTTAAAATCTTTTGACAAGGAAATATTGGGAAAAGCTATTTATAAATCAAATTCAATATCTAATAAGGATAAATGAATAACTGCTCTGGAACCTTTTTGTTCTTTAAAATTACTTCCCAGTTCTACCCCGTAGAAGCCGGCCGTAATCTCAAATGGCCAAACATTAAACTTCGCTCCATAAGAAATATAACCACCATTCCAACCACCATAAGCACGAATCAAAGGTATACCAACCTCTAGGCCAAAGTGTGCCATTTGACCAAACTCAATGGGCTCATTTATAGGATGAAGATCAAACGATAATGCATAATCAAAAATACCAAAATCTTGCTTCCATGCTACACCAGTATTAATGTACATATCTTGTCTTGGAATATCATAATCTCCACTTGATTTAATAAATTTTGTATCAAAAACATCAAGTATTGAGGCACCAAATGACAACTCTCCCATTGGCCCACCAACAGAACAATCTAAACCTAAATCACCACCCCATCCTTTACCTTTAGAAAATCCAAGCGCATCTCTAAGATCACTATAGCTATCAACTCCATTTGCAATTGTGTTTAATAACTCAACTGAGAACACATCAAATTTATTTTTAAGTCCCTGCCTATTCATATGCTTAATGCCTATTCCATAGCTACATCTTTTACCGCTTTTAGGTCCTCTATCTGATTTCAATTTAAATAGATCAGCGCTACCTCCGCTACCTACACTATAAGCAAATCCAAAAATAAAACCTCTATCAAGTCTATAATCAACATCTAGAGCAGGATGGGTTGCATTTCTTAAACTCAAACTTGTTGTAGAGTTGGCAAACAAGTTAAATCCAAAAGGGCCAATTTTCATTGTAGGAGTTGCTCCTAGTTGAACAAATACTGGAAAACCCATTAACCTTTGTGAGATAGCTGAAGCATCACTACTAGGAAAATCTTCAAATCGATCAAGCTCATCCAAGGCATTAGTCACTCCAATATTTGGATTGATTAATTTAATCTGTGCTCCAGAATTTCTTCCAAGCCCAGCTGGATTATAAAATAATGTATATTCATCATCGGCCCTAGCAGTAAAAGCATCTCCCATTAATAATGCTTGAGGGCTTCTCATCAGATGCCTGATCTCTTTAGCAAAACATGTTTGTAAGCTTAAAATTAGAAATGTAGCTAGTGTCACTACTTTCATCATACAAATAAAATCTCAAAGTAAAGGGAAAAGAAAATATCAAAATATTCATCAGTGTCTGAATACTCCGACTCACATTTTGTCTGACTGAGCATATCTACAAGATCAGTCATTCTAGCGTCAGCTGTTCTCGCATTTGAAACAATGTCTTTATACAAATCTATTGTAGTCTGAACACCGCTTATACTTCCAAAATCTCCACCTGTTGAAGCCCCAATAACTTCTGGAAAAACTGCAAGGAAGTTATTCCAAATAACGACACCCTGACAAAGCCTCTTTGTTTTTGAAGCTGCAATATTTAAATGTGGATGACCTGCCTGCGTCGAATCACAAGCTCCATTAGTAGTTGAATCAAGTACTGTTCCAACGTCAGTATTTATAGGGGGATTAGGACCAGTGGAACCATCATCATCATAACTAAGGGTTGTAGTTGTTGTATAATTCATGATGCAGTTATTTGTAAAAGTTGTACCTCCACCTTTCACACCTGCAGCACTTGCGTTTCCGTAATAGTATAAATACTTTCCTAACTGAGTAATTAACAGGTACATTAAAAAAGAATTTATTCCGGCCGCTTCTCTTGATGTAAATTTCGCTGCTCTTCTGGCCACAGTTGGATTCTTTGTCGATTCAATTCCCCCTGCATATAACAAAATATCAATTGCAGTTTGAACATCTTCATAGGCATCATTATCAGGAGCATCCATAGTTTGAGATGTAGAAAAAGTTGTTGTTCCACCTAAAGTTGCAGGAGTTGCAAAGTTAGGTAAATGAGAAGTAATAAAAGTTGGTGTATCATAACCGGCCCTACAGGCATAACCAGAGGCCAATGTAATTAGGTACCTTGCATTTTCGTTTTGTCTTCCAATTTTTTCAAGCTCATCAATTGCACTTTGGCAAAGACCAGCTCCAAGGTAGTTTTCAGCTGTAATAATTGCTTGTTCAACTGTTTCTTCAGATGATTTCCCACAACTAAAAAGTAAAAGTATAACTAAGCAAAAAAGACTGAGCTTTTTACTCAAATTCCCCCCTAGGAAAAGTCTCCACCTTAATTATCTCTTATTTAACTTTCCTATTGCAGGGAGAAAATTTGTTTACACGGGCCCTTTTAAATACTTACAAAGTAGTTCAATTGCCTCAGTAAACTCGGCCCTCTCAGAAACTAAACTTATTCGAGCACTATTTGGTACTCCAAATGCGACGCCAGGAACCATTGCTACACCAATATCATCAAGTACTTTCGTACAAATCTCCATTGAATAATCAGAATGGTCACTTTCAGACTTTTTTAAGCTCTTATAAAAAGGTGTATGCGTGAAATCAAAAAGAAAATAAAACGCAGACATAGACTGATACCAACAATGTGACAAGTCACTATCTCGTAAGCATTCCATTAAGATTCTAGAGTTAGATCTTAAATGTGTTTTTATGGGAGTTAGATATTCTTCAAGATCATTAAAATCAAAATTTGCTAATGCTCTCTGAACATGACTATTTGACCCAGAAGTTAATTGTCCTTGAAGTCTAGTACATGCTGAAATTAAATTTCCAGGTCCTATTGCATATCCTAACCTTAGGCCAGTACATGCTAAAGACTTTGAAATTCCGTCAACGATTACTGTTCTATCTAGTAACTCAGGATTAAATTGATAAAAATATTTAGGCTTAGGATCAAAATAACTTAAATCAAAATAAATTTCATCGCTAATAATATTTATATGTGGATTTTCAACAAGCAACTCTGCTAATTCTTTCATCCACTCTTCACTATAATGAATTCCACCAGGATTATTTGGTGAATTTATAATTATAACTTTAGTTTTTTCAGATATAGACTTTTTAATATCACTTATACTTGGCGTATAATTATCATGCACAGTAGATTCAACAGTCACAGGAATTCCATGACAAAACTCAACCATGACAGGATACGAAACCCAATAAGGAGCAAGTAAAATGACCTCATCACCTTTATCTACCATTCCTCCAAGTAGCGTAGAAATAGAATGTTTACCACCATTACTAATGAAACAATCAAAATCTTCAGGAAATTCAATATTTCTGCTTTGAGAAACTCTATTCATTAATTTTTTTCTTAAATTTGGAAACCCTGCTACAGGACAATATTGAAAGCTTTTCATAAAGTTAAGTTCACTTCTCAATAACTCTACAAAATTTGGATGTGGTTTAAAAGGTAATTGCCCAGCAGTTAAGTTGAAAACTTTTTTACCTTCCTCTGCCATGGCAACGGCCTTCGAGTTTAATTGTAATGTTATACTAGATGGAACTTCTTTAATTCTTTGACTTAATTTCATAATCTACTTTTTGTTAATATGGTTAAAAATTTCTTTAGGTACAAATGGTGAAATATCTCCACTGTGTTTGAGTATTTCTCTAATTAATGTAGAGGAAACAAAATAATGTTCGCCACTAGTCATTAAAAAAAATGTTTCAATTCCTGCATGCAACGATTGATTCATTGATGCCATTTGAAACTCAATTTCAAAATCACCAGTTGGTCTCAAGCCTCTAACAATAGAAGGAATTTTATTTTTTTTAGCATAATCAACAATTAATCCATCCCAAGTATCAATTTTAACATTTGAGTTTTCTTTAAATAACTCATTTAGCATTTCAACTCGTTGATCTTTTGAAAACAAAGGGGATTTATTAGGTGGCACAGCAATAACAATTGTAATTTCATCAAAAACTTTTAAAGACCGATTAACTATATCTAAATGCCCATTAGTAAATGGATCAAATGTTCCAGCATATAAAGCTTTTTTAAGCTCAGTCATTTAAGTTTCTCCGATTGAAATTATGCTATTTTGGTTAGTAAATCACAAGAATAAAGTTATTTGAATGTTCATATGACTTGTGAATCTGCATTTCACCAAGAGGGATATCTTCAGCTTTGATTCCTTTTTGAGTACTTGTTTCTAACCAGACAACCCCGTTAAAAGAGCTTTGATTTAACTGATTCATTAAGTCCTTATACATTTGAATATTCTCATAAGGGGGATCAATGTAAATAATTGTATTTTCCTTTTGATCGCTATCTAATTTTAAATAAACTCTTTCAAGAAAAAACTTTAAATACTTTAAAGCATCTTCATTTTGAACCTCATAATCAGCACCTTTAAAACTACTTAAATTTTCGTTTAAAATTTTAAAGCTCTTCTTATTTATTTCATTAATATACGTTTTTTTGGCACCTCTTGATATTGCTTCACAACAAATTGATCCACTTCCCGCAAAAAGATCAACAAATATAACCTCAGAGAGGTTCTGGTAAGCATCAAAAATTTTTCTTTTTAACATGGCCGAAGTTGGCCGAGTGATCTTTTCGGGGGGAAGTTTTAGCTTTTGCCCTTTAAACTTCCCTCCTAATATAGAAATTGTCATTAACCAGCTTTCTTAATACTTTCATTTGAAAATGGAACACTAAATTTTGCACCACCTTCCATTTCAATTACAAGTCCTTCTTTCTCATTTACCCATAATGAAACGTGCTTTCCAGAAACTTCAAAGTCTAAGTTTACCTTCATATTCCCAGACACACTAAATTTCATAGAGGACTCTGCTGGGCCACTATGATTCATAGATGTTGTATGTAAGGCTGGGGCTTCATGTTGAACAGGCTCTTCTTTTACTTCACTTACAGCTTCCACTTCTTTGGATTCAAAGTTATTTGCAAACTGTGAATCTATTGCTTCTTGAAGATCAGTTTTTTTAACTTCCTCTTCAGTAAGTTTTAAATTAACAACTTCCTCGCTAGGTTCAATTCCAAGTCCTTTTGAAAGTTCTTCAGGGGTCACCTCAGGGGTCTGCGTAGCAAGGGAAATATTTAGATCTTCGTCCGAATCAGGCTCATTAAGAACTTCCTCAGTAAACTCTTTTTCCAAGTCTTCAATTTCGTTCATGATGTCTTCAAGCTCAGCGTCGTTAAACCCTAGCTCCTCATTACTGGGAGATTCTTTTAGCTTTTTATTTTCGTCCATTTCCTGCTCCTAAATATGAACAATACGAGTTTCTCTATTTTTCGGCGTCTTTCTTACAAAACTTTACTTTACACATGCTAAGTTCTTTAATATCAATCAGTTAGATAAGTTTTTCTACTTATCCACAAGGAATTTTTCCTGACAAATAAGAAGAAAATAGATAGAATCACGCAAATTTTTCAGGAACAAATTAAAATTGAGTGAGAGTAAGTTCAAGGCCAATAATTGGCTGAACAAAAATTCTAGTGCTTTGGATTCGGTGCAAGTTAAAAGCAGAACTTCTGGTTTTGAAGATTTATATGCCCGTGAAAAAGAATTAAATGAAGAGAACTTCTGTCCTCTCGGTTTTTTTGTACCTGGATGGAATGGCGAAAACTTAATTTCAAAAGAAATATTAAAATTTGAAAAAGTGATCAATGAATTAGTCATCGATGCTAAGAATCAATTTTTAAACACTGAAAGATTTTCGAAAACTCAAAAATCACTCATTTATAATGAATTCATAAAGTTTCTTAACAACCAAAAACATGAACAAGTTAAAATTAAAGATCTTGATGATTTTTGGGAACAAGTTGCCTTTAAAAACTACTCGCCTTTTAAGAATATTCTTGAAAACTTCATAGAAAGTTATTGTAAAAGATTAGTTGTAGTTTACCTTTTAAAAGTTAGATTCATTCTTACTTTATGCTCTCATACAAATATAAACTTCAGTATCTCTAGTTTGATCAATCCTAGTTCATTTCTTTCTAAAGTTTTTAAAAAAGGGGGAACTTTAGAAGTTGAATCAGAGGCTTTACAGCAAAATCAGTATAGTTGGTATCGACCAAGTGAAAATTTTCACAATTTAATATGTCAAATTTCAGAGTTCTTAGTTACATTAAAACAATCTCAAATAATTAAATCTCTTTCTATTAAGAGCACTAATTATTCACACTCCCTATCTCACGGTGCTTTTGGAGAACTTCTATCCAGGTTATTTATAAACTTTCCGAAATGGATAGAGTCAGATGAAAAAAACTTTTTCCCATTCACTGCTGTAAATACTGAAAAAGAAAACTTCCAAGTTCTAGATTGTAAATTTGAAGGTGATTATCTAAGTTCAATTTCACAAGCTTATTGGATAGCGCAAAACTATTTCTTAGGACAGAAAAAATGGGATACAATTATGGCCCCTCATTTTTTCAGTGAAAATTATAATGAAGGATGCTTTCTAAAATTATGTCATGAGCTTCAATTTATGATTTTCTTAATTCATATTGCTAAAGAAGAAACTTTAGATCCTATTCAGTTTATTGGGAAAACATATAGGAAAAAGAAAGAATCTAGCGAACAATCAAATAGACAAATGTCTATATTTGAAAATACTGACGAGAAAGTTAAAAAGAATGCCTACAAAAGAATTTTAATTAACTTGTCTCAACTGCCTAAGAAAAATCCTCACCATTTTTTAATACAAAAAGTTAATAAATCTTTAGACTCTCTTCATAAAGATGGATTCCTATACGTTCTATCTAATCAAAACCTTTTCGTTCCAAGTCAATCGGAAAAAGTAGAACAACTCCTATCGAAGGTTAAACTTGAAACATTTATAAATATGGAGCCTTTAAAAGGAAGAGGTGAAATTCCTCAACATCTCTATATTTTCACTTTAAGAAAAGATCTGTCACTTAATAACCATATCCACAAAGAAACTGTTTCGACATTTAGATGGTCAGGTGAACTAAATCAGTTTCAAGAAATGAAAGGTTTTGTAGAAGAATTCAGGTCTTTTCTTATAGAAAAAGGTCCTAATTTAAAAAGCATGTATAGAAAAGAACTAAGAGATGAGAACAGCTTCGAATACTATCAAGATGCAATTCTAGATGGTAAATTTTTAAATTCAGGTCTAACTGATTCTGACAATATTACACATCCAAACTTCTTTAAAAACTTAACAAAGTCATGCTACCCATTAGATTATTTCTTCATCATAGACTCTATAAACAATAATGATGTTAAAAATGCTCCAACCTCAGACTTATTGGGTATTAAATTTAAACAATATGATTCATTCCCGTATGTGTTAATAATAAATTATTCATCTACTAAAAACATTAAAGTCGAAATAATAAACTCTAGCTCATTAAGAGCAAAGCAAGATCAATATGGAAATGCATTCTTTCAATATTTTGGGATAACACCAAAGATTAAAGATTTAGACCTAGATATATTTAGAGAATTCTTTAATGATAAAATTGGTCATCAAGTTATTCAACTCTCTCTTTCAGGAGGGATGAGAAAACTTAAATCAAAACTAAAATCTTTATTAGTGCCTAAGTTTTTCATTAATACTAATTATCCAACTTTAATTAATGATGAGTATTTAAATACTTTACAACTTAATGAAGAAGAAATTTTACAAAGAGATCCAGAAGAACTTAAAAACAAGTACTTTTCAGCAATCTCAAATATTCAAAATTTATCAAAAACTTATCCTAGTTTTGCCATTCAAAACTTATCTAATTCAAAATCATTTCTTTTAAAAGCCATTGACAGTTTTCAAGGTCAACGTGGACAAATGAATGATATTCCATTTAATAATCCTGTATTGAAAAAACCTCTTCTTTCACTAAAGTCAACTGCTCTTAATCAAGGTCACCCTGATATATATATTGATTTTTTATCTACAGATATGAATTCTCTAAATGGAAAAATAGAAAAGATTGAATCTAAAACTGAAGACAATAAAACCTTTATTGAAATTTACTCATCAGGAACTCCATGTGTAAGACTTTATACAGATGATGTCTTATGTGCCTTCTTATCTTTCATATTAAACAATACTATTGGGCACAACTTATTTCAGATTCTCAACTTAATAAAAGTTCCTAGAAGTAACGAGCTTTCTCAAATAATATCTGATTACCAAAAACGTGTTACAAGTCTAATAGACGTAAAAGAGAAATGCTCAAATGTTATTGCTGAAACTTTTCGTATTCAAATAATAAATGGAAATTCTCACGTTATTTAGTTGATTATTTTTCACAATTTTTTAAAATTATAGTTACTGATGAAAAATAAAGACTTAATTAAGATTCAAAAGGCCATGTACGATTACATGAAGAAAAAGGCCTATGCATACGAAGAATCACATACTAGAGATCTCAAGAGCTATCATAATAACCAAAATAAGCTTGCGAAACGAAGATTGTATGACTCAAATTTAACAGAAATTATGAGAAGCATAAAAAGCTCAAGATCTATTTATGTGGGAGATTTTCATACATTTGATCAAAGCGGAAGAAATATTCTTAGAATATTTCGTCAGCTTCTAAAACTTAGAAAGAAACTCATTTTAGGGGTTGAATTTGTAGACCATAAACATCAAGTTTATATTGAACAATATATAAAAGGTATAATTTCGGAATTAGAGTTTCTAGAATCTATTGAGTACCATGAATCGTGGAGATTTCCATGGGTACACTACAAATTCTTCTTTGAACTGGCCAAAGAGTATGATTTTAAAATTATTGCTCTTAATACCAGCGGAACTCTAAAAGAAAGAGATCATTTCGCTGCACAAATTATTTGCGACCACTTAAGAACATTTGAAGATCATTTATTTGTTACCTTTTTTGGTGAATTACATATTTTTCCAAATAAACTACCTCAAATAGTTGAAAAGAAGTATCGTTCAACTTTAAAACAAACCATTATTCATCAAAACTTAGATGAAGTTTATTGGAAAGCAATTACGAAAGAATCGAAACGCAGATTTTTTAAATTTAATAAATCTGAATTTATACTTCAGACTTCTCCTCCATGGATTAAATATGAAAGTATGATCTATTGGTATGAACATTTATCCGATGATCCTGAGTTTGATATTCATGAGTATGTATTTGAGTCAGGACTTAAAAGTTTTGATAGCAACATAGATGAAAACTTCTTTAATTTATCTCAGCACTTAAATAAAATATTTAATTTACCTCTAAAACCTGAAGAAATTGAAAACTTCAACCTTTATGATCACACTCGCCTTGCATTTATATTGAGTAAAATAAAAAAAATTAAAAATAAAGAACTTAACAATTTTTATAATAATTTAATTTTACATGGAAAAAGTTTCAAAATTCCTTTTTCATATACTTATTATTGTCCCTCTTATTCTTTGAATAGGATTGCCAGTTTATCAGGAAGGCACTTATATCATTTAGTTCAGACTAAAAAAAATAAAGATTATGATGATTTAATAACAGGGAATATTGAAGAAAAATTTTATCATTATTTCTTTATGTATTATTTTTCTTACCTTTGTACAAAAGTTATAAATCCATATCGTAAATGTGATATGTATCAAGACTTTATTGAAACAATTGATAAAACTAGAAATAAAACTAAGAAAAAGTATACTGAACTTGCTGTTGAAATAATTGAAACTCCTGAAATAGTGAAAATAAACTTAGGAAAAAATGATTTGCGAATTGTTAATTCAGCAGCAAAAGCATGTGCTTACTTTTTAGCAGACGTATCTTTTGAAAAATTCAGGAATCAAAAGAACAAGAATCTTCCAAAAATCACTAGTTTATTTTTTAATGAAAATATTAATCAAAACCTATTTAGCAAGGTATTCAAACTAACCTTCGGTAAGAATGATTTTAAAAACTACAAAAAACATTTATTTTAAGAAATTTGTCCCAAGCTTCGTAAAATATCTTTCTTCGAACCTTTCTTAATCTCTTTTACTCTCTTAGTAGGATTCTTAGGTAATCCTTGAGTAAATAGTTTTGAACTTCCTCTAAGGACGATCCTAGTTCTAGCACCAATTACTTTATTGTCATCATCATATCTATTCTCAAAAGCAATCTGACCACCAACATCTTTTACTAACTCTTTGCAAACCGTTAAGTTTAAGTCTGAAGAAGATAAGTTTCTTTTTAATCCCATTTCTGCATCTAGAAAATCTTGAGAATGACCTAAACCACTATCTTCTAACTCTAAAATAATTGAACCACCTAATTTTTTCCCATAAATTTTAATTCTTTTATTTTCAGCTAAATGAGCACAACTTTCTACTGAATGCATAACAACTTGATTTATTATATGTTGTATTGCTTCACTCTTTTCAGAGATGTAAATATCTTTATCAAGGTCATATTCAAGTGCAATACCATGTCTAAAAATAAGATTAGAAGCTTTTTCAACAATATTACCAATTAATGTATCTAAATTAAGCTCTGCTTCAACTTGCTTTGTTTCTTGTACCAAATCTGAGCTAACAACTTTTTGAGGTGTTTTTTCAATTATTTTTGAAGATTTAATTTCTTCAACATCAGAATATAGTTCAATCTTATTAATTGCGTCGCCATGAAATCTTGAAAATAATTGACCACATTTTTTAAAATCATTTGATTGAAGTGCGACTTCGAGAATATCCTTAACTTCATCATCTTCTAAAATATTTTCTGAATTTAAAAGAGTTTCTGTTGCTCTAGATTCTAGTTCCAAGCGAAGAGCATTTCTTTTGCGATTATCAAAAAATGCTACGATACTAAGACCAAGTAATAGAAAAGATAATAGACCTACTGCCTTCTTTATCATTTCAGTACTACTCTCAACTCTTTCACTTCTTTTAGAAATTAACTCATCTACTTTTTCATAAGCTAACTCTAAGTCTGAAAAACGATCTTCAACAGGAGTTGGAGTTAGTCCAGCAAACTTACTTCCATTATTTAGTAATTTTTCATGAAACCAGTGAACGTCAGTACTAAGCTCACTCATTTTCTTCAATATTAATGAACCTTCAGCAAATACATCTTCAGATAAACTAAGTGCTTCTCCAAAACATTCTTCAGTCATACTTAAAAAATCAGCTTGTAAATAACCTGCAGAATTTTGAGAAATTACATTAGCGGTAAATGATTGACCTACTCTTTTAAAACAAGTTCCTACTCCAGAATTTAATTTATTTAATTTGTGTAATTCTGAAGACCAATTTTTATAAAAATATGTTGAGGTGGCCAGTGCTAGTCCTGTGAAAACGAGGGCCCCATATTTTTTAACTTTTAAGAGGTTTAAAACTTGTATTTTCATATTCAATCCTTGAAATATAAACGCATCTTGCAAAGAGGACAGTCTTCTAATCCTCCCTTAAATTCTACCTTTTGTACGGTTCAAGTCAAGAATGGATAATATTACCCATTATTTTGATCAAGAATTACTTTTTTTATAATTTTTAGCGTATTATCGCTCTATGAATAATAAAAAACCTAGAATTTTTATATTCTTATTTATATCTGTGATGATACATGCATTATTTATCACTATTGTTAAATTTAAGCCTTCCTCACGTGAAGGTAAAAACAAAAAAACTATAGTTCTGACACGTATAGATAAAAAAAAGTATCGGACTGTAGGTGTAAAAAAGTCTAAAAACCAGTCCTTTTCCGAGAAAATTAGTCAACAAAAAAGCAGTCAATCACCATATCAGAAAAGCTTAGACCTCTCTGACCTGAAACAAAAAGATACTGGCAAAGTTGATGAAAATATTAAAATTGATGCGAAAAAAGTTGTTGAAAAAAGAAAAAGTGTCTCAATTATTAAAAAACAACAAGCTCAAATTAAAAAAGATTTTCTGAAGAATCTTAAAGTTCCAGATAACGCCAAAAACGCATTTAAGATGTCAAATTTAAACTTAGTATTTGAACCACCTGAGGGAGTCAAAGAAGATGAGCTAAATTCATTTGAAAAAATGTTATATGGATTTCAGAAAAGGGCCTTTAACTCTTATTTGAATGCCTTTCAAAAAGCTCTCGGAAAACAACTTACTAAAAGACCATATCTTCTAAATGGTATAAAACTTAATAAATACCATATGATTGGAAAAGTTGATTTCGATGAAAAAGGAAATATTGTAAAAATTAAAATGGTTAAATGGTCCAATGATGACTACATCCAAGAATTATTTGAAGAGACACTAAAAGAAATAAAATCCATTCCTAATCCGCCAAACATGATCGTAAATAAAGACGGAAAATTCACATTCTATTACCAACTCGTGATTGGTAACTAACCCGAAAAAATATGACTAAATGTCATATTTTTATTTTGAATGAAGCAAGTAATAAGACAATTTTTGTTCTCGTAGTTCGGGTTAGACCGAAAAAATATGACTAAATGTCATATTTTTATTTTGAATGAAGCAAGTAATAAG